>JAJXUT010000023.1 GCA_021782655.1 Deltaproteobacteria bacterium
GGCCATACCCACCGACCGTTCATTGCCCCGGATAACCCTGCTGGTGGGGCCGACGCCCTTCACCATGCCCAGGGGCTGGGAATTCTTCCTGACCTCCCCCTACGAGGGCATAACCTACATCGCCACCGTGCTCCACAACGCCGGCTACCCGGTGCGGATCGTGGACGTGCGCTATGCGGTCGATCCCCTGGCCGAGGCCTATGCCCAGATCATGGCCGGCACCGAGGTGCTGGGGGTCGCCACCTTCGAGGACAACTTCCCCTTTGTCCAAGAGCTGATCGCCAAGGTCAAGGCCGTCCAACCCGATCTGCCGGTGATCTGCGGCGGCTCGCTGATCACCTCCGTGCCCCACGTCTTCATGACCCACACCCGCGCCGACATCGGGGTGATCTCGGAGGGCGAGCTGACCATCCTGGAACTGATGGACAGCTATCGCCGGGGGGCCTGGGCCAAGGAACTGCCCAAAATTAACGGCTTAATCTACCGGGATAGGCAGGGGGCGATACACGCCACCCCGCCCCGCGGCCAGATGGCCACCCTCGACTTCCTGCCCCGGATGCGCCTTGACCTCTGGCCCCAGGCCCAAGACCCGCGCGGCTTGCAGCCCCAGATCATCGCCTCCTACAGCCGGGGCTGCAAGATGGACTGCGGCTTCTGCTTCCGCACCACCCCCCAGGTGGCCTACAAGTCTTCCGAAAAACTGGCCACCGACCTGGCCTGGCTCAAGTCCCAGTACGGCACCGAGTTCGTCTTCTTCGTCGATCTGACCTTCAACTCCAGCAAGCAGCGATCGCTGGACATCTGCCAGGTAATCGAAGATCACCAGCTCCGCTGGACCTGCCTCACCAAGTGCGCCAACGTCGATAAGGAACAGATGGAGGCCATGCAACGGGCGGGCTGCGACATCGCCCTGTTCGGGGTCGAGTCCCTGGGCGTCAAGGCCCTGCAAGGGGTAAGGAAGCCGACCACCGAGAACATCAGCGTCCGGGCCATGAACCTGAGCTTCGAGGCCGGGGTGCGCTTCGGGGCCCTGCTGATCGTCGGCCTGCCCGGCGAGGAGGAGGCCAGCTTAAACCACATGGCCGACTGGGCCGAGGAGCACCAGCACGTCACCCGGGTGAAGTACCTCTCCTCCATGCCGGGCACCGCCGTTTACCGCCAGACCCTGGCCGACGGCCAGATCAAGAGCGAACTCGACCACCTAAACTGGCTCTCCGTCGAGCAGGGGCTGCACGAGGACGAGTTCCTGAACCTCTCCGGCCTGCCGGAGGCCGTTATCCGCGCTGCCCATCAGCGGATGTACGACGCCTGCCAGCCCGGCCCGGTGATGGATTTCAACCATTTCCCCGCCCACTTCGCCTACTTCCATCCCAACCCGGACAGCGGCGGCCCCCGTTCCGTGGCCTACGCCGGCGAGGGCTGGCGGGCTAAGTTCAGCTCCGCCGGCCCCCACCTCATCCCCGGCAGCGAACGCTTCACCCTGGACAAGTGCGGCCCCCCCGGCGCCGCCGAACAGGGGGCAGTGCTCGTCGCCTGCAACGCCAAGCGCTTGCGGGCCGCAAGGCCAGCCACCGCCTAATTGCCAGCCCCCCTTATTCCTCACCGGTCAATCCTCAACCCCATGGACGCACTTCACGGGCTTCCGACCCACGAGAAACTCAAGCAGGCCTTCCGCCTGGAGGCGGGCACGGTGCAGAGATACCTGTATTTCGCCCGGATCGCCGACATCGAGGGCTTCCCGGACGTGGCCCAGACCTTCCGCAATCTCGCCGAAAGCGGGATCTGCAACGCCCAGGGAAACCTCGATTTCTTAAAAAGGGTGGGTGACCCGGACACCGACCTGCCCATCGGCGAGACCGATCTGAACCTGACCGCCGCCATCTCCGCCACCATCCTTGAACAGACGGAGTCCTACCCGCTGATGGCCAAGGTCGCCAAGGAGGAGGGATTGCTGGATATCGCCAACTGGTTTGAGACCATGACCCGGACCAAGAAGGTCCACGAACAGAAACTAAAAAAGGCCTTGGCCCAGTTGGCCGCCGTCCGCCAGGAAGAACCAAAATGAGCACCGCCTCCACCCCGCCCGCCGCCAGGGAGGAAACGGAAGAAACCCCCTCCCCGGCCCGGCCCCGGACAGACCGCTACGACGCCAGCAGCATCACCGTGCTTTCCGGGCTCGAGGCGGTGCGCCAGAACCCCGGCATGTACATCGGCTCCACCGACCTGGCGGGACTCCACCACCTGGTTTACGAGCTGGTGGACAACGCCATCGACGAGTCCCAGGCCGGCTATTGCCAGCGGATCAGCGTCACCCTGTGGGCGGACGGCTCCTGCGCGGTGGAGGACGACGGCCGGGGCATCCCGGTTGACCTCCACCCCCTGGAAGGCCGCCCGGCCTGCGAGGTGGTGCTGACCAAACTGCACGCCGGCGGCAAGTTCAAACGCCAGTCCTATCAGTACACCGCTGGCCTCCACGGGGTGGGGCTCTCCTGCCTCAACGCCCTCTCGGAGTGGCTAGTGCTTGAGGTCTGGCGGGACGGCTTCCATTACCGGCAGCCTTACGCCGCCGGGCAGGTGGCCGGGGAGTTGGCGAAAATTGGCCCCAGCGACCGGCGCGGCACCCGGATCACCTTCCGGCCCGACCCCCGCATCTTCGGGGCCGGACTCGCCCTCTCCGCCCCCACCCTGGTCTCCCGCCTGCGAGAGTTGTCCTTTCTCAATCCCGGCCTGCATATCCGCCTGCTCGACCAAGGCAGTGGCGAGGAGCGGGAATTCCAGTACGACAGCGGCATCGCCGGCTTCCTTCGCCACTTAAACCAAGACGCCAAGGTACTCCACCCCCAGCCGCTCGCCCTCCGCCTCGCGCAGCCGGGGGTGGATATCGAGGTGGTCATGCAGTGGACGGCGGGTTATGGCGAGAACATCCTGAGCTACGTCAACAGCATCAACACCGTCCACGGCGGCACCCACCTCTCGGGCCTGAAAAACGCCCTGACCCGCACCGTCAACCGCTACGCCTCGGAGATCGGGATTTTGAAGGCCGAAAACGGCGAGCACATCTCCACCTTCGATATCCTGGAGGGCCTGACCGCCGTGCTCTCGGTGCGGATGGAGACCCCGAGTTTCGAGGGCCAGACCAAGACCAGGGTCACCAACCCCGAGCTGAAGACGATGATCGACGAAGGGGTGAGCGGGGCGCTGCTCGCCGCCTTGCGGGCCGATTCCCGGCTCGCGGCCCAGGTGGTGGCCAGGGCGCTCGACGCCAGCCGGGCGCGGCTCGCGGCCCGGCGGGCCAGCGAACGGATCCGCATCCAGAGCGTGGACACCAGGGTCTCCAAGGAGGTCTATCAGCGGCAGTTCGGCATCCGTTCACAGAACTGGCACCAATCGGCGGTCTGGATCGCCAACCACGCCTTGCTGGCCGAGCATGTCCAGCACCTGCCCTCCGGCCACTACCCACGGATGCTCGACGTCTGCTGCGGTAGCGGGGTGGTGGGAGCCTCGTTCAAGGGCCGGGTGGGAACCACGTTCGGTCTGGACCTCACCCCGGAGATGATCGCCTTGGCCCGCACCCGGCTGGATCATCTGAGCCAGGGCACGGTCTATCAGCTACCCTTCCGGGATAACACCTTCGACCTGGTGGTCAACCGCGAGGTGCTGCACCTGTTGCCCAACCCCGAGCGCCCGGTCGACGAGATCTTCCGGGTGCTCAAGCCGGGCGGACTGTTTATCGTCGGCCAGATCCTGCCTTTCGGCCCCGAGGACGCCGCCTGGATGTACCGGGTCTTCAAGAAGAAGCAGCCGCTGATCTTCAACATGTTCCAGGAGGACGACTTCCGGGAGCTCCTGCTCGGCGCGGGCCTGGTCGATCTCACGATGAGCGAGTACCGGCTGTGGGAGTCCATCGATGTCTGGATCGACACCCACGAGACCACCAACCTGCACCGGCACGAGATCCGCGAGTTGTTTTACCAGGCCCCCCAAGAGGTACGGGAGGTGCATCCCTTCGAGATTCTACCCACGGGCGAGATCCGCGACCTGTGGCGCTGGTGCGTGTTTTCGGCCCGCAAACCGTAATCAAGGTGGATACCCCCGCCACCCCCCTCTTCATCATCGGCACCGAACGTTCCGGCTCCAACCTGCTGCGGCTGATCCTCAACGCCCACAGCGGCATCACGGTGCCGCATCCGCCCCATGTCCTTAAGTTTTTCGCGCCGCTCCTGCCGTTATACGGCGATCTTAAGCTCCCGGCGGCCCGGCGCCGGCTGGCCCACGATGTCCTGGGTCTGCTTGAGGCCCACATCCACCCCTGGGAGATCACCATCGCCCCGGAAAGGCTCATGCCGACGCGCCTTAAGCCGCCAGAGGACGGGCTCGGGCCGCTCGTCCAGATGTTCTTCGCCCTCTACGACGAGTACCGGCGACAGTCCGGCAAGCGGCGCTGGGGCTGCAAGAGCACCTTTGTCATCGATTATGTCGAGGAGGTGCTGGCCGCCTGCCCCCAGGCCAAATTCATCCTCCTGGTGCGCGATCCCCGGGACGTGGCGGTCTCCTCGCGGCGTTCGATCTTCAATCCCTTCCATCCCTATTTTACCGCCCGGCTCTGGCGCCGGCAGCAGCTCACCGGGTTACGATGGCTGGATTCCGAGGCCGGCGGCCAGTTCCACCTGCTCCGCTACGAAGACCTGATCGAGCGTCCGGCGGAGACCGTGGCCAGCCTGTGCCGGTTTCTGGGCGAGGAGTTCGAACCCCAAATGCTCGAGTATCACACCACCCCCGAGGCCCGAAAGAGCCAGACCCTGTCGGCATCCTGGCGCAACCTCGGCCTGCCGATCAAACGCCACAACCGCAACACCTTCCAGACCGGTTTGACCGCAGGCGAGACCCAGCTGGTCGAGGCGGTGGGCGGCGAGCTGCTGACCCGGTTCGGCTACCCCCTTAAATGCCCGGCAGCCCCGCCCTGGCCGGCCTCAAGACCATCGGCACTTAGGGTTGCTTGGTACCACGCCCTCGATTGGGCATGGCGGCTGGCGGGGGAGTGGCGGGCATTGCTAAACGATCGCAACTATCGCCTGCATTGGCGGCGACGGCTCTTCCTCGGGCGGCTCCGACTGCGGTTAAAATGCCAGCTTGACAAGGCGGAAAGGGCCTTGACGATATGAGTCCGCCCGCCTGCTCTCCCGCCGACCTGCTCGCCCAGGCCCAGGCCACGAGCCGTCTGATCAACCGGGAGCGTCAACCCCAGGTGGCGGGTTTTCTGGCCCAGATTCGGGAGGTGGTGGTGATTGCCTCCAGCTCCCGGGGGGGATCAAGCATCTTCACCGAGATCCTGCGCCAATCGCCGGAGTTGATCCACTTCCGGGGCGAGATCAACCCCTTTCTGACCCTGGCGGGGTTGGCCCCCCCGGAGAACGGCAGGGAGGACGACGGCCTGGACGGCTGGGATGCCAGACCGCCAGGGCAGCAGGCAAGGCTTATGGCCCTGGAGCAGGAGCTGGCCCTGGACGCCGGGATCAACCGTCCGGCGGCGCTCGCCACCCCCGACCGGCGGCGACGATTCTTCCTCGACCTGGGTTGGAGGATCGCCATGCAGTGGCCGCAGTTGGAGATCGACCAGGACTTTCTGGCCAGCCAGGCCCAGGCCAGCTTGGACGATCTCGTCCGCGAGCACGTTTGGGAAGCGGGAGAATTCATGGATGCCCAACTGTTCCACGCCCTCTTCCTCGTCCGGATGCGAAGCCGTTATCCCCAGATCAACCCCCACTACTATGACCTGAGTCCCGACTTAATTGCCGCCCATTTCCAAGGGGTCGAGATCCCCTGGGGGCCGCCGGCCCCGCTGCTGATCGAGGAGCCGCCCTACGTGACCATCGCCCCCCGGCATCCGGTGGAAGCGACGGCCCTCAAGCGGCAGCCGCTTATCATCAAAACCCCCAGCAACGCCTACCGGCTAGCTTTCCTCCGCGCCCTCTTTCCCCTGGCCCGCCTCCGCATCCTCCACCTGACCCGGCATCCCGCCGACTCGATCAATGGCCTCATCGACGGCTGGCGCTATCACGGCTTCTTTTCCCACCATCTGGCCGGACAACTGGCCATCGGCGGCTACAGCGACCGTTTCCCGGACTGGGGCCGCCACTGGTGGAAGTACGACCTGCCGCCGGGCTGGCGGGCCTTAAGCTCGGCGAGGCTCGAACAGGTGTGCGGCTATCAGTGGCGCAAGGCCCATCAAAGCATCCTGGCATACCTCGCCGCCAACCCGGTGGAGACGCTTAGCGTCCGTTTCGAGGAGGTTATCGGCACCCTGGCGGCCCGGGCCCGGGTGTTTAACCGCATCGCCGCCTGGCTGGCAATCGACCCGGAGCCGCTCTTGAGCACCGTAACCGGCGAGATGCCGCCGGTCATGGCCACCGTCCGGCCCCGGCAGCGCCGCTGGTTCAAGAGAGAAGAGCTGCTGCGGCCGGTGCTCGCCGACCCCGCCATTGTTGACACCGCCCGGCGTCTCGGATATGACCTGGAACATGACCCCAACGGACAATAAACCCGCCCCCCGCCCCGAACCATCCACCCATGGCGGTCGGGGTTGGCAGCCGCGGGCTGATGGCCTGGCGCCAGAGATCGCCGAGGGCCGCATCTGGCGGAACTGCGGCAGCCGCTCCGAATGGGGAAGGCTCAAGGAGGTGGTGCTGAGCTGGCCAGGGGAAGAGATAAACTTCGGCGGGGCGGCCAACGACTTTTTGATGCTGGCCCGCCCTGATCTCGCCACCCTCCGCCGTCAGACCGAGGCCGTGGCCGAATTCTACCGGCAGCAGGGAATAACCGTGCACCTGGCCCGGCCCTCGGCGCCGCCGCCGCCCAACTTTCTGTTCATGCGCGACCTGTTCTGGGCCACCCCCGCCGGGGTGGTGCTGGCCCGGCCCGCGGCCCGGCAGCGGGCCGGAGAGGAACGATACGCCGCCGAGGCCCTGGCCCGGCTTGGGGTGCCGATGATCCTGCATCCGCACGGCACAGCCACCTTCGAGGGGGCCGACGCCCTGTGGCTTGACGCCCGCACCGTGCTCATGGGCACCGGGTTCAGGACCAACGCCGAGGGCGTCCGTCAGTTAAGGTGGCTCTTGGCCTGGATGGGGGTCACGGTGCGGACGCTGCCTCTGCCGCCGGGGACGCAACACCTCTTGGGGGTGCTCAACTTCGTCCGGGAGGATCAGGCGGTGCTGCACGGCGGTCGGGCGACCGCCAGGCTGGCGAGATTGCTCTCTAAATTCGGGGTCAGGGCCATCGTCCTGCCCCCGGATGAAGAGCTTTGCCAGGGCCTGGGGATGAACTTCGTGACCCTGGCCCCGGGACGGATCGTCATGCCGGACAGATGTCCCGGCATCCGGCGGCGGCTAGAGGGCGAGGAGATCGAGGTGGCGGTTATCGAGGTAGGCGAGTACCTGAAGGCGGCGGGCGGCTTGGCCTGCCTGACCGGCATCCTCAGCCGGGAATAACGCCGATGGCGATGCCGAACAGCATCCGGTCGATGATTTTGCCGCCCTCTTCGATGTGCACCGCGTGGTAGCGGTTGAATCCGGGCGAGGCGGAGTGGTAGATATCCCGGATGCCCTGCCGCCGTTCGTCCCGGATGGCCCCGTTATCGGCCCAGCGTTCCACGTCCTCATCGGAGATGAAGTCGGTTACCGTCACCGCCGTGCAGCCGGCGTCAGTTAGCAGCCGGGCCAGGTCCTCGCGTCTGAAGAAGTTACGGCGGGCCGGGTTGCGCAGACGCAAAATCTCGAAGTACTCCTCCTGATCCTCGTCCCCGTAGGCGCAGAGCTGCACCAGGCAGACCTTGCCGCCCGGCTTGGTAACCCGCGCCATCTCGGCCACCGCCGTCGCGGCGTTCATGAATTGAATCCCCTGACGTTCCACCACCAGATCAAAACGTTGCCCGGCAAAAGGCAGCAATTCAGCCGAACCCTTGACCAGGGCATCCACGTGGGGCCGGGCCTGGTCGAACATGGCGTCGGTGAAATCGATGCCCACCAGGGCTTTTACCTGGCCGCGCAGCCTACGGCTAACCAGACCGGTGCCGCAGGCGATGTCCAGCGCCGTCTGCCGCTGATCGGCACCTAAGCGGGCAACAATGGCCTCAAGCATCGCCGCGTCGGTGCACCACTTGCTTGAGTCGTCATACTTGAAGGCCCGGGCGGTGAAGTGGGAGACTACCGTCTGAGGGGTGACATCGTTTCTGGTTCGCATGGTTGGCAACCTTGATATATTCGCAAAGGCCATCCCTGGCCGACGGGGCAGGCACTTCGAGTCTGCCCAACTTGAAGAAGATAAACGCTAATCGCCTTGGCAGGGCAAGCCACACCCTCGCAAGCGGCGGTCAGTAACGCAGTCCCACCCGCTCCCGCGCCAGCTCCAAGGTGGCAATAGCCTTCTCCCTGGCCCTGATTCCACCCTGACGCAGCACCTCCCGCACATAGCCCAGGTCAGCGGTTAACTGTTCGCGCCGCGCTCGCGCCGGGGCGAAAAACTCCCACAGTAAATCCACCAGCTCCAGCTTGATCCGGCCATAGGCGGCGCCGCCGTTTAGGTAGAGGCCCCGCACCTCGGCCAGCCGGTCGGGGGGGGCGAACAGCTTGAAGATGTTAAACAGGTTGCATTTCTCCGGGTCTTTGGGATCACCCACCGGGGTGGAGTCGGTCTGGATGGCCATCACCGCCTTTTTCAGCTCCTTGGCGGTCTGGAAGATGTCGATGGTGTTGCCGTAGGACTTCGACATCTTCTGGCCGTCGAGACCCGGCACCGTGGCCAGGTTGGCGTCGATCACCGGCTCCGGCAGCACGAAGGTATCGCCGAAGGTGGCATTAAACTTGATGGCGATGTCGCGGGCCACCTCCAGGTGCTGCTTCTGATCCTTGCCCACCGGCACCCGCTCGGCCTGATAGAGCAGAATGTCCGCCGCCATCAGCACCGGGTAGGAGAACAGGCCGTGGCTGGGAGAGATGCCCTTGGCCACCTTGTCCTTGTAGGAATGGCAGCGCTCCAGAAGCCCCATGGGGGTGAGGGTGGAGAGGATCCAGGTCAGCTCGGTCACCTCCGGCACATCGGACTGCACCCAGAAGATGCAGCGCTCGGGGTCAAGCCCCAGGGCCAGGAAATCGAGGGCGGCGTTCATGGTGCCTTTTGCCAGTCGCTCCCGATCCTGCACCGAGGTCAAGGCGTGCAGATCGACGATGAACACGTAGAGTTCATCACGGTCCATGCTCTGGATCATCGACTGCATCATGCCGAAATAGTTGCCGATATGGAGCTGCCCCGAGGGCTGGATTCCGGAGAGGGTCTTCATTTGGTGCCCCTGATTTTTGATGATCTCACAAAGGTAGCCGATGGCTAAGCAAAAGGGCCGACATGCAAGGCGCGGGGTGCGTTTGGCGAGTGAAAAGATGGGTAGCCGAACAAGCCAAACCGCCCCGCAACGCCGCAGCTCAGTATTTTTGCGACACCATCATTTTTAGATTGCCAGAGAGATGGTGCCCGGCCTTTCTACCAAAAAAAACGGGGGAGCGCAATTTCTCACGCTCCCCCGTAACGATTTGACTCGCGAGGCAATGGCGATTACTTCACCTCTTCAAAGTCGGCGTCCACCACGTTGTCGTCCTTCTTGGCCTCACCGCCGCCAGCGGCCCCGCCGCCCGAACCACCGGGGGTGGCGTGCTCCTTGCTGGCATGGGAGTACATGATCTCGGCCAGCTTGTGGGAGGCCTGGGTCAGGGCCTCGACATCGGCCTTGATGGCCTCCGCGTCGTCGCCGGTCATGGTCTTCTTCAACTTCTCGATGGCGGATTCGACGTTCTTCTTGGTGTCGTCGTCCACCTTGTCGCCCACCTCCTTTAAGCTCTTCTCGGTGGCGTAGATCATGGAGTCGGCCTGGTTCTTGGCCTCGATCAGGGCCTTGCGCTTCTTATCCTCATCGGCGTGCGACTCGGCGTCCCGCTTCATCCGCTCGATCTCGGCCTCGGACAGGCCGCTCGAGGCGGTGATCTTGATCGACTGCTGCTTGCCAGTGCCCAAGTCCTTGGCCGAGACGTGCAGGATGCCGTTGGCGTCCAGATCAAAGGTGACCTCGATCTGAGGCACCCCCCGGGGGGCAGGCGGGATGTCGGCCAATTCAAAGCGGCCAATGGACTTATTGTCCGACGCCATCTCGCGCTCACCCTGGAGGACGTGGATGGAGACCGCCGGCTGGTTGTCGGCGGCGGTGGAGAACACCTGGCTCTTCTTGGTGGGGATGGTGGTGTTCTTCTCGATCAGCTTGGTGGTCACCCCGCCTAAGGTCTCGATGCCCAGGGAGAGCGGGGTGACGTCCAAAAGCAGCACGTCTTTTACGTCGCCCTTCAAGACCCCGCCCTGGATGGCGGCGCCGATGGCCACCACCTCGTCGGGGTTGACGCCCTTGTGGGGCTCCTTGCCGAAGATCTCCTTGACCTTGGCCTGGACCATGGGCATCCGGGTCATGCCGCCCACCAGGATCACCTCGTCGATCTCGGAGGCGGAGAGCCCGGCATCCTTCAAAGCCACCTGACAGGGCCGCACGGTACGCTCCACCAGGTCAGCGACCAGGGTCTCGAACTTGGCCCGGCTGAGTTTGACGTTTAGGTGCTTGGGGCCGGAGGCGTCGGCGGTGATGAAGGGCAGGTTGATGTCGGTCTCCATGGTGGTGGAGAGCTCCATCTTGGCCTTCTCCGCCGCCTCTTTCAGGCGCTGAAGGGCCATATTGTCGCTGCGCAGGTCAATGCCGTTGTCGCGCTTGAACTCGTCGGCCAGCCAGTTGACCACCCGCATGTCGAAGTCCTCGCCGCCCAGGAAGGTGTCGCCGTTGGTGGATTTGACCTCGAAGACGCCGTCGCCCAGCTCCAGCACCGAGATGTCGAAGGTGCCGCCGCCCAGGTCGAAGACGGCGATCTTCTCCTCATGCTTCTTGTCCAGGCCGTAGGCCAGGGCCGCGGCGGTGGGCTCGTTGATGATCCGCTTGACGTCCAACCCGGCGATACGGCCCGCGTCCTTGGTGGCCTGGCGCTGGCTGTCGTTGAAGTAGGCGGGCACGGTGATCACCGCCTCGGTGACCGGCTCGCCCAGATATTCCTCGGCGGTCTGCTTCATCTTGCCAAGCACCATGGCCGAGACCTCGGCGGCGGTGTACTTTTTGCCGTCCACCTCCACCTCGGCGTCGCCCTGGCTGCCCTTGATGATCTTAAAGGGGCTGAGCTCGATGCTCTTGGCCACCTCCCGGTCGTTGAACTTGCGGCCAATTAAGCGTTTGATGGCGAACAGGGTCTTGGTGGGGTTGGTCACCGCCTGCCTCTTGGCCACCTGGCCCACCAGACGTTCGCCGTTGGAAGAGAAACCAACGATGGAGGGGGTGGTGCGGTTGCCTTCCGAGTTG
Organism: Deltaproteobacteria bacterium; assembly: GCA_021782655.1. Classification (GTDB taxonomy): domain Bacteria; phylum Desulfobacterota; class Desulfobulbia; order Desulfobulbales; family VMSU01; genus VMSU01. The sequence goes on from JAJXUT010000023.1 coordinate 11,432, forward strand.
GTGATGACCTTAGGGTCGCCGCCCTCCATGATCGCCACGCAGGAGTTGGTGGTACCCAGGTCAATGCCGATTATCTTGCCCATATCTGTCTCCTTGTCCGTAAAATGTGAGTCATATACTTTTTGCCTGACCGACCGGCAAGATGCCCGTCACAGCCCGGCCTTTACTCTTTAGCCTTGGCCACCACCACCTTGGCGGCCCTTAGCAGCCTGTCTTTGTAGTAGTAACCCTTTTCGAATTCCCTGAGCACCGACTGGGGCGGCACCGCGTCGCTTGCCTCCATCACCAGGGCCTCGTGCAGGTTGGGGTCGAAGGGCTGCCCCAGGCTGTCGATGGGGGCGAGACCGAACTTAGCGGTGGCGGCGAGCAGGGCCTTTAAGGTCAGATCAACCCCCTGACGCATGGCCTGACCGTCGTCCGGGCCCGACTCCTGGGCCAGGGCCCGCTCCAGGTTGTCGATGGTGGGGAGTAGATCCTTGAGCAGGGCCTCCTCGGCATACTTGAAGGCAGTTTCCCGCTCCCGGTTTATCCGCCGTTTGTAGTTCTCGAACTCGGCGGCCAGACGCAGGAGTTTGTCTTGCAAGTCCTGTTTTTCCGCCTCGGGACCGGCGACAACCTGGTCGCTCGCCGCGTCCCCGGCCGAGGCCCCATAAGCTCCGGCGGCCACCGCCTCGGCCTGGGGGCTGATCTCGCTTGCCGCCTCGCCGACCGTCTGATTACTATCTTCCGCCACCCGACATCCTCCCTTGCCTATTACCAGTTCTTATCTTTAAGCTTTCAGGCTATTTCTACTCAACGGTTTAGTCCGCATCCCCTTGTCGGCAAGGGATTTCAACCGTCCCGAACTTTGATAGTCAGCAATAGTAAGTACGTTATCCTGCTTGTCAAGGAAGGCGATGGGCAAAAAATCGGGACAGACCGAGACGGGAGGGCCTAAAACACCAATGGCCGCTTAAGACGGCCACTGGTTGATCCATATTGACAGGCAACTACTAGGAGTCCAAGTATTGGCGGATAGAGCCGGCGAGGGTCTGAAATATCTGGCGGAAGCGGGTCTCGTCTCGCTCTAAGAGGGTTATGCGGATGCCCTGCAACTCAGTGGCGAAGGAGCTAAGCGGCACGGTGCAGATCCCGGTTGAACCAAGCAAATAATAGACAAAACGCTTGTCTAGCGACACCCCCGAGGCGTTCACCAACAACTCTACCTGCTTCTTGACCTCGGGATTGGTGATGGGCATGGTCTGGGTATTGTTGATCCGGCCCTCGACAAACACCACGCTCATGTAGAAGGCGCCGTTGGTGCGGTTGACCAGGATGCCATCCACATCCTTCAGGCAGTCGTAGGCGATGTTGGAGTAACGCTCGTAGCGGTCGATCCGCTCCTGAAGATATTCGCCGTAGCGCGGGTGTTGCATGAGCTGGGGCAGCACCGCCTGAGGCAGGGAGGTGGAGCAGACCTCCAGCATCTTGGCATTTAGGATCGACTGCACGTACTTTTCAAACATCGGCTGGCGGTGCCCGTTATAGACCTCGATCCAGCCGCAGCGCCCGCCCGGCCAGGGCATCTCCTTGGATAGCCCCCGCATGGCGATGGCCGGCACCTTGCTGATCAGGTCGGAGATGGGCAGGGTCTGGCAGCCGTTGTAGACGATGTTGAGATAGACCTCGTCGCAGACTACGAACAGGTCATACTTCTTGGCCAGTCGGATGATGCCGCCCAGGATGGACTCGGTATAGACCGCCCCGGTGGGGTTGTCGGGATTGATGATCAGGATGCCGGCCACCGCCGGGTTGTACTTGATGCGCTTTTCCAGATCGTCCAGGTCCGGATACCAGTGGTTGTGCGGATCGAGCATATAGGTGACCGGCCGGTCGCCGGCGTGGGCCGCCTCGGCGGACGAATGGGTGGTGTAGCTCGGGGTGGGCATCACCACCCGGGCGGTGGGGCGCAGAAAGCCGTAGATCTTGCTGATCGCGTCGCCTAGCCCGTTGAAGAAGATGATGTCTTCGGGGGTGATCTGGGCCCCGCCCCGCTGGTTGGTGCGCTGGGCGATGAACTCCCTGGTGGCCAGGATGCCACGGGTGGGCGAGTAGCCGTAAGTGGCGTCCTGCTGGGCCAGGCTGACCACGATGTCCTTCATCCACTGGGGGATGCGCTCGCCCTTGGCGATTGGGTCGCCGATGTTTTCCCAGAAGGTCTGGATGCCAAGTTTCTGTAACTTCTCGCCAACGGTGACGATGTTGCGGATCTCGTAGGTCAACTCGCCGGCGCCGCTGTGGACGATGTTGGTTCGCATGGTGTTCACCTGATCTTAAATCGGGGCGGGGTATCGGGGCAGGTCAGGCGGGCCACCCTCAAGCCCCACCCTGCAACTCATTATTATGATGATTAAGAAGCCATAACCATCAATCATAGCCCGTAATTTAGGTGATGAGTAGCATTATTTTAGTCCCAGGCAAATTCATGGGCCGCGGGGCGGAAAACAATCCCGGTGCCCCTGGCCCCTTGCCGGCCCTGGGGAGGCCCGCCACCCCCACGGCTTATCTCCTCACTTTCTTGTTGCTTGGCAGCTCTGGTTGCATTATTCTGAAAGCTTCAGCGTTTTCTTTAATCTCTTATCCAGCCAACCCGGCCCAGGGGCCGTAAACTATGACCGCAGGCCACCACCCCACTCCATCCCGATGAAGCTGCTCTTTGATTTCTTTCCCATTTTTCTGTTCTTTCTGGCCTACAAGCTGTTCGACATCTTCGTGGCCACCGCAGTGGCCATCGTCGCCACCTGCGTCCAGGTGGGCTACTCCTGGTTTAGGTATCGCCGGGTAGCGGTGATGCAGTGGATCACCCTCGCCGTCATCGTCGTCTTTGGCGGACTGACCCTCTACCTCCACAACGAGCTGTTCATTAAATGGAAGCCCACCGTCATCAACTGGCTGTTCGGCCTGGGTTTCCTGGTCAGCCAGTTTGTGGGCAAGGCCACGGTGGTCGAACGTCTGATGGGCGGCAGCATCAGCCTGCCCCAGATGTTGTGGCGGCGGCTAAACCTAGGCTGGGTCGCCTTCTTCTTCATTCAGGGCGCGGCCAACCTCTACGTCATGTCCCACTTCGACCGGGACACCTGGGTCAACTTCAAGCTGTTTGGCATGTTGGGGCTGACCCTGCTCTTCATGGTGATCCAGTCCCTCTTCCTCGTCCGTCACCTCCAACCCTCGGACGCTGGCGAATGAGACTTCGGGGATCGCAAGCCTGATGCCGCCAGAAGACTTCGTCGCCATCACCGGGCTGTCCTTCGCCTATCCGGGCGGCCGGCAGATCTTAGACCGTCTGGAGATGCGGATCGCGCCCGGCCAGGTAGTGGCGATCATGGGCAGCAGCGGCCACGGCAAGACCACCATCCTGCGGCTAATCGGCGGCCAGCTCCGCCCCCAGCGCGGGGCGGTGCGGGTGGCGGGCCAGGTGGTGCACGAACTGAACACGCGCGAACTGTACCGCCTGCGCCGCAAGATGGGGATGCTATTTCAGTTCGGCGCCCTGTTCACCGACCTGTCGGTGTTCGAAAACGTCGCCTTTCCCATGCGCGAGCACACCGCCCTACCCGAGGCCCTGATCCGCGACCTGGTGCTGATGAAGCTACACGCCGTCGGCCTGCGGGGGGCGGCGCAACTGATGCCCAACGAACTGTCGGGCGGCATGGCCCGGCGGGTGGCCCTGGCCCGGACCATCGCCCTCGACCCGCGACTGATCATGTACGACGAGCCCTTCACCGGACTCGATCCCATTTCGCTTAGCGTCATCGGCCAGCTTATCCGCCGATTAAACGACGCCTTGGGTGCCAGTTCCATCATCGTCACCCACGACGTCATCTCCTCGCTTAAGATCGTCGATTACGTCTATTTCGTCTCCGAGGGCAAGATCGCGGCCCAAGGCACCCCCCAGGAAATCCTGGATTCGGATATCCCCTTTGTCCGGCAGTTCGTCAAGGCCGAGCCCGACGGCCCGGTGCCCTTTCACTACCCGGCCCGGGACTACCGGGAGGAACTGTTAGGCCCCCATGCCGCTCGCTGACCTCTTTCAGGCCATTGGCCGCCGGGTGAACAACGGTATCTGGCGGCTGGGATACGCCGCCCGCTTCTTCCTGACCATGCTCGGCCGGTCGGGAATCGCCTTTAGCCGCTTCTCCCTGACCGTCAAGGAGATCTACTTCACCGGCGTCCTGTCGCTGATCGTCATCGTGGTCTCCGGGCTCTTCGTGGGCATGGTGCTGGCGCTACAGGGCTACAACACCCTGCAACGCTACGGTTCGAGCGAGGCCCTGGGGGTGTTGGTCGCCCTGTCGTTGGTGCGGGAACTGGGCCCGGTGGTCTCGGGGCTGCTCTTCGCCAGCCGGGCCGGCTCGGCGGTCACCGCCGAGATCGGGCTGATGAAGGCCACCGAGCAGTTGAGCGCCATGGAGATGATGGCGGTTAATCCCATTGCCCGAGTGGTGGCCCCCCGCTTCTGGGGCGGGGTGATCGCCATGCCGCTCCTGGCGGCCCTGTTCTCGGCCACCGGCATCCTGGGCGGCTACCTGATCGGGGTAATCTTGATCGGGGTAGATGAGGGCGCCTTCTGGTCGCAAATGCAGTCCATGGTTGATTTTCGGGAGGACATCGTCAACGGGGTCATCAAGAGCCTGGTCTTCGGGGTGCTGGTCTCGCTGATCGCGGTTTTCGAGGGCTACGACGCCGTGCCCACCGCCGAGGGGGTTTCCAACGCCACCACCCGCACCGTGGTCACCTCCTCGCTGGTGATTCTGTTCGCCGACTTCATTCTCACCGCACTAATGTTTAGGGGAAGCTGATGAGCCGCACCACACTTGACGCATGGGTAGGGGTCTTCGTGACCATGGGCGTTGTCGCCCTGGTTTTTCTGGCATTAAAGGTTGGAAATCTGGGAGGTTCCACGCTCAGCAACCCCTACAAGCTCACCGCCGAGTTCGACAACGTCGGCACCCTCAAGGTACGGGGGGCGGTGAAGAGCTCGGGGGTGGTGGTGGGAAGGGTGAGCGACATCGAATTCGACCCCAAGACCTACATGGCCAAGGTAACGCTGAACATCGACGGCCGCTACAAGTTCCCCAAGGACACCTTCGCCAAGATCCTGACCTCCGGGCTACTGGGCGAGCAGTACATCGGCCTGTCGCCAGGAGGCGACGACCAGATGCTCGCCTCCGGCGATACCATCGCCAGAACACAGTCGGCAGTGGTGATCGAGGAGCTAATCAGTCAATTCATGTTCAACAAGGCCTCCGAGGGGGCAAAACCGTGACCAGAACAAAGCTCATCCCCCGTCTGCCCCTCTCCCTGGCCCTGCTGCTAGTCTTAAGCGCCTGCGCCACCCCCCATCCCAATCCCCGCGACCCCTGGGAAGGCTTCAACCGGCCGGTGTTTAACTTCAACGACGGCCTGGACCGGACGATAATCAAGCCGGTGGCCAAGGGCTACGACTGGCTGGTTCCGGCCAACTTGCAGGTGGTGATCGGCAACTTCTTCACCAACCTCTCCGACCTCTACACCTCGCTCAACAACCTGCTCCAGGGCAAACCCAAGGAGGCGGGCGGCGACCTGGCCCGGGTGCTGATCAACAGTTCGCTCGGCATCGGCGGCCTGGTGGACGCGGCCACCGGCATGGGATTTGAAAGGCACGACGAAGACTTTGGCCAGACCCTGGCCGTCTGGGGGGTGGCGAGCGGCCCGTTCGTAGTGCTGCCATTGATCGGACCGCGCACGGTGCGCGACTCCTTCAGCCTAGCCGCCGACTGGGAGGGCGACCCCTTAAGCTGGGTCAAGCCCGACCTGCTGCACTACTCCCTGTCCGGCCTGCACCAGGTTGACAAACGGGCCAGCCTCCTGCCGGGCGACAAGGTGATCGAGGCCGGGGCCATCGACAAGTACAGCTACATCCGCGACGCCTATCTCCAGCACCGCCGCTACGAGATCTACGACGGGGACCCGCCGCCGGAAGACGACGAAAAGTAGCGGCGGTTTGCTTCCCACCCGTTTAACTTTGACAGACTCGTAATCAAGATAGCCAGTAGGATGGGGGGAGCGCGGCGCAACCCCATCAGCTGACGACGCCATCAACTTTTAAGGAATACGCCATGAAGAAACTCGCCATTCTCCTGTTCACCCTGCTGCTGGCCGCCCCCGTCCTGGCCGCCGTCGATACCAACACCCCGGAGGGGATGATCAGGGGCCTCTCCGACGAGGTGATCACGATCTTAAAAACCAACCCGGACCTGAAAAAGGGCGACGTCAAGTCGGCGGTGACCCAGATCGACGCCCAGGTGCTGACTCACTTCAACTTCCGCCACATGACCTCGCTGGCGATGGGCAAGGAGTGGCGCAAGGCCACCCCGGCCCAGCAGGATACCCTGGTCAAGGAATTCAAGGAACTCCTGGTGCGCACCTACTCCAACGCCCTGACGGTGTACCGGAATCCCACCATCGTCTTCAAGACCTCCCGGGTGACGCCCACCGATGCCGACGCCCTGGTGCGCACCCAGGTGCTCCAGCCGGGCAACACGCCGGCAGACATCGACTATCACCTGGAAAAGACCCCCAACGGCTGGCAGGTGTTCGACGTGGTGGTGGCAGGGGTCAGCCTGGTGACCAATTACCGGGACTACTTCACCCAGGAGGTCAGCCGCGGCGGGGTGGAGGGGGCCATTGCCTCCATGCAAGCCAAGAACGAGACCCAGGATAAGGGCAAATGACTACCGGCCTCACCGGCGAGGACGGCCACTACCGGCTGGACTCGGAATTTACCTTCGTCACCGCCTCAAGGCTGTTCGAGGCCGGGGCCGAAATCATCAAGACCGGTGGCATGCTCACCCTCGACCTTGCCGGGACGGGCGAGGCAGATTCCGCCGCCCTGGCAGTGCTCTTGGGCTGGCGGCGGTTGTCGGGGACCAAGGGCCTGCGGCTCGTCAACCCCCCTCCCGGCCTGCGCGCCCTGGCTCAACTCTACGGGGCGGCGGAGCTCATCTTCCCCGACTGACTTTCCTCTTCTTAAGGTTGATGGCGTCGCCCAAAGGCCGAGCTACGGCGTTGCGGGGCGGTTTGGCTCGTTCGGCATACCATAATTATTGCCTCACTCGCCAAACACACCCCGCGCCTTGTATCTCGGCCCTTTTGCTTAGCCATCGGTTGCCTTTTTGCGGGATCATCAAGGTTTTCTCATCAGCAGCGCCCAGGGAAATCGCCAAACTACCTGATAGTTGTTCAATATCCACGATCCCAGCCGGTCGTTGGCGGAAAGCAGGGGGATAAAGATCAGGACGTAGATATCTGCTCTCCTGCTCAAGACATCGATCACCTCTTCCGCCTGTTGCCTGGTATTGAAATTAGGGGAGATGAACAGGTTGTAAGGGGTGGGATTGCGGCGCTGGGTCCAAAAGTTGATTTCTGGGTTGTATTCGGTGCAGAAGAGCGAGTCCTCTCGCGGCACCACCTTCTCGATGGCATCAATAACCAACTGCATGGAAGACTCCGTCGAACGGGCAGGCACGGTCAAGGTTCCCGCCGGCCCGGAGACTTGCACCTTATCCATGGCGCCTATCCGGCGGTAATTCCCCGCCGCGTACGCCACGCCGAGGCAGATCATCCCCACGGCCAGGGCCTGGCCGGCCAATCTCCGCCGCCGATCACCGCGCTCCATCCCCGCGCCGCTAAAGGCCGCCACGACCACCAGGAACAGGGGCGCGGCCCAAATCAGATTGGTCTGGGCCAGCCGATGCAGACAGCCTCCGACAAAGGCCAACCAGCCGGCAAAAAGCAGGCCGGAGACGGCGGCGCGGCCACCGGCTCGCGGCTCCACGGCTAAAATCACGACGGCGGCTACCGGCAGCAGTGGCAAGACGAGCGAGAAGACCGTCTGGGCCAGGGTGTAGTCCGCATAGAGCTTAAGGCTGCTGCGCCAGGCCGGGGAACCGATCTCCTGCCAGCCAAGCCCCAGCAGGGAGCCAGTATTGCCGGGGCTGCCGCGGTAGCGGGTGGCGGGAAAGATCAGCCACTGGTAGATCAGCTCGGAGAGGGGGACATGCGGGAGCAGGTAGAGGGCGAAACCGGCCGCCACTGTGGCGCCGCCCACAAGCCAGGCGAGGAAGAGGCATTTTCGCAACCTCCGGTCATCAATCAGCGGGAAAAACAAAACCAAAAGCGCCACCGCCAGATAGCCGCCCTGATCCTGCATGGTAAAGCAAGCAAGGGCAATCAAGGCCCCCGCCGCCATCCCCCACCGCCAGGGAGGGCGGCCACTGTACGCCCGCAGCAGGCACGACAGGGCGAGGAGTTGCAGGATGTCAACCAGCCAGTGATGGCTGGGCAGCATCCATTGCAAGACCCCGAAGGGAATCAGAAACGAGGCCAGCGCCCAGCGGGCCAGGGTGCTGCGGGTCAGACGGCGGAGCAGGTCATCACCGGCGGCGATCAAGCAAACGGCATAGACCAGGGCCAGGAGCCGCTCGGCGAAGAAGTTGGGGCCGAACAACTTAAAGAAGAGGGCGGTGGGCAGAAAAGATAGGGGCGGGAAGATCTCGAAAAAATCCCGGCCAGGAAGCTGACCGAGGAATATCCGCCAGCCGCCCATCAGGGCCACGCCCTCGTCGCCATGTATATAACCGAAATCAAACAGGCGCCGGGCGTAAAACACCCCTCCCAGCAGCAGGCAGCAGGCGGCAAGATAATGACGGGGGCGGGCCCGCAGTCGGTTGACGATGGCACGCATCTGGTTCGCGAGCTCAGCAGATGCGGGGCAACTGTTCGGCCACCGGCATCTCCAAGAGCCTCTTCACCCCCAGCCCGGTGCGCAGGGCCACCAGGCCGGGATGCTCGTCCACCACCTGACCGATGATCCGGGCCTCACGGCCCAAGGGGTGGCCCTTAATGGCGGCCAGGAGCGGCTCGGCGTCCTCGCGGGCAACCACGGCCAGCAGCTTGCCCTCGTTGGCCACGGTCAGGGGGTCGAGGCCCAGGGCCTCACAGGCCCCCCGCACCGCAGGGGCGACCGGCAACGAGTCCTCCTCCACCACAATGCCCAGGCGAGAGCTGGCGGCGAACTCATTTAGGCTGGTGGCCACCCCGCCCCGGGTAGGGTCGCGCAACACCCGGATCCGGCTGGAGGCGGCAAGCATCACGGCCACCAGGTTATAAAGGGCGGCGGTGTCGGAGCGAATCTGGCTGATGAAGGACAACCGCTCCCGGCAGGTCAGCACCGCCAGTCCGTGATCCCCCACCGTGCCGGAGACAATGACCACATCCCCGGATCGGATGCGGCTGGCGTCCAGTTCCAGACCCTCGGGAACCACCCCCACCCCCGAGGTGTTGATGAACAGCTTGTCGCATTTGCCCCTGGGCACCACCTTGGTGTCGCCGGTGACCACCTGCACCCCGGCCTCCCGCGCCGCCCGTTCCATGCTGTCCAGGATGCGCTCCAGGGTGGCAAACGGCAGACCCTCCTCCAGCACCAGGCCCAGGCTCAGGAAAAGGGGCCGGGCCCCGGACATGGCCACGTCGTTAACGGTGCCGTTGATGGCCAGCTCGCCGATGTCGCCGCCCGGAAAGATGAGGGGATCGACCACGTAGGTGTCGGTGCTGAAGGCCAGGCGGCCGGGCGGCAGGGTCAGGATCGCCTGGTCGTGCAGCCGGGTTAGGGCCGGGTTGGCGAACCGGGGCAGGATGAGCGCGCCGATCAGCTCGGCGGACAGCCGTCCCCCGGCCCCGTGGGCCAGCAACACCTGCTCGCGGCGGGTGAAGGGCAACGGGCAGGCCAAGCCGCCCGTCAGGGCCGGGTTCTTGTTGTCGGGGCCATCATCCATGGTTTTCGCAATCACAGCCGTTGGTAGTGGAAGTAGGCGGCGCAGGCGCCTTCGCTGGAGACCATGGTGGCGCCCAGGGGATGCTCGGGCCGGCAGCCGGCGCCAAAGGCGGGGCATTCGTCGGGCCTCTTGATTCCCTGTAGCACCAGGCCGCTGATGCAGAGAGGCGACTCCTCCGGGGTAATGGCGGCCACCTCAAATTTGCGGGCCGCGTCAAAGGCGGCGAACTCCTCCCTCAACCCCAGGCCGCTGGCCGGCAGCAGGCCGATGCCGCGCCACTTCTGATCCCGGACGGCGAAAACCTTCTCCACCATCCCCCAGGCCAGGGGGTTGCCAGCCGGCCGCACCGAACGCTGATACTGATTCTCCACCCGGTGCTCGCCCGCCTCGAGCTGGCGAAGCACCATCACCAGCCCCTCCAGGATGTCGTTGGGCTCCAAGCCAGTGACCACGATCGGCACCCGGTAGTCCCGGCTGATGGCCTCGTAGTCGGCAAGGCCAGTCACGGTGCAGACATGCCCCGCCGCCAGGTAGCCCTGCACCCGGTTGTCCGGGGCCCCGAGCAGGGCCCGCATGGCCGGAGGCACCAAGACGTGACAGACCAGGAGGCTAAAATTGTCGAGTCCCTCCCGGGCAGCCAGGGACACGGCCATGGCGTTGCCAGGGGCGGTGGTCTCGAAACCGATGGCCAAAAACACCACCTGCTGGCCAGGATTTTCCCGGGCGATTTGCAGCGCCTCCAGGGGTGAATAGACGATCCGCAAATCGCCGCCCTGGGCTCGGGCGGTGATCAGGTCCTGATGGCTGCCCGGCACCCGCAGCATGTCCCCAAAACTACACAAAATCGTCTCTGGTCGCCGGGCGATGGCGATTGCCTGGTCGATGACCTCTATGGGGGTGACGCATACCGGGCAGCCAGGGCCGTGGACCAGCCGCACCTGGGGGGGGAGGGCCTGATCGATGCCGCTGCGGACGATGGCGTGGGTCTGGCCACCGCAGACCTCCATGATCACCCAAGGCGCGGTGACCAGGAACTTGATCTCCGCGCATAGCCGCCTGGCGATGGCCGGGTCCCTAAACTCACTCACGTACCTGGTCATCTCGGACGGATCTCCTCGACCTTGTCCAGCAGCTCCCGCCACAGCTCCAGGGTTTTCTGCGCCTCCTCCTCGTCTAGGATCGACAGGGCGAAGCCGGCGTGCACCACCGTGTACTGCCCCAGCCTGATCTCGGGCACGTACTCCAGGCAGACCCGGGAAACGGCGCCCTCGTAGTCCACCTCGCCCATGCTCACGCCCGCCTCCTGATAGATACGGACCACCTTGCCGGGGATTGCCAGGCACATACGTTACGCCCTCTAAATTAGCGATTACCGGGGCCACGGGCCGCCGCTCGCCGTTGGCTACCATAACCAAAAGCAGCGGGGGCGTCAATCTCGGCCAGGGCCAGGCCCGGCCAATCGCCGGCATTTTTTTTGTCAGCCTCTGGCAAGTATGGTATAACGGCACCGCGCTTTAATCCACCCGCCCCTCCCGACCATGACAATCAGAATCACGATCAACGGCTTTGGCAGAATCGGCCGCGAGCTGACCAAAATTATCACCTCCAGCCCGGAGACGGATATTGAGCTGGTGGCGATCAACTCGCGGGAGGATATCTCCCTGGCGGCCCATCTCCTCCGCCACGACAGCAACCACGGCGGCTTCGGCCCGCCGGTGACAACAGCGGACGACAGGCTGTTGATCGGTGGCCAGCCGGTAATCTTCTTGAGCCAACCCGACCCGGCCCGGCTGCCCTGGCGGCAGTTGGGGGTCGAACTGGTGATCGAGAGCAGCGGTAAGTTCGTGGGCCGCGTCCAGGCGGGGCGCCATCTTGAGGCCGGTAGCCGCCGGGTGCTGATCACCGCCGCCGCCCCTGACCCAGATGTCACCCTCTGCCTGGGGGTGAACCAAGCCCGTTACCGGCCCGAACGCCACCTAATCGTCAGCGCCAGCAGTTGCACCACCAACTGCGTGGCCCCGGTGGCCAAGCTGCTGCACGATCGCTTCCAGCTTAAGGCCCTGTTCGTGACCTTCCTGCACTCCTACACCAGCGGCCAGCCCCTGTTGGACGCCGGCGGGCCGGATCTCCGGCTGATGCGCGCCGCCGGCCTAAACCTGATCCCGGCCAGCACCAGCGCCGCGCGGCAGGTACCCCTGGTGCTGCCCGAACTGGCCGGCAGGTTCCACGCCCTCTCCGTCCGGGTGCCGACCCCGGAGGCGCATCTGGCCTCGCTTTCCGCCTTTACCTCTCGGCCCGTCAAGGCCTCCGAGGTGGTGGCCGCCTTTAGAGAGGCGGCGGCGGGCGAGATGGCGGGGATCGTCGCCGTCAGCGAGGCCCCCCTGGCGAGTTGCGACCTTCGGGGGGTCTCTGCCTCCTCGATCCTCGACCCCGAGAGCGTCAAGGTTGTGGGTGGCAAGCTGATCCAGCTCCTGGTCTGGCACGACAACGAATCTTCCTATTGCCAACGGGTTGTCGATCTTGTTAGATATATGGTGGCACACCCGTGATTTTGAAGGCCTGGCGACACCACCGGGCGGCCGTTATCCCAGGAATCAACCTACACCCAAAGGAAAATCCATGTCCAGACCCCGCATCGCTCGCACCCTGACCCTGCTGCTTGTCCCCCTCCTGACCCTGGCCTTGGCGGCTGGTTGCGGCAAGGTTGACAAACAGAAGGAGTACGCCGCCCTGATCAACAATGTTCCCCTCACCAGGGCCGAACTGGCCGCCGAGATGAAGCGGGTCTCCGAGCGCTTCTACAACGCGGCGCCGATGGCCAAGGAGCAGGAATCCCAATTGGAAAAGCAGATCCTAGACATCATAATCGGCGGCGAACTGCTCTACCAGGCCAGCGAGAAGGAAGGCATCAGGGTCAGCGACCAGGAGGTCAAGGAGGAGATGGCCAAGAGCAAGCAGGCCTTCCCTGACACCAAGAAGTTCAAGAACACCTTCACCGACAAGGATATCAAGAAAAAGATCGCCATTGACAAGTTCATCGCCGAAAAATTCGCCAAACCGACGGTAATCACCGACGAGCAGACCAAGGAATACTACAACAACAACGCAAGCGAGTTCACCATGCCGGAGCAGGTGCTGGTCAGCCAGATCCTAATCAAGGTAGGCGAGGATGCCAGCAAGGAACTGAAGGGCAAGGCCGAGGCCAAACTCAAGGAGATCCAGGCAGCGCTGGCCAAGGGCAAGGACTTCGCGGAGTTGGCCAAGAAGTACTCCGACGACAAGGCCAGCGCCGTCAACGGTGGGATCATGGGCTTTCTGGCCAAGGGTCAGGCCGACAAGGACATCGAGGAGGCGGTCTTCGGGCTAAAGCAGGACAAGACCACCGTTGTCAAGGACAAACAGGGCTATCACCTGCTCAAGTCGCTAGATCACAAGCAGAAGAAGGTCATCCCCTACGAGGAGGTGGCCGAGAAGATTCGCGCCCTGTTGAAGCAGCAGGAGGTGCAGAAGAAGATCGACGCCTTCATCAAGGACGCCAAGAAGCAGTCCAAGATCGAAATCATGCCCCCTCCGAAGTGAGGTCGGGGTGCGTCAGGGCATGGACAGCCAGGAAAGAGTCTCCTTACTGACGCGGCTTGATCTCTTCCGAGCCCTGAGCGAAGAGGAGTTGCGGAACCTGGCCCTAGCCATGGCCGAGGTCGAGTTTCCCGCCGGGGCGACGGTCTGCGCCGAGGGCGATCCCGGCGCCGATCTGTTCGTGCTCCTCTCCGGCGAGTTACAAGTATTCAAGCATCACCGGCTGATCACCACCCTCACCCCCATCGACTACCTGGGCGAGATGGCGTTGATCGAGGATCAGCCCCGTTCCGCCACCGTGGTCAGCGTAAGCGCCTCCCGGCTCCTGCGGCTGGCCGTCTCTCAGTTTAATCGCGCCCTGGCCAGCCAACCCCAGGCCCAGGTGGCCATGATGCGCACCTTGAGCCGGCGCCTGCGCCGCAACACCGAACTGCTGGCCCAGGAGTACGAGAAGGCCAACATCCTGATTCACGACATGAAAAACGGGATGACCGCCTTTTTACTGCTCGACCTCCTGGAGGCGGAAGGGCTGTCTCCCTACGGGGTCGAACTGCTGGCCCTGCTGAAGAAAGGCCGCTGCGAGGTTACCGCCCTGATGGACGAGGCCCTAGCCAACGCCAAGCGCCTGCAATTCACCAAGGAGCGCCCACGCAACTCCCTGGCCGGCTTACTGGCCGACCTGCGAGTGACGCTATCACGCCATCCCGACCTGCGGGACAAGCCGCTCCTGGTGGAGGGAGCCGACACCGTTCCCGAATTGCCCTTCAACCGCATCGACATCGGCCGGGTGATCACCAACCTGGTGCTGAACGCCGGCCAGGCCAGCCCCAGCGGCAGCCCCATCGCCATCCGTCTTTCGGCCAGCCGGGACTGGGCCACGGTCGAGGTCGTGGACCAGGGTCACGGCGTCCCGGAGACGATCCGCGACCTAGTATTCCTACCAAATTTCACCACCAAGGACCACGGCCACGGCCTGGGGCTCGCCTCCTGCAAGGAAATCGTGGAGACCGTCCACGGAGGCACGCTCTCGCTTACGAGCAACCCAGACCGGGGCGCCACCTTTCGTTTCACCTTGCCGCTCGCCCTTAGTCTCGCCGCCGTTTGCTAATCAACGTTGAGGCCTCAGGCACTACTTAAAGCCGATGAGGTTGGACGGGCTAGAGGAATGCCCCTTGACAAAATCCTAGCCAATGGCTACCAGTTAAATATCAACCTAACGTTTCTTGGTTGACTGCCCCACCCCGTGTTAGGGCCTTTGGTGACAACGCCAAAGGCCCTTTTTTTTACCTCTCCACCCCAAAAGCACAGCTTGCAATCCCATCAGAGCTTGCGCTCTTCCCGCAGCTTGGCCTCGTAGGTCTTGGCCTGGTAATCGTACACCGGGTTCATCCCCGTTTCCCAACGGTGGGCGGTGAGATCCGAGCCGATGGACTTGAAGAATCCAAACACCCGCTGCTCCATCTCGTAGGCCCGCCGGGGCTCCTTGGCCACCAGATTGGTCATTTCGCCAGGGTCGTCCGGGAGATAGTACAACTCCCGGCCGTTGTTCTCCAAGGTGTGGATATATTTCCAGCCGTCCTTGGCCATAAGTGAGCGTTTGAAGGTGTAGAGCCGGTAATCGGTCTCGGAGTAGGCGTCCTCCGGGCCGCCGCCGCCTTGCATATCGGCGATCAGGCTCCGCCCCCGCAGTTGTTTTTTGATGTTGTCGGCCAGCGGCACGTCCAGCAGCTCCAGCACCGTGGGCATCACGTCGATGCTGCTCACCTGGTGTCCGACTACCCCACTCCCCCCCCCCGGCAGCTTGACGATCAGCGGCACGTGAATCAGTTCGTTGTAAAGGGTATAGCCGTGATCGATACGTTTATGTTCAAAACACTCGGTGCCGTGGTCGGAGGTGAGCACGAACAGGGTCTTGCCGGTGAGCCCCAGGGCCTCGACCGTATCTAGAAAATGCTTGAAGATGGCGTCCTCGCGGTTGATCTTCTCGTCATACACCGCCCGCCAGAACTGGACATCCGCCTCGCGCATGTCCAACTTCCCATTGGCCAGGCCCTCCTCCCGCAGGGCCTCCTGCTCCGCCGCCGTGCCCTTATAGCGGTAGTCGTAACCCTTGTCCACGAAACGGTAGTCGTAGCCGCCGGCGGGCACATGCTGGCCGTGGGCGTCGTAGCCGTGCAGGAACATGAAGAATTTCTTGTCCTTGTTCTGCTTCAGCCAGTCTATGGCCTTGGGCACGCTCTGATCCAGGCCGCCGAACTTGACGTTGTCCACGTAGGTGTCAAACCCCAGGCCGTAGCCGAAGATGGCGCTCACCCCCGCGTCGCCGGTAAAACCGCCGGTGGCGTAACCGTTTTTCTTCAGGATCTCGGCCAGGGTGACGATGGAGGGGGCGAGCTCGCGCATCTTGGCGATCTTCTCCACCGGCGGGGCGTAAACCGAAAACTTGTTGACCAGCTTGTGCTCGCAGGGATAGACCCCGGTGAACCAGGTCATGGAGGCCGGCACCGTCCAGGAAGAGACCGAAATGGTCTTATCGAACTTATACCCCTGCCGGGACACGGCGTCGATGGTGGGGGTGATCGGCTGCGGATACCCGAAGGCGTGGACGTGGGCGGCCTGCACCGCGTCAAAACTGACGAAAACCAGGTTGTGGTCCTTGTATTTGCCGATCTGGTCGGCGAAGGCGGACGCCGTCCGCCCCAGGCCATCAAACATGGAAACGCCAAGACCCAACCCCACCGCCCCCAAACCCGCCTGCTTGACAAAATCCCTTCTGGTTATACCCATGGTCGTATCCTTCCTCAGTTAACCTCAACTATCCATATCACTGCTCGTCCAAGGACTTGGCATCCTTCAACAGCTTATCCACCGCAATGTCCACCCCCGTGCGCACCTCGTCCAGCTTAATCTTGAGCGCATGGTCCTCACTGCCACCCCAGGCTCCAAACCAGGAGCCCGCCAGAGGCCGGCCATAGCCGCTCCTGGCGGCCACGAAATAGCGACCCGGCACCGGCACCAACATTTTGAACCGGCCATCGGCACCGGTGGGATCGGACAGAAACACCGGTATGCCAATCATCTTCGGATTAAGATAGAGGGCCGCATAGGCGCCCTCAACCGGGTGACCGGCACGATCCGCAATCCGTCCCTCGATCGACCCCAACGGCACGACTGCGGATTCGGAGCGTGTCTTCTCCATCCTGAGACGAAGCATCGGAATTGCCGCTGACGTGTAACGCCCCTGCTTGACCACCACCGGATTCATGGGATCGTAGCCCAAGAGATCACCCTTGTGCATGGGGCCGACGGATACGCTGTGGTCAGCCCTCAGTCGGACAATCAGAAAATACCTGTCCGGCGGCAGGTCAAACGCGAACTCACCCTTGGCGTTGGTGCGCACCATGGCCTGAAAATCATCCGCCTTCAAGCCGGTGCCGGTCTTGGAGTAGGCAAACACCCCAGCGCCGTCAACTGGCGCGCCCTCCAGGGTCACCACCCCGCAAACCCCAGTTCCCTTGGGCGGGGCTACAGTCGCCGGCGGCGGCACCTCTTCCATAAGCAAGGTAATCACCTCGCTGTTCGCAGACGTGACCCACCAGGGGTTGCCGCCAAACCAGGCGAAACGGTCGCCAGGCTTGGGAGGACGATTATAATTGCCATCCTCCCGCCATTCAGCGGTGATAAAATAAGCCCCAGTGGCAGGCCGGAAGATGGCGGTGCCAATCCGTTCGGAGACTGCGGCGTAGGCCGGTGTGGAGTCAACCAACTGACGCCGCCACTCGACATGCGCCCCGGAGAGCGGGGTGTTCTGCCAGATCGTCCGCACCACGTAAGTCCCGAGCCTGGCCGCCGAACCGGCCTTGCTGGGCGAGGACTTCTCCGACTCCACCACCGGTGCTGCGGCCACGGCTTTTTTATCCTCGCTTGCGGTCGGCGCCCGATGGGGAACACAACCTCCCAGACACACGATTGCCCAGAGCGCCGCCAAGGCGATCAACCAATAGTTACGCATCGTGCCGCTCCTCAAGGATAGGGGATGATGTAGCGCTTCTCGCCGCTCTTGTGATACGGCGCCTTGCGCTTTTCGACCTCGCTGTTCCACTCCATCAGCTTGGCCTTTAGCTCGGCGACCACCTTGGGATGCTCGTCCACCACGTTGTGGGCCTGAATCGGGTCCGCGATCAGATCGTACAGTTCCATGTCCGGGATATGCACCGGCGTGCCGGTGATAAATCCCGGCCAGGAAACCTTCTCCAGCAACCTCGGGTTGGTGCGGACGATCAGCTTCCACTGCTTGCTGCGGATGGCGATATCGCCCGGCGGATAGGCGTCCATCGGGAATTCCTGTTTGAGCATATTCTCGTAGGCCTCAATGGCCTTATCCTCGGACGGCGGGTGATTCCTCTTGAGCGGATCCTGGAATTTAAACTCGAGGAAGAAGCGGCTCATCCAGTGCTCCCACCACGGCATCCTGTCGATGTAGGCGTACTCGTCACCCGTGGCCCCCGCATCCCCGCGCACCAGCGGCATCAGGTCCTTGCCCTGCTCCTCGGCCGCGATCGGGATATCAAGGTAACTTAACAGGGTAGGCAGGATGTCGATCCCCTGAACCTGGTCGTCAATCCGCCGTCCGGCAAACTGACGGTCGGGGAAGCGAATCATCAGCAGATTCTTCAGCACCGCCTCGTAGAGATCATAGTTGATGAATATCCCGCGCTCGCCCAGGGCCTTGCCGTGGATCGAGTAGAAGATCACAATCGTATTCTTATCGAGCCCGTCCGCCTTGAGCTTTGCGCGCAACTCTCCGATAAATTTATCCGTATAATGGATTCCGGCATCGTAGCGGGCAACGATGTAATCGGCATCCTCCTTGGTCAAATGATGTACCGGTTTGAATCCCTCGTAATACTCGTTGTTCCATATCCTGAGCAGGATATCGATGGTAGGGTCATTGGGGCCCCCCTCGTTCCCTGAAACCGGAAAATATTTTCTCCAGAATGGCGTGTAACCAGGCGGATCATACATCGACTTGTCCGGCTCGGGGACCGTGGCGGCATAGGGGGGATGTATGGATCCAGACGCAATCCAGAGAAAGAACTTCTTGTCCTTATTTTTATCTATCCAGTCCAAAGATTCGGACGGCACCACCCGCATCGATCTCCCCACATGACGCCTAGGCCAAATATAGTCGTCGTATCCCCGGGAAAAAACGTCGCGGAGGTTGATTGTTCTCCCATTCTCGCCGTCGAAGCGCATCACGAACTCGGGCGAGGTCACCACCGCCGCCGTCTTATAGCCGTAGTACTTCAATATTTCGGGAATGGTCCGGGCCGAGACCGAATCCTTGGTCACGTCAAAGGTGACCAGGCCGTTGACCCTGGGGTACTCACTCGTCAACGCGGCCATCATCGCCACGGGGGTAAGATTCGTATGCGAGATCGAATTCTCGAACACTACCGACGACTTCGAGATCTGATCCAGATTGGGGGTGGTGTCCCGCGCGTAGCCGTTCATCCCCATGTGATCGGGCCGCAGGCACTGCAAGGTAACCAGGATCACGTTGGTATGTTCATACCTCTTTTCCGGCTTATCTGCCGCCTTGTCCGCCGCCACTGCGGCCGGCCCCGCCCAGGCAGAGCCAAACGCCAGCGCCACCAAGGAAACCGCCGCCACCGTGCCCCTTAAAAAGACCCGCCGCTTGCTCATTTTATTCATTAGCTTCTCCTTGCCCCTGATCCTGGCCGTTATGGGTTGACGACGCATGTCCTTTTTACCCGCAACTATAATCATGCCGGCGGGAACTTTCTATCTTTGGAGCCTCTTGCAAAAAGACCGTCATCCCCGAATGCTTTTGTCGGGGATCCAATTTTTTTCAGGGGGTTACAGAATGGATTCCCGCTAGAAGCCTGCAGGAATGACATTTTTTCTCTTTTTGCAAGAGGGCTCTTGGTGCAGGGAAATAACCCGAGACTTAAACTGACGTCAATCCGCTAAACCGTCGAATATAAACAACCTGAACAACCAGCCTCCCGGCGACGGCATAAGGAGCCGTAAAAGTCGTGAGGAACTGCCCAAGCTCTACCAGCCAGCTACTAAGCCATCGAAGAGAAAGAGCAACCTTTTTCTACCACAAAATCATAGTTACCGTCAATCAACTAAAAAAAGGGGCGCCACCCAGGATGGTGACGCCCCTTGCTCCCTTGCAGGAGGTTTAATTTACTAATTGCCCGCTCAGTTGACGGTCACAGTCACCGTGGCGGTAGCGGTGCCGCCGCCCTGGTCGGTGATGGTGTAGGTGAAGGTGTAGGTGCCGGGGGTAGCCGGGGCGAAGTACTGGATCTGGGTGTTTCCGGTCATCACGCTGGCGCTGCCGCCGGTGGGGGCGGTAACCGCGCTGATGCTTAAGGTATAGCCGCTGTTTGGCTCGGTGTCGTTAGTCAGCACCGACAGGGCGGTGGTGGAGTTAATAGCCACCGAGTAGGCGTCGTTGACCGCCGTCGGGGTCACATACGGCGGCACATCGACGATGGTCAGCACCGCAGTGGCCGGGGTGCCCATGGTAGCCCCCACGTTCCCGGACAGGGTGATGTTGACCGTGTGGTTGCCCGCCGCCAGGTTGTCGTTGATGATCGGAATGGTGAACACCTTGGCCGCCATGTCACCAGCGGCCCAACTCAGGGTGCCGGTGGTGGTGGTGTAGTTGGTACCCGCAACTGCGGTGCCGTTGGAGGTGGCGTAGTTGACGCTCGCCGCGCCCGCCGAGCCGCCGGTGCGGTTGACGGTGACGCTCACCACCCCCGCCGTCTCCAGCACCGAGTAGGTAGTGGCCGACAGGCTCACGGCACCCGAGGCGTTATTGGTGATCCGGTAGCCGGAGACGCCGATGGACGGCACATTGGAGCTGGTGACGTTCACCGTGGTGCCGCCCGTCGGATAGGTGGCCCCGGACAGGGTCGCGGTACAGGTGCCGGTGCCACTCATGGCCCCGGTTACCGTCCCGTAGGCGGCGGTCAGGGTCGAGCAGGCCCCTACCGTGTGGGTCGCGGTTACCGTGATGTTGGTACCATCATAGATCGCGCTGCTCACGCTCACGTAGTCCGGCTCCGCATACGAGGTGCCCGCTGCCTGCGCCACCTGGGCGAAGACCGGCACCGAGTAGGTGTTGGCCGCCGCCGGGCTGGTCTGCGGGGCGGCAAAGGCGTCCTTGCCCGCCACCGTCGGCACCGTGATCCGCAGGAAAGCCGCGCTCTTGGTGGTGTTGTAGGTGCTCAGGTTGCTCTGGTTGGTGCTCTGATAGCTACTGCTCAACTGCTGATAGCCGGAATAGCCACTGGTATTGCCAGACTTGCCGGTGCCAAACCACAGGTTCATGTTGCCTATCCCAGACGAGCTACGGCCCGCCGCATACCAGGCGGTGCCGGTATTCGGCACCCCGCGCGCCGCATTTGCTGCAGAGCCAACGGCCCAGGTCGTGCCGCCAAAGCGATCCGGACGGGCGTGCCATACCTGAACATTAGGCGCCACCAACCCGCTGACCGTGGTCACCCCGTCGTGGCAGCCGAAGCAGGCCCCGTAGGAGT
>JAJXUT010000102.1 GCA_021782655.1 Deltaproteobacteria bacterium
AAGTGCAACACACAGTTGCCGCAGCCGGCGCACTGTTCGGCCCATTTGCCCTGCTCGACCGAGCCGCCCATGCAGGTGGTGTTCACCCCCGGATAGACCCTGGCCATGGGCCGCAGGTTAGCGATGAAGTTCACCCCCACCCCGCAGGCCAAAGAGACGATGGCGTCGTACTGGCCGTCCCAGTCGTCCAGGCCGGCGATGTACTCCTTGTCGCACTGCCGCACCATGGTGCCGGTGACGGTACTCAGTACCCGGCCCGCCTTGCGCGCCCCCAGCCTGAGCAGGGAGGCCATGATCTCCACCTCCCGCTCGCCGCCGGCGGAGCACACCGACACACAACCACGGCAGCCCAAGACCAGCACCCGGTTGAAATCCTTGATCATCTCGACAACCTCAGCCACCGGTTTACGCTTGGCGATAATCATTTGCTTTCTCCCTTGAAGGGGCTGGGGCCCAGGGCCCGGATGGTCTCATCCATCTTTTGGGCCGCAGCGATGAACTCTGGGTGCAGGCCACGCGGCAAGTGAAACATCTCAATCCGCTCCGGCTCCACCCCCAGTTCGGCCAGGGCCGCCTTCACCGCCAGCACCTTTTTGGCAGCCCGCTGGCTGCCCAGCACGTTGTGGCAGCCGTCCTTGGGGCACCCCGCCACATAAACGCCGTCGGCGCCGTCCTCGAAGGCGGCCAGCAGGGCGCTGACCTGAAGCTTACCAGAACAGGGCAGCCGATTAATGACCACCGTGCCGGGGAAACCATCCTCACGCAGGCCGCCACCGTTGTCAGCGCAGGACTGCTGCGAGGTATAATGACAACAAAATGCCTGTATAACCGGGGTAAAACTCATCGCTTGTTCTCCTTGCCTCACCTGCCGCTGGCGCAGGCCGCCAGCCGGCGCTCGTCTTCGGATTCATTTAGCCTGATCGCCTGGGCCGGACACTCGCCCACACAGATACCGCAGGCCCGACAATCCTTGGCCCGGATGTCGGCCACCCCCTGGGCGTCGATCTTAGGCGCCCCCCAAGGGCAGACCCTAACGCAGGTCAAACAGGCCACGCACCGGTCCCGTTCCACCCAGGCCACCTTGCCCTGGTCGCGCAGGTCCTGCTCGCTGACATAGCCCTCGCTGACCGCAATCCGGCGCAAGGCGGTCATGATATCGGCGAAACCTACGTTCTGGGGGCAGACAAAGACACAGGATCGGCACTTGGAGCAGTACCACAAAAGATGGGAGGCGAGTACCCGATCCTTTAGGCCCATGCGGATCATGTGGATGATCTTTCTGGGATCGAATTCGGGGATGGCCTGGCTTACCGGGCAGGCGCCGCTACATGCCCCGCACGAGAAGCAGCGGTTCAGCCACTCGCCGCCAGGGATGGCGGTCACCTGGCTGGCAAACGAGGGGTTGATCTCCTTGCTGGTGATGCCCATGGGAATCTCTCGGTTCGGATCAAAAGAAAACGACGGACGCTGGCATCCATCGTGGTTGTTTAAGCCCTAAATCAGCACCCTGAACTCGCCCTTGCCCAAGAGGTCATGCAGATGCAGGATGCCAACCAACCGCCCTCCCTCGTCAACCACCGGCAAGATGGTGACCTCGTGGCGCTGCATGAGGCTCAAGGCGTCGGCGGCCAACAGATCGGCGAGGATGGTCTTAGGGGCGACGGTCATCAGCTCCCCCACCCGCCGGTCGAGAATCGCGGCAGATTTAACCATAAGCCGGCGAATATCGCCATCGGTAAGAATACCCAATACATATTTTTCGCCCGACACCACCAGCACCGCCCCCAGGTTCTTGTCGTTCATCACCGCCAGGGCGGCGCGAAATCCGGCCTCCGGGGCCACCGCCGGGACGCGGTCGCCGGTAAGCATCACCTCCGCCACCCGCACCTTGAGCCGGTCACCCAGGGTGCCGCCGGGATGATTGCGCAGAAAATCGCTCTCCTTGAACTGCTTGCGGTTTAAGAGCACCACCGCCAGGGCGTCGCCCAGGGCCAGGGTAGCGGTGGTACTGGCGGTGGGTGCCAGGCCCAGGGGGCAGGCCTCCCTCTCGACCCCGGCGTCGAGCACCGCGTAGGCGTGGCGGGCCAGGGTGGAGGAGGGGTTGCCGGTCATGGCGATGATCTGGTTGCCCCGGCGCTGGAAGTTGGGCAGCAGCATGGTCAGCTCCGGGGTCTCGCCGCTGTTGGAGATGGCCAGGATCACGTCGCTCGCCGAGACGATGCCCAAATCGCCGTGCATGGCCTCCACCGGATGCAGGAAAAACGACGAGGTGCCGGTGCTGTTCAAGGTGGCGGCGATCTTCTGGCCGATGATCCCCGACTTGCCGATACCGGTGATGATCACCCGGCTGGGGCAGGCCATGATCAGCTCCACGGCCCGCTCGAAATGGTGATCCAGCCGGTCGATCAGGGCCAGGACGCCGTTGGCCTCGATCCGCAACACCTCTTGGGCAAGGGAGATGGACATGCGCAGACGAATGCCTTAGGCGCCGAAGGCCAGCTTGTGAAAGTTTTGATCCGGGGGTACCGGGTAGTCGTTGTTGAAGCAGGCCAGGCAGAAATGACCCTTGGGCATGCCGGTCGCCTCCACCAGGCCCTCGATGCTCAGGTATTGCAGGGAGTCCAGATTGAGCGACTGGCGGATCTCCTCCACCGAGTTACTGGCGGCGATCAACTGACCGCCGGAGGGGAAATCAATGCCGTAAAAGCAGGGGTAGCGGGTGGGCGGACAACTGATAAGCATATGCACCTCCCGGGCCCCGGCGCTACGCAAGGACTGTACCCGACTGCGGCCGGTGGTGCCGCGGATGATGGAATCCTCCATGATGATCACCCGCTTGCCGTCCAGGCAGGGCCGTACCGGGTTGAGCTTGACCCGCACCGAAAAGTCGCGCATCGATTGGGTGGGCTGGATAAAGGTGCGGCCGATGTAGTGGTTGCGGATCATCCCCATCTCCAGCGGCAGGCCGGCGGCCTGGGAGTACCCCAGGGCGGCGTAGTTACCGGAGTCGGGGAAGGGCATGACGAAATCGGCCTCGATCTTGGACTCCCGGGCCAGGATGGCCCCCATCTTCTTGCGGCAGTCATAGACGTTGATCCCGAAGATGTCGCTGTCCGGCCGGGCGAAATAGACGTGCTCAAAGATGCAAAAACGCGGCCCATGCGTGGGCGGTGAGGAGATGCTCCGCAGCCCGTTGGCGTCGATAATTAAAATCTCGCCCGGGGCCACGTCTCGGAGGTATCGGGCCTCGATCAGGTCCAGGGCGCAGGTCTCGGAGGCCACCACGTAGCCGCCGTTGTTCAACTGCCCCAGGCACAGGGGCCTGAAGCCGTAGGGGTCACGCACCGCCACCAGTTGGGTCTTGGTCATCAGCAGAATTGAGTAGGCCCCACTCACCCGGCGAAAGGTTTCCTTGATTGACTGCTCAAAGCCGAGCCCGGAGTTGTGGGCCAGGAGGTGCACCACCACCTCGCTGTCGGTGCTGGACTGGAAGAGGGCGCCGTGGGCCTCCAGTTCGTCGCGCAGCTCGCGGGTATTGACCAGGTTGCCGTTGTGGGAGATGGAGATGCTGTCGCCCCGGTGGGAGGCGGTGAAGGGCTGGGCGTTGACGATGCTGGAGCCGCCGGTGGTGGAATAACGAACGTGCCCCATGGCCAGGTCACCTTGCAGCCGGCTTAGCGTGCGCTCGCTAAACACCTCCGGCACCAGGCCCATGTCCTTGTGCTCCCACACCTTTTCCCCGTCGGAGGCGACGATGCCAGCGCTCTCCTGGCCCCGGTGCTGGAGGGCGTAAAGACCGAAATAAACGAGCTTGGCGGCGTCGGAATGACCGAAAATTCCGCAGACCCCGCACTCCTCCCTGGGCCGGCCCGAAGAGTCGTCAGATGACATAATGAGGGTTCCCTTAAATTACTGATGGCGTGGCAAGAGGTGTAGCCCGCCGCAGACAAGCGGCGAAAAATCGTTATACTACCCCCTTTTCAGAGGATGGGAAATATTTTTTTTGAAACGGCGCGGGATCCTCCACGCTCCCAGCGCCTTGCCGCTTGCCCCGACTTGGGCGGGAGCCTGGCAGAGGCCGGTTTTGGGGGTTGCGGAAATGATGATTTGCGGCTATGCTCCAATCCTAGCCGTGGTCAAGGGGTAACGTCTTAACTTAAGCGGAGAGGTGCCGGAGTGGCCGAACGGGACGGTCTCGAAAACCGTTGACCTCACGGGGTCCGAGGGTTCGAATCCCTCCCTCTCCGCCAGTTGACCACTAAAAAAGCCTCCTTTCGCCACCCGCAGACCCGCACGGTTCAATAAACCCGGCGGGTTTTTTGTTGTCCGTCGAGCAGACAGCGGGCCCAAGGCCAGCCGGCCACCGCTCAACAAGGTATTTGCCAAAAGGTCGTCCTGGCCTTTTAGCTGCAACGCCAAGCCTAAAGCATCGCCTCGGCTTGGTTCACCAAATCCAGGCCTTATGGCCGCCTTGATTTAGGCCGTTCATCCCGGGACGGCGATTGACCGACTCTTGGTGAGTCTGTCAATGAAGAATAAACAAAATCCATCTGGTTAAAACATGGGATTCCGCTGTGGCATCGTGGGTCTGCCCAATGTCGGCAAGTCCACCATCTTCAACGCCTTGACCGCCGCTGGCATCGAGGCGGCCAACTACCCGTTCTGCACCATCGAGCCCAACGTCGGCATGGTGGCGGTGCCGGACAAACGTCTCGACACCCTAGCCGCCTTGGCCAAGACCCGGCGCACCGTTTACGCCCAGATGGAGTTCGTCGATATCGCCGGGCTGGTGAGCGGGGCCAGCAAGGGCGAGGGCCTGGGCAACCAGTTCCTGGGCCACATCCGGCAGGTGGACGCCATCGCCCATGTGATCCGCTGTTTCGAGGACGACAACGTGGTGCACGTCAGTGGCGGCATCGACCCTCAGCGCGACCTGGAGATAATCAACACCGAGCTGATCCTGGCCGATCTGGACACGGTGGACAAGCGGTTAAAGCGCACCCAGTCGATGGCCAAGTCGGGCGACAAGACCGCCAAGGAGCAGTTGGTGATTCTGGAGGAGCTGCAGAAGATCCTAGACAGCGGCCGGCCGGCTCGGGTGCTGACGGTGGAGGCGGGCCTGGACGACGCGGCCCTGCGCCTTAAGCGCGAGATCTGCCTACTTACCGCCAAGCCGGTGCTCTACGTGGCCAACGTCAAAGAGGAGGACATCGCCACCGGCAACCAATGGGTGGATCATCTGCGCCAGAAGGTGGAGGCCGAGGAACAGGCCCCGGTAATCCTGATCTCCGGGGCCATCGAGGCCGAGCTTTCCCACCTGGGCCCGGCGGAGCAACTCGAATTCCTGCGCGACATGGGCCTTGAGGAGCCGGGGCTAAACCGCCTGATCCGGGCCGGATACCAGCTCCTGGGACTCAGCAACTTCTTCACGGTGGGCGAGAAGGAGACCCGTTCCTGGACCATCCCGGTGGGCGCCAAGGCCCCCCAGGCCGCCGGGGTGATCCACTCCGACTTCGAACGCGGATTCATCCGGGCCGAGGTGATCGCCTACGAGGATTTCGTCAAGTGCGGCGGCGAGACGGCGGCCAAGGAACGCGGCCTCTGGAGCCTGGAGGGTAAGGACTACGTGGTCCAGGACGGCGACTGCATCAACTTCCGCTTCAACGTCTAACATCTAGAAGGAGGACATAGGTCAGACTTCTCTAAAGCTGCCTTGTCCCTTTAACCTTGCCCCTTAACTCCATGCCCCTCGGCACCAGCACCGAATACCTGAAATCCCTGGCCGCCCTGGTGTCCATCGTCAATCCGGTGGGGGCGATTCCGGTGTTCATCAAGCTCACCGAGGCCCAGACCCCGGAGGAGCGCCGCCGCACCTGTCGACGAACCGCCCTCACCACCGCCCTGGTGCTCCTGGTCTCCCTGGCCCTGGGCGAAACCATCCTCTCCTTCTTTGGGATCACCATCGCCTCCTTCCGGGTGGGTGGCGGCATCCTGATTATGATGATCGCCTTCTCCATGCTCCACGCCCAGACCAGCCCCATCCGCCACACCGAGGAGGAAGCCCGCGACTCCCTGGAACGGGACACGGTGGCGGTTGTCCCCCTAGGCATCCCGCTCCTGGCCGGGCCGGGGGCGATCAGCACCGTCATCTTAAACGCCCAGCATTACTCGTCGACGCCCCACTACCTGATTCTGGTAATCGAAATCCTGGCGGTCGCCCTGACGGTGCAGCTCTGCCTGGGCAGCGCCTCCTTTATCGCCCGGCTCCTGGGCCGGACCGGGATCAACATCGTCACCCGGATCATGGGCCTAATCATGACCGCGGTGGGGGTCGAATTCATCGCCGCCGGGCTCAAGCAGCTCTTCCCCATCCTGGCCGCCGTCCGCCCCTTGCTCCCGTGAACAGATGGGCCACGCCTCTTAGATACCTGGGACACCTGGCCTCGACCCGCCCTGGCCGTTACCTCTGGCTGGCCGTCCTCCTCTGTCTCTCGCTCTGGCTGGCCCGCAGCCCCCTGACCGGCCTCGTCTTGCGCGACCTGGCCCTGCCAGCGGCGGAACGGCTCGCCCCTGGGCTAAAGCTAGACTTCAAGACCCTGCGCACCAATCTGGTCTCCCGCCTGGAGCTAACGGGGGTAACCGTCTCCTACCACCCGCCGGA
>JAJXUT010000103.1 GCA_021782655.1 Deltaproteobacteria bacterium
CGCCTGGCCGTCGGCGCCGTATGATTCAATATCCACCTCGCCGTGCTCGCCAGGGTTTTTGTAGATGTAATCGTTGCCCCACGGGTCCTTGGGCAGGCCCTTGGCCAGGTAGGGGCCCTTCCACTTGTCGTTGCCGGGGCTGGTCACCAGGGCATCCAGGCCCTCCTGGGAGGAGGGATACTTGCCGACATCCAGGCGGTAGGCGTCTAGACCCGCCATCAGCATCTCGATCTGGGTCTTGGCGGTCTTCTGCTTGGCCATGCCCAGTTTGCCGAACATCTTGGGCCCAACCAGGGAGGCCAGAAGCCCCAAAATCACCATAACGATCAACAGCTCGATAAGCGTAAAACCGGCATCCCCCGCCAATCCAGTCAAACGAGCAAACCTTTTCATCTCTCACCCCTGATTTTCAGGTATAAAAACCGGCGCGCCAGGCGAGTCACCCCTGCAAATCCGCCAAGCAAGGGATAGATACACCATTAGTGGCCGCTTGCCAACCCTTTTCCCGCCATCGGGGCGCCTGAGCCGCCCGGTTTTGCGTGCCCCAAGCGCCAGGCGAGGCCTAGTCGCTCTCCCTGAGCACCGCCGCCGCCAGGGCCTCTAGGGGCAGCACCCGGTCCACAGCGTTAAGCTTGATCGCCTCCTTGGGCATCCCGAAGACCACGCAGCTCGCCTCGTCCTGGGCAAAGTTGAAGGCCCCGGCCTCCTTCATCTCCAGCATCCCCTTGGCCCCGTCGTCGCCCATGCCGGTCATGATCACCCCCACGGCGTTCTTGCCGGCGTAACGGGCCGCCGACCGGAAGAGGACATCCACCGAGGGCCGGTGCCGGGAGACCAGCGGCCCGTCCTTGACCTCCACGTAGTAGCGGGCCCCGCTGCGCTTGAGCAGCACATGCCGGTTGCCGGGCCCGATCAGCGCCCGGCCCCGGACCACGGTGTCGCCGTCCTCCGCCTCCTTGACCGTGATCCGGCACAGGGAGTCAAGGCGTTTACTGAAGGCGGCGGTGAAGTTCTCCGGCATGTGCTGAACGATGACGATCCCCGGGGTGTCGGCGGGCAGGGCGGTCAGGAAGTCGCGCAGGGCCTCGGTGCCGCCGGTGGAGGCCCCGACCACCACCACCTTTTCGGTGGTCTGGATCATCGCCTTGCTGCTCGGCTTGGCCAACACCGCGTCGGCGGTCAGCTTGGGGGCCGCGACCAGGGTGCGGGGGGCCAGCCGCCGCACCCGCACCTGGGCCGCTGCCTTGACCGCGTCGCAGATGACGATCCGCGACTCCTCCAGAAACTGCTTGGTACCCACCTTGGGCTTGGTGATGATCTCCACCGCCCCGTACTCCATGGCCTTGACCGCCGTCTCGGAGCCGCCGCCCGCCAGGCTCGAACACATCACCACCGGGATGGGGTGCTGGCTCATGATCTTCTTCAGGAAGGTGAGCCCGTCCATCCTCGGCATCTCCACGTCCAGGGTGATGACGTCGGGGATGCTGTTCTTGAGCCTTTCTGCGGCGGCAAAAGGATCGCCCACCGCCGCCAGCACCTCAATCTCGGGGTCGGAGGAGAGGATGCCGGTCAGGGTCTGACGCACCACCGCCGAGTCATCCACGATAAGCACCTTGATCTTGTCAGTCATAAATTTCAGCTTTAAATCAATCTGTTAGGGTCAGTTACCGTCGTCATTTAAGCCCGATTTCCCGCCGGCATCAGCCGTTCCGCAGCCAGGCAGCGGCGTCCGGCTAGGGGCAGAGGCGCCGATTGCGGAAACGCTTGAGAAATACCTCCCCAGATTGGGAGTTAAACAACAGCTTGCGACCCTGGCCGCCGCCCACATCCGATACCGCCAGCCGCAGCCCGGCCTGCTCCAGGGCCTGCAGGGCGACGCTGACGTTCTTGGCCCCCACGTTGTGGCCGCCCTCGCCGAACTGGGAGGCACCGCCGAACAGCTTGACCTCCAGATCCAAACGGGGGATAGCGCGACGGTCGAAATAGGATACCATGCGCAGCACCGCCTGATCGACGTATTTCAACCCCATCAGGCCCTTGCCCTCCGGGAACACCGCGTGGCAGATGCAGCCCAGGGACAGGGGCGGATAGAACAGGGTAACGGCGACGCAGGAACCAAGGACAGTGGAGACCAGGGTGGGCCGGACCAGAAAGAACAGCTCGCCGGGCTTTAAAAAGCGCACTGCGGTCAGGGGATGACGGCTGTTCACGGCAGCCGCCGGTGCACGGTGGGGGCCTCCTGAACCAAGGGCACCTGGTAGCCCATGATCGATTCGGAGTGGCCCAGGAAGAGATAGCCCCCGGGTTCCAGGTACTGGCAGAGGCGGTTGATTACCGCCTCTTGGGTATTTTTATCGAAATAGATCAAAACGTTGCGGCAGAAGACCACCTGCTGCCTGACCGGCATCCGAAAGTCCGGCTGCATGAAGTTTAGACGACCGAAACGCACCTTGGCCCGCTGCTCAGGGGCGATCCGCACCATGCCCTGGTTGACGCCCATGCCCTTCAGTAGGTAGCGCCGTTTCAACTCCGGGGGCACCGGCAGCACCCGGTCCTCGCTGTAGATGGCCTGCTTGGCGTGCTCCAGCACCTTGCTGGAGATATCGGTGGCGGTGATCTCGAAGGAAAACCCCGGCTCCGGCTGCAGGCGGGCGAACTCGCTCAGCACCATCGCCAGGGTGTAAGGTTCCTCGCCGGTGGAGCAACCGGCGCTCCAGGCCCGGCAATGCCGCTTGCCTTTGGCGATAAAGCCCGGCAGCACGCGGTTGGCCAAGTAGTCGAAGTGGGCCGGCTCCCGGAAGAAGTCGGTCTTGTTGGTGGTCACCGCGTCCATCATCGGGATCAGCTCCGACTGCTGACCCTCGGGGCTGAACACGAAGTCGCAGTAGGCGGCAAAGGAGGCCAGGCCCAGGAGCCTGAGCCGTTTCGACAGCCGCCCGGAGAGCATGGTGCGCTTGGCCTCCGGCAGCTTGATCCCCAAACGCTCCTGCAAAAAGGCGCTCAAGCGCTTGAAATCGGCATCCGACAACTCCATGCGGTTTGCTCCAATGACCCGCTAGGGCTCAGTAGCGCTCGAATCCCTCGTCAAAGTGATCTTGCCTGGCGCCCATGTCCAGGGCCACCCCCGAAACCTCGGCATCGCCGCCCGTGGCCAGCCGCCTCCCCTTGTGCGACGGCGCGGCCAAATGCTTGATGGCGGCGTGATGGGCAGCCGACCGCTTCTCCGGCGGGCGCGGGGCGGGCCGGGACGAGGCGTAGCCGCCGCTCCGGCCCGCGCTGTCGCCCACCTTGAAGAAGGCGATGGCCGACTGAAGCTGATCCGCCTGGGAGTTCAGCTCCTCGGCGGTGGCCGCCATCTCCTCGGAGGCGGCGGCATTCTGCTGGATCACCTGATCGAGTTGCTGGATGGCCTTGTTCACCTGCTCGGCACCGGTGTCCTGCTCCCGACTGGCGGCGGCGATCTCCTGCACCAGTTCCGCGGTGCGCTGGATGTCCGGCACCATCTTGGCGAGCATCTGGCCGGCGGTCTCCGCCACCTGCACCGAGCTGGCCGACAGCTTGCTGATCTCGGCGGCGGCGTTCTGGCTGCGCTCGGCGAGCTTCCTGACCTCGGAAGCCACCACCGCAAACCCCTTGCCGTGCTCGCCGGCGCGGGCGGCCTCGATGGCGGCGTTTAAGGCCAGGAGGTTGGTCTGACGGGCGATCTCCTCGATAATCGAGATCTTGCCGGCGATGTCCTTCATGGCCGCCACCGCCTCAGACACCGCCCGTCCGCCCTCCCGGGCGTCCTCGGATGATTTCACCGCGATCTTCTCGGTCTGCATGGCGTTATCGGCGTTCTGGCGGATATTGGCGCTCATCTCCTCCATCGACGAGGAGGCCTCCTCGGCCGCCGCCGCCTGCTCGGTGCTGCCCTGGCTCATCTCCTGGGAGCTGGAGCTAAGCTCCTGGGCCCCGGCGGCGACGTTGTCCGACGAGGCCCGGACGTTGTTGATGATCTCCCTGAGCTTGGTCACCATCCGGTTCATGGAGTCGGTCAACTGGCCGCACTCGTCCTTCAGGTTGAGCTCGATGGTCTGGGTCAGATCACCGGCGGCCACCGCGGTCGAAAACTCCACGCTCCGCAAGAGCGGCACCCGGATGCTGCGGGCCACCACCATGGCCAGCATGACCCCCAGGCAGATGGCGACCAAGGCGATGCCCACCACGACCCACACCACCCGCTGCGAGGCCTTACCGATCTGCGCCCGGTCCTCGTTCATCGTCTTGTCCGCCTTCTGGGCCAAATCGGTCACGGTGGCATCCATGCTGTGGATGGCCTCCATGTAGGGGGCCAGCGCCTGGATGCCCTGCTCGACGGTGGTGATTCGGCCGTCGCCCACCATCGACCACACCTTGGCGAACCCGTCCCGGTATATCTTGACATTGTCCCGGATCTTCTTGATCTCGGCCTTGTCGTCCTCGTGCACCGCCGCCTTGTCCAGCTCGGCGAACCGGTCATCGGCGCCCTTCTCCTCTTCCAGCCAGGCCTTGTGGTCCTCGGCCAGCTTGTCGGCGGACTTGAGATTTAACAGGAGGCTCTTTTCATTCATCCGCATCCCCAGGATATTGGCCCGCAGCCGGCTGGCATTCTGGAGGATCTTGCCCTCGGTATCAAGCATGGTCATCACCCGACTCTCGCTGGTTACCAGCCCCCACAGCCCCGCCCCGGCCACCAGGGCCAAGAGCACCAGCACCGCGCCAAAACTGACCAACAACCGCTTGCCCACCTTCATGTCATAGAACCATTGCATCGCTTGCCTCCTTGCCGTATTAAGGTTACCGAGCGGCGGCAACCGGAAGGCCGCATCCGCCTATCCCGATCAACGCGCCCCTGCCCATTGATTTTTTTACAAAATAAGCAAGGTCACACCCAAATAGCCTTGCAGGCACGACTCCTATGGGGCAACACCAAAATCCAAACTATCAGTACCGCTCAAAGCCACCGTCCGCCTTGTCTCCCAAGCGGTCGTCCATATCCAGGCCAATCCCGGCCTCGGAGACGCCCGGATTTGCTCCGCCAGCGGCAAGCCTCCTCCCGAGTCCCTTAGATTTAACTACATGCAGTTTTTTCCCCTTGTGGGCAGAGCTAGGCACAAACTCCAACCGCTTGGGCCGCTCCTCCTGCCATTGCCCCTCGTCCCTTCCGCCGCTCTCCTCGCCGATATCAAAAAAGGCCACGCAACCCTGCAACTGGGCGGCCTGGGCGGCAAGCTCCTCGGCCGTGGATGCCATCTCCTCGGTCGCCGCCGCATTCTGCTGGATGACCTGATCCAACTGCTGGATCGCCGTGTTGATCTGCTCGGCGCCCGCGTCCTGCTCCTTGCTCGCCGCCGATATCTCCCGTACCAGGTCGGCGGTCTTGTGAATATCGGGAACCATCTTGGCCAGCAATCCCCCGGCCCGCTCGGCGATACCCACGCTGCTGGTCGAGAGATGGCTGATCTCGGCGGCCGCCTTCTGGGATCGCTCCGCGAGCTTCCTAACCTCGGCGGCGACCACTGCGAACCCCTTGCCGTGCTCGCCGGCCCGAGCCGCCTCGATGGCCGCGTTTAGGGCCAGCAGGTTGGTCTGGCGGGCAATCTCCTCGATGATGGAAATTTTGTCGGCAATCTCCTTCATGGCGCACACCGTGTCCTCCACCGCCTTGCCGCCGGCCGTTGCGTCCTCGGCGGATTTGACCGCCAGTTTATCCGTCTGCAGGGCATTGTCGGCATTCTGGCGAGTAATGGAAGCCATCTCCTCCATGCTGCTTGCCGCCTCTTCCGCAGCGGCCGCCTGTTCCGAGGCCCCTTGGGACATCTCCTCGGAGGTGGCGGAGAGCGCTTGCGAGCCGGAGGCCACGTTGTCGGCCGCGGACTTCACTTCGCGCACCACCTCCACCAGCTTTCTGACCATCTCTGAAACGCTGTTGGCAATCCCACGGAAGGTGGCATGCACCTCCTTCGTATCCTCATCCGGCGGGGCAGCCTCAAGTTGGATGAGCATATCGCCCGTGGCGAGCTTGGCAACCACCGCGCTGAGCTTGGCCGCCTCCGCGTCCTGATAATCGGAAACCTTACTGGCAACGCGGGCGGCCTTCTTCTCCGCCGTCTGGTCGGTCACCACCTCAAAGGCGCCGGTCACCTTGCCGGCCTTATCCCGGATCGGCACCCCGCTATAGGCGATATCCAGATCGACCCCCGGCAGCGGATGGGCATCGGTCTCGCTGGAGGCCTCCCGTCCGTCCCGGATGGCGCGGGAGCAGGCGCATCTCTCGCTTCGGCAGTCCGAGGTCTTGAAATGGTTGTAACACTTAACCCCCACCACCTCCTTCTGGCTCCGGCCACCGATCTTGGCCCCCATCTCGTTCATGTACCGCACCGTGAAGTCGTTATCGATGATCATGGCCGGCGCCGGCATGTTATCTAAAAAGCCGACCAGCCGATCCATGCTCTCGTTGACCCCCTCGATGATCTTACGGTATTCCCCCTGGTGCCGCGCCGCATCGGCACGGAAGGTCAAACGTCCCTCGACCGCCGCCGCCACAATCTGGCCGGTATCGACGAGCAAGCCCTTGATGGCCTCCGCCATCCT
>JAJXUT010000024.1 GCA_021782655.1 Deltaproteobacteria bacterium
ATGCTTACCCGCCAGGACGCCGGCAATAGTCAAGCTCCAGAAACCTCGCCACCACCTGGGGGTCGAACTGATGCCCCGAGCCGGCCAGGATATGGGCGCAGACCTCCTCGATCTTCCAGGCCCCGTGGTAGCGCCGCTCGCTGACCAAGGCGTCCCAGACGTCGGCCACCGCGAAGATCCTGGCCGCGAGCGGGATCTCCTCGCCCTTCAGGCCCCGGGGGTAGCCGGAGCCGTCCCAGCGCTCGTGGTGGCAGTAGGGGATGGCAATCGCCGGGCGCAGGAACTCGATGCCGGAGAGCATCTTCCGGGCGTGCTCGGGATGGCGCATCATCACCGCCATCTCCTCCTCGCTCAAGGGCCCGTCCTTCATCAAGATGGAGTCCGGCACCCCCATCTTGCCGATATCGTGCAGCAAGGCCCCGAACTTCAAGTAGCGCCGCTCCTCGGAGCTGAAGGCAAAACCCTCGGCCAGGCGCATGGTCATCTCGCAGACCCGCTGGGTATGGCCCTCGGTCTCCTTGTCCCGCAGCTCCAAGGCCCGGCCCCAGCCCTCGATGGTCGATTCATAGGCGACCTTGAGCTCCTCGTTCAGCCGGGAGATGCGGCCCTCATCCCGGCGAATCTGGCGCATGGCCAGCCGCGACAGGCGCATGGCCAGAAACACAAACACCGCCCCGCCCAGATAGACGATGCCCACCATGTATTCCGCCGGCCCCGGCGGCACCTGGGCCCTGGCCAGCACCTGGGCGCTGTAGCCTAGAAGGAAGAAGCCGATCAGGCTCTCCAGGACGTGCCAACGCGGGAGCAGGGCCGCAGGGATCAACTCGCCGATCCGGCGGCTCTGATACAGAGAGGCGAGCAGGAAGCCCATCCCCAAGACGATGGTCGGATGATAGAGACTCATCTCACTCCCCCCCGGTTACCGTTGGCAACCCCCGCCCAGCGGCGTGGTCAACCACCCCGAACGGCCGCCAGGCCTGGCGGTACAGTTCGAGCAACGCCGCCTCGATTTTCCGGCGATGCTCCTCCAACCCCTGAGCCGTCAAGCCGGTGGGCACGGAGATCGGCTCGCCGAAGCACATGTTCACCCGGGCAAAGGGCTTGGGCAGGACGGTGCGGTCCCAACTGCGGAAGGCCCAGTAACGATCCGCCCCCCAGGCCAGGGGCAGGATGGGCGCCCCGGTCTTGCTGGCCAAGAGCACCACCCCGGCCTGGAGCTTCAAGGCCGGCCCCTGAGAGCCGTCGCCGACGATCGCCGCCCGCCGGCCATGATCCCGCATCTGAGCCCGCATCTCCCTTAAGGCCGCAAGGCCGCCCTTGGTGCGCGAGCCCCGCACCGTGACCTGCCCCATAAGGTGCAAGGCCCGGGCGATATACTCGGCGTCCTCGCTGGCGCTGGCCATGACCACCCAGCCCCGGCCCTCAGCCCGGGACATGCCGTAGAGGAGGGAATAATGCCACATGCAGGCAATGAATGGCTGGCCGCTGGCGAGCAGCCGCTGGTAATGCCCCGCCCCTGGCGTCGTCTCCCGGACAGTGGCAAACAGGGCCCTGGTCAGGGCGAGATAGAGCCGCGGCCCCACCGCCAGGGCCAAGCGCTGCCGCCAGCCCGCTTTCATAGCCAGGCGAGCTCCAGTTCCCGCAGTTTCTTGATCCGGTCGCGCAGAGAGGCCGCCTCCTCGAAGGCCAGCTCCGCCGCCGCCTCGCGCATCTCGGCGGTCAGGGCCTTGATCTCCCGCCGCAGCCCGGCCAGGTCCTGATAATCGCCTCCAGCCTCCGCCGTCTGGGGTGGCGGCACCGCCGCCTGGGGGTAGATGGTCTCGGTGATGTCCTTGATCGCCGAACGGATGGTGGTCGGGATGATGCCGTGCCGCTGGTTATAGGCCAGCTGCCGCGCCCGGCGGCGGCTGGTTTCCTCGATGGCGCTGGCCATGGACTTAGTCACCGACGAAGCGTAGAGGATTACCTTGCCGCCGACGTTCCTGGCCGCCCGGCCGCAGGTCTGGATCAGGGAGCGGTGACTGCGCAGGAAGCCCTCCTTGTCGGCGTCCATGACCGCCACCAGCGACACCTCGGGGATGTCCAGGCCCTCACGCAGCAGGTTGATGCCAATCAGCACCATGAACTCGCCCCGCCTAAGATCGCGGATCAGCTCCACCCGCTCCAGGGTCTTGATGTCGGAGTGGAGGTAACGCACCGCCACCTTGAGACTTTGGTAATACTCGCTTAAGTCCTCGGCCATGCGCTTGGTCAGAGTGGTGACCAGCACCCGCTCGTCGCGTTCGGCGCAGGCCCTGATCTCGGCGAGCAGGTCATCGACCTGGGTCTCCGCCGGCCGCACCTCGATCTCCGGGTCCAGGAGGCCGGTGGGCCGAATGATCTGTTCCACCACCACCCCGCCCGTCTGCTTCAGCTCGTAGTCGCCGGGGGTGGCGGAGACGAAGATCACCTGCCGCACCCGGGCGTCGAATTCGGCAAAACGCAGCGGCCGGTTATCGAGTGCCGAGGGCAGCCGGAAACCGAACTCCACCAGGGTCTCCTTGCGGGAACGGTCGCCCCGGTACATGCCGCCGATCTGGGGCACGGTGACGTGGCTCTCGTCGATAAAAACCAGGAAATCATCAGGGAAATAGTCAAGCAGGGTGGGCGGCGGCTCGCCGGGCAGGCGGCCGGTCAGGTGGCGGGAGTAGTTCTCGATGCCGTTGCAGTAGCCGAGCTCGCCCATCATCTCCAGGTCAAAATCGGTGCGCTGCTCAAGACGTTGGGCCTCCAGCAGCCGGCCCGCAGCCTGGAGTTCGGCAAGCCGCGCCGAAAGCTCCTCCTTGATCGCCGCAATCGCGGTCTGCAAGCGCTCCTTCGAGGTGACGAAATGGCTGCCGGGAAAGACCGTCACCGTCTCCAGGCTCGCAAGCGCCACCCCCCGCAGGGGGTCGATCATCCGGATGGCCTCCACCGTGTCGCCAAAAAACTCGACGCGCAAGGCCCGCTCCTCCTCGTAGGCGGGGAAGATCTCCAACACGTCGCCCCGCACCCGGAAGACGCCGCGATGAAAGGAGACCTCGTTGCGCTCGTAGAGCATGGCCGCCAGGCGGCGCTGCACCTCGGCCAGGGGCCGCTCCTCGCCGACGGTGAAGACCAGGTCCATGCCACTATACTCCTCCGGCGAACCCAGGCCATAGATGCAGGACACCGAGGCCACAATCACCACGTCCCGCCGGGTGAGCAGCGAACGGGTGGCGGAGTGGCGCATGGTGTCGATGGCCTCGTTGATCGCCGAATCCTTCTCGATGTAGGTGTCGGACTGGGGGATATAGGCCTCGGGCTGGTAGTAATCGTAGTAGGAGACGAAATACTCCACCGCGTTCTCGGGGAACAGGGCCTTGAATTCGGCGTAGAGCTGGGCGGCCAGGGTCTTGTTGGGGGCCATGACCAGGGCCGGACGGTTGGTCTGGGCAATGACCTGGGCCATGGTGAAGGTCTTGCCGGAGCCAGTCACCCCCAGCAGCACCTGGCTGCGGCGGCCCTCCTCCACCCCGGCAGCCAGGGCGGCAATGGCCGGAGGCTGATCGCCGGCGGGGGAGAATTCGCTGATAAGCTTGAACGTGGAACGGGCCGGGATCAGCATGACGGATCCGGCGGCAAGGTGGCGCGGCGGGCCGGCGGCATCACCCAGGGATCAGCCGTCCAACGACCCGCGCCGGCCGACCGCCATCTGGATGGTGGCCGGGCCCAGGGGCTGACCGCTGGTCATGGCCTCGATGCAGGCGACGTAGAGCAACCGGTTGATCTCCCTGGGGATGCCGCGGGAGAGCTCATGCAGCAGGCCGTAGGTCTCGGGGGGCAGACGGGAGGGATCGCCGCCGCATTTCAGAATCCGGTACTTGACGTACTGCTCCAGCCCCTCCACCCCCAGGGGGGCGAGCCGGACCGCGAAGGTGATCCGGCCCCTAAGCGAGGCGTGGGCCGGGGCGGCAAGCCGGCGGGCCAGGCCGGGCTCAGCGACCAGGAGCACGGTGACCAGCTTCTCCTGCTCGGTCTCCAGGTTGGACATGGCCCGCAGGCTGTGCAGGGCGTCGGCGGCCAGGAAGTGGGCCTCGTCGATGACGATGACCAGCCGCCGGCCATCGCTCACTAACAGCCGGGCCTGCTCCTGAAGCTGAATTAACCGCTCCGAGGCCAGGCGGGCGGGTGTCACCTCAAGGGCAGCCAGGATGGCCCCCAGGAGGGCGGTCTTGCCCATGCCGGGGAAGACCGAGACAAAGACCGGGGTGAAACGCTCCCGGTCGAGCGAGCGCAGCACCACCTGGGCGGCCAGGGTCTTGCCGGTGCCCGAGGGGCCGTCCAGCAGGATCAGGGCGTGCCGCTCCTCGATGCCGATCTTGAGTTTCACCACCGCCTCCTCGTGTTGCCGGGTGCGGAAAAAGAGCCGGGGGTCGATGGTATCCTGGAAGGGATTTTTCCGCAAACCCAACTGGTTGGCCCAGGGCGCGGTGCAGGCGGGAAGGGGGGGAGACGGGCTGGCGAGGTGGTGAATCACGGGCATCTACCTCGAATCATGTTTTGGTAACGTTTGAAGGCCGAGTTCAGCCGGGGCCGGTCGTGGTCGTCGGCCAGCAAGGCCTGGGCGACGGCGATGGTGTTACGACTGACCTTGGCTGCGGGATCGAAGACCAGATACGGCGTCCGCCGGGCGATGGCCGCCCCCACGGTGCTGTCTTTCAGGATATAGCCGATATTGGCGATCGAGACACCCAAAAACTGCTGGCCGCAGTTGGAAAACCGGCGCGCCACCTCCGCCGCCTGCCTGAGGTTCGAGGCCATGTTGACCACCGAGTACAGGGGCCGGGAAAAATCGCGGGCGCACAGGGCCTTGAGCAGACCGTAGGCGTCGGCCAGGGAGGTGAGGTCCGGGGTGAGCACGAAGAGCACCTCGTCGGCGGCCAGTAGGAAGTCCCGCACCCCGGCCCCCATGCCGGCCCCGGTATCGACGATGATGAGGTCGGCGTGGCGTTCCATCCCCTCCAGGGCGGCGAGCAGCCGCCGCCGCTCCTCCGGGGTGCTGTCGGCCAAGGCCACCACCCCCGAACCGCCGGCCACGATCCCGATTCCCTCCGGGCCCTGGTTGATCAGCTCGCCGAGCGGCAGGTCGTTCGCGGTCAGGTCTTTCAAGCTGTAGGCCGGCTGGATGCCGGCCAGGAGGTGGATGTTGGCCATGCCCAGATCGGCGTCCAGCACCAGGGCCATCCGCCCCAGCCGCTGGCAGGCGATGGCCAGGTTCAAGGCCAGGTTGCTCTTGCCCACCCCGCCCTTGCCCGAGGTCACCGCGATCACCCGGGCGTAGCCCCGGCTCTCCGCCTCGCCGTCCGCCTCCGACAGCCGGCGATGGTGAATCTCGTGCACCTTAAGGAAGGCGTCCACCGCCGCCTCGTCGAAGAACAGACCGTCGCCGCGCAGCACCGACTCCGGCAGGTACTGGGCATATTCGGACTCATAGAACCGGATCAGGCTCTCCTCTAGCCCGGTGCGGTACATCAGTTCCTCTATGGTCAAAAAACCGTTCATCGCCGGCCAGGTCATAAGTTATCCGTCATGATAAACGTCAATGGCAAGCCGCCACCTCCCGTGATGCAATCGCGCCCGCAACCAGGCCCCCCTTGCTGTCGGCCCACCACTCAGCCTCCCTCCGGGGGCCTCTCCGGCTCCTGAGAACAGCGGTCGCCGACGCTGGCCAGGGCCTCGCTGACCTTGAGCAGCACCTTCTGCAACTGGAAGGGCTTCTTCAGGCAGGCGAAGGCCCCCTTGCGCACCGTGGTCCTAATCTCCTCCATCGAGGCCAGGCCGGTGATGATGATCACCGGGATGTCTGGATACTCCTGGCGGACAAACTGCAACACCTCCAGACCGTCCTTCCTGGGCATCCGAATGTCGAGCAGGAGCAGGTTGTATTTCTTGTACCTGAGCATCCCGATCCCCTCCAGCCCGTCGTAGGCCCCGTCCACCTCGTAACCCGCCGACCGCAGGCACTCCTGCAGCATCTCGTTCAACAGCCGCTCGTCGTCCACCACCAGTATCCGGCACACCTCCTCGCCCGGCTGACTCTCCTTGCGCTGCTGGTTCACCGCCTTCTTTAGGGCCTGCAAACGGCTGCCCTGGTCGAGCGGCAGCCGCACGGTGAAGGTGGAGCCCACCCCCTCCTCGCTCCGCACCTGCAAGACGCCGCCGTTATGCTCGACGATGGAGTGGCAGATGGCCAGCCCCAGGCCGGTGCCCTCCCCCTGCCGCTTGGTGGTGAAGAAGGGGTCAAAGATCTTGTTTAAGTTCTCACGGGCGATGCCGGTGCCGGTGTCGGTGAGGGAAACCGCCAGCCGCCCACGGCGGTCTAGCTCGGCCCGCAGGGTGACACGTCCGCCCGCGGGCATGGCGTGGCTGGCGTTGATCAGGAGGTTCATGAACACCTGCTCGATCTGGCCGCCATCGACGTAGGCCAGGGGCAGATCGGCGGGAATCTGGTTATCCACCTTGATCTTGCTCATCGACACCCGGTCGCCGAGCACCGAGAGCACGTCGCGCATCACCTTGGCGAGGTCGGTGGCCTCGAGCTTGGGCTGGGTGGGCCGGGCGAAGCCCATCAGCTCACCGATGATCTTCGAGATCCGCTGCTCCTGGCCGAAGATGACCTTGAGCCGCTCTCGCAGCTCGGTCAGGTCGCCTCCCTGGGAGAGCAGGCGATCCATAATTTGCAGGTTGAGTGAGATGATGGTCAGGGGATTATTGATTTCATGGGCCGCCCCGGCGGCCAGCCGTCCGACCGTGGCCAGACGGTGGGAGTGGAAGAGCTGGCGCTGGCCCTCCTCCATCTTGCGGGCCGCCTCGGTGATCTCCCGGGCCTGGGCCTCAAGTTCAACCTCAAGCAAAATGCGCTCCACGGCGCCGGCGGCGCTTGAGGCAAAGAGCTCGAAGTGCCGGCCAAGCTGGCTGCCGCCCAACTCCTCCCGGCCATGGAAATCGAGCATCAACTCGCCCACAATCCGCTCCGGCCGGCCGCTGGCGGTCTTGTCGGCCACGAAGAAGGTGGCCATGAATCGCGAGCCGGCCAGGGTTTCGGCTAGGGCATCGAGACTGCCCCCGTGCTCGAAATCCACCGTCGCCTTGTTCAGCCACCGCACCGCCTCGGCCTCGAGATCGGCATTGGCCTGGGAGAGCACCCCCAGCACCGCACCGCCCCGGCGGGCGACCTCGAAGGCCTCCAGCCCGCCCTCAGTGGCGATCTTGCCGATAAAGGCGTCCCGCCGGGCGTCCACCACCATGCACAGGCAACGGGAAACCCCGAAGGCCTCCCGGGCCCCGGCGATGATCTCCTCCACCGCCCGCTCGACCGAAATCCCGGTCTTCAGGCGCCTGGTCATGGCGCAGATGGCGTCCAATACCTGGTTGGCCTGGGCCAGCTCGCGGTTGCGCTGCTCCAGGCCCACCCCCACGCAACCCAAGGTCTGATTGGCGTTGCCCACCAGCCCCCGGTAGGTGTCGGCGTCGCCCAGCCCCAAGACCCCGGCCATCTCCTTGACCCGCTCCCCGGCCCGCCGCACCATCTCCTCGACCTCATCCGCGCCGATCTTGTGGTGCAGCATGATATTTTCCAGGGCAAAATGATAGCTCTGGTGATCGTAGGGCTTGGCGCTCAAAAAGTAACCGGAGCCGATGGCGTGGGTCACGGCCAGGACATCGGCGACCCGGATCAACTGGTGCAGGTTGGCGGGCTCGGGCCTGATCGCCGCGAAGACCGGCTGATGATGCAGCCAGATGGCCTTGGCCAGGGGGGCGGGGAACAGCCACTGGGCCGCCACCATCTTGCCCACCTCGACGTGGGTGACCCCCATCAGCTCCTCCTCGATCTCCAGGGCCAGGGGGGCCTCGATGCCGTAGCCTCCCTGTTTCTCCAGCTCCTGGCAAACCTTGGTGAAGCCCTCGGGCAGGTGCAGAAAACAAACCAGTTTGCCGATGTCGTGCACCAGGCCGGCGAGATAGGCCTCATC
Organism: Deltaproteobacteria bacterium; assembly: GCA_021782655.1. Classification (GTDB taxonomy): domain Bacteria; phylum Desulfobacterota; class Desulfobulbia; order Desulfobulbales; family VMSU01; genus VMSU01. The sequence continues at coordinate 8,034 of JAJXUT010000024.1, forward strand.
GGGGTTGGCGAAGCCGAGCCGGGAGGCCAGGGATTCAGCCAAGGCCGCCACTCCGATGGAGTGGAGCCAGAACTGCACCAGATCGTCCCGGCGACGGGCCAGGCCTCCGGTAAAACAGTCGAAGACCGACACCGAGAGGATCAGGCAGCGGACGGTGGTGAACCCCAACAGGGAGATGGCCTTGGCGATGGTGGTGATCTCGGCCCGGGAGCCGACAAAGGCGGAATTGGCGTAGCGCAGGAGGCGACCGGAGAGCACCTGGTCGTTCTTGAGTAGCTCGGCGATGGAGCCGAAATTCGACCGCTCCCCCTCCATCAGGCGGATGGCCTCCATGGCGATGGCGGGCAGGGTCGGAATTTTATCGATATCAATGGGCTTATCGAAACGCGGCATCATACCTCCGTGTAGTTGCGCGTCATGGCTAAACGATCGAGCAAGAAACAACCTGAGCCATAAGCCTCACGGCCTCGGGAAGTGGTCGTAGCCCTTAAAGGAGATGTCCGTCATCCGGCCCTCTGCCTCCAGCATCACCCCCGCCCCGGCCACCATCTCGCCCACCGCGAAGAGCTGGCCGCCGCAGGCCAGACGGGCAAGCCCCCGCAACCGTCCAGTGGCCTCGGGCGGGGCGGTGAACAAAAGCCGGTAGTCCTCGCCGCCGGATATAGCCAGCGGCAGCGGATCGAGCCCGAGCGAGGCCGCCGCCTCCCGGACCGCTGGCGGGATGGGCAGCCGCTCGGCAAAGACCCGCGCCCCCACCCCGCTCTCGACGCCGATCTGAGCCAGATCGGTGGCCAGGCCGTCGGACATGTCGATCATGGCCGAGACCAGGCCGGAGGCGGCCAGGGCCGGCCCCAGGATGGTCTCGGGGGCCGGATCGAGATGGGCGGCGAGCAGCTCGGGATAGCACCGGCCAAGCTCGGCCCTCCCCTCCCGGCAGATGGCCAGGCCCAGGGCGGCCAGGCCCAAGCCGCCGCTTATCCAAATCAAATCGCCGGGCCGGGCCCCGGAACGGTACAGCACCCGGCCCTCCGCCGCCTCGCCCAGAACGGTCACCGACAGGGCCAGTCCCCCCTTGCTCGCCACCGTGTCACCGCCGATCAAGGTCAGCCGGTAGCGCGCAAGGGCTTCCATGATGCCGCGGGTCAGGCCCTCCAGCAGCTCCACCGCCAGTCCCGGCGGCACGGCCAGGGAGAGGAGGGCGAAGCGGGACTCGCCGCCCGAGGCCGCGATGTCGCTCACGTTCACCGCCACCGCCTTGCGGCCCAGAAGCTCGGGAGGGTGCCAGGCGAGATCGAAGTGCACCCCCTCCATCAGGGTGTCGGTAGTGATCAAGGTCAAGCGGCCAGGGCCAGGAGGATCAAGCACGGCACAGTCGTCGCCGATCCCCCGCCGCAGACCGGGACAGACCTTTACCGCCTGACGCCGCAGGCGGTCGATTATCTCCCGCTCCGAGAGCACCCGGTCACCAACCTACTTCACCAGCTTAAGGGCGGGCCGGGGCCGGACGGACTTCTCCGGTCCGGGAGGTACCCGTTTGACCGAAAAGTCCACCGCCTGCACAAAACGGCCGTCACCCTCCATGGTAAAGGTCTCCTTGCCGGTGAACTGCGGCTCGCGCATGGTCCAGACCACCTCCTGGGGCGGCACCCCCAGCACCTGCATGGTCACCTGCCACCACTCGTCGCGCCGGGACTCGTCGCGGCTGATGTCAGTCACCAGGGCGTAAAAAACCGCCCGGTTGCGCTCCACCGCCACCAGAATCACATCGCCGGGCACGGTGGTCTCCTTAAAGGAAATAATCTTCCTCAACTCCCGGACCATCGCCTCCATTCCCGCCTCCCACATCTTGGCACAAAAATCGCCGCCCAGCCCCCGACGAAATAACTATCACGAGTTACTAGTGTATGAGAAAAAAAATAAAAAAGTCAACCATAAAAGTCGCTTTCAAACTATCCTGCGCAGTCATCCTCTTGGGTTTACCCCTAGGGTCAGGTCTTGTAATCATGCAATAGCTGAGACGAGATATATTATTACAAGACCTGACCCCAAAGTATGACCCCAAAGTGCAACAGGGGCTTATTCTGCCGAGGCCAAGGCCAGCAGCCGGCGGACGGCGTCTATGTCCTTGCGGCCCGGACGGGTCTCCACCCCCGAGTTTACATCCACCGCGTAGGGACGGGTCTGGCGGATGGCGGCCTGGATATTGTCCGGGTTTAAGCCGCCGGCCAGGATCAGGGGGCCGGGTAGATCGAGGGCGCTAATCAGCCCCCAGTCGAAGGCCTGGCCAGTGCCCCCGGCTATGCCCGGCTGGTAGGTGTCGAGCAGGAAGGCGGCCGCCGCCTGACGGTAGCCTTCCGTCACCGGCCGGGCCTCCGGCCCCACCCGGAAGACCTTGATCACCGGACGGATCATCAGCCGGCAGTAATCCGGCGATTCGCCGCCGTGAAGCTGGATGACGGTAAGCCCGCAGTCGCGGGCGATGGCGTTCACCTCCGCCGCCTCCTGATCCATGAACACCCCCACCTTGGCCACCAGGGGCGGCAAGGCGGCGACGATGGCCCGGACCCGCTCCGGGCTGACATAACGGGGGCTGTTCCTCACGAAGATGAAGCCCAGGGCGTCCACCCCCAGGCCGGCGATGGCCAGGGCCTCGGCCTGGTCGGTGATTCCACAGACCTTGATCCGGGTGCGCATGGCCTAGGCCTCGCCCCGCAGATCCTTGAGCGCCTGGCAACGGTCGGCCTGGCGCATCAGACTCTCGCCCACCAGGGCGGCGGCCACCCCCTGCCCGGCCAGCCGCTGCATGTCCCGATGATCCCTGATCCCGGACTCGCTGACCACCGGTATCTCCCTGGGAATCCCGGCCATCACCCGCAAGGTGGTGTCGAGATCGACGGTAAAATCGCGCAGATTGCGGTTGTTGATCCCAATCAGCCGGCTGCCGGCGGCCAGGGCCAGCTCGGCCTCGGCCTCATCGTGCACCTCGACTAAGCTGTCCATCCCCAGCTCGCCGGCCAAGGCCTGATAGTCGGCCAGCTGCCGGGGCTCCAGGATGGCGGCGATCAAGAGGATGGCGTCGGCCCCGAAGAGGGCGGCCTCCCGGAGCTGAATCTCGTCGATGATGAACTCCTTCCTGAGCACCGGCAGGTTCACCGCCGCCCGCACCAGGGGGATATAGGCCAGGGAGCCTTGGAAATAAGGCCCGTCGGTCAAAACCGAGATGGCCTGGGCCCCGCCGGCCGCGTAATCTCGGGCGATAGCCGCCGGGTCGAAGTTCGGGCAGATCAACCCCTTGGAGGGCGAGGCCTTCTTGGCCTCGGCGATCACCGCCACCCCCAGATAATCAAGCAAGGCCCGCCTGAAGCCGCGAGGTCCGGGGATTTCGCCCGCCGGCGCCACCAGGCCCCGCGCCTTGAGCGCCCGCACCTCCTGGCGCTTGCTCTCCACGATTCGATCCAAAATCATTTCCTCGCCCCCTGATTGCACAGACAAAATTCCACCAAGGCCTGGAGTCTGGCCGCCGCCTGGCCGGAGTCTAGCAACTGGGCGGCCAGTTCCACCCCGTGCCGGACGTCCTCGACCCGGCCCGCCACCATCAATGCCGCCCCGGCGTTTAAGAGCACCATCTCCCGCCGGGGGCCGGGGGCGCCGTTCAGCACCTCCCGCACCAGGGCCGCCGATTCCTCGGGGGTGGCGCCGCCCTTGACCGCCGCCAGCGGCGCCCGGCTTAAGCCCATCTCCTCCGGGGTCAGGGTGTAGGTGCGCACCGTCTCCCCGCAGACCTCGGAGACCCGGCTGGGGGCGGTGACGGTCAGCTCGTCGATATTGCCCTCGCCCCAGACCACCATCGCCCGCCGCACCCCGAAGTTGATCAGCACCCGGGCGACCTTCTCGGTCAGACCGGCGTCGTAAACCCCCAGCAGATAGGCGTTGGCCCGGGCGGGGTTGGTTAGCGGGCCGAGCAGGTTAAACAGCGTGCGGATGCCGATCTCCCGGCGGGGGCCGATGGCGTGTTTCATCGCCCCGTGCAGCTTGGGGGCGAACATAAAACCGATCCCCACCTGGCGGACGCAGCGGCCAATCTGCTCGGGGCTAAGATCGAGATCCACCCCCAGGGCCTCGAGGACATCGGCGCTGCCGCAACGGCTGGAGACCGAGCGGTTGCCGTGCTTGGCCACCGCCACCCCCGCCGCCGCCACCACCAGGGCCGAGGTGGTGGAGACGTTGAAGGTGCCGGACAGGTCGCCGCCGGTACCCACGATATCCATCAACAGCTCGCCAGGGGCGGCGGCCTCGACCGGGGTGGCCTTGTCCCGCATCACCCGGGCAGCGCCGGTGATCTCGGCCACGGTCTCGCCCTTCATCCTCAAGGCGGTGAGCAAGGCGCCGATCTGGGCTCCGGTGGCCTGGTCGGTCATGATCTCCTCCATCACCTCGACCATCTCCGCCTCCGGCAGGTCGCGGCCCTCCACCAGCCGGGCGATCGACTCCCGGATCATGGCCGGCCCTCCTGCCCCTCAAGCATTTCCTGGTAATTTGGGGAGACGAAGTTCGAAAGCAGCCGTACCCCGTCCGGGGTCATGATCGACTCGGGGTGGAACTGCACCCCCTCCACCGCCAGGGTCTTGTGGCGCAGGCCCATCAGCTCGCCCTGGTCGGTGCGGGCGGTGACCGTCAGGCAGTCGGGCAGGCCCTCGTCCGCCACCACCAGGGAGTGGTAACGCATGGCCGCAAAGGGCTGCGGCAGGCCGGTGAACACCCCTTTGCCGTCGTGGCTCACCGGGCTGGTCTTGCCGTGCATGAGGCGTCCGGCCCGCACCACTTTGCCCCCGAAGGCCTGGCCGATGGCCTGATGCCCCAGACAGACCCCCAGCACCGGGATCCGACCGCTGAAGTGACGGATGGCGGCCATCGAGATCCCGGCCTGCTCCGGGGCGCAGGGCCCGGGCGAGATCAGCAGCCGCGTGGGGTTTAAACGGGCGATGGTCTCGATATCCACCTGGTCGTTACGGAAGACCGCAATTTCGAGGTCGCGGCCCAGGCCGCCGATGGTCTGGACGATGTTATAGGTGAACGAATCGTAGTTATCGATAATGACGATCATCCTCAGAGCCCCCCTTCCGCCAGTTTCACCGCCCGCCGCAAGGCCAGCGCCTTGTTGACGGTCTCCTCGAACTCGGTCGCGGGGTCGGAATCGGCCACGATCCCGGCCCCGGCCTGCACCCAGAGGTCATCGCCCCGCATGACAAAGGTGCGGATGGCGATGCAGATGTCCATATTGCCGGAAAAACCGAAATAGCCCACCGACCCGGCGTAAGGGCCCCGGCGCTCCGGCTCCAGCTCCTCGATGATCTCCATCGCCCGGATTTTGGGGGCGCCGCTCACCGTGCCGGCGGGGAAACAGGCCTTGAGCACATCGAACTGATCCCGGCCCGGCGCAAGCTTGCCATGCACCCCGGAGACGATGTGCATAACGTGGCTGTAGCGCTCGACCAGCAAGAGATCACGGGTCTCCACCGTGCCGTAGCGGCAGACCCGGCCCAGGTCGTTGCGGCCCAAATCCACCAGCATCAGGTGCTCGGCCCGCTCCTTGGGATCGGCGAGCAGCTCCTGCTCCAGGGCCAGGTCTTCCTCCGCGCTCGCCCCCCGGCGGCGGGTGCCGGCGATGGGCCGCACCTCCGCCTCCTCGCCCTCCAGCCGCACCAGGATCTCGGGCGAGGAACCAACCTGGACGATGTCGTCCAGCTTCAGGAAGAACAGGTAGGGACTGGGGTTTACGTGCCGCAGCGCCCGGTAGAGCAAAAAGGGATCGAGATCGGTCTTGCTGTGGAAACGCTGGGATAGCACCACCTGGATGATATCCCCGGCCAAGATGTACTCCTTGGCCCTCTCCACCATGGCCATAAACTCCTCCCGGCTCATGTTGGCGGAAAACTCGTGAGTCGTGCCGGCGGCGGGACGGCTAACCTCTGGCGGCAGGGGGCCGCGCAGCCTGCCGATCACCGCCTCGATCTCCGCCACCGCCTCCTGGTACAGGCGCTCGGGGGCATCATGACCCCCGGTCGGCACCCAGTTGACCACGGTGATAGTCTGGCGGATCGAGTCGCAGACCAAAACCAGCTTGGGCACCATCAGGGAGGAGTCCGGGAATCCGGCCCGCTCCGGCTTCAAGGCCGGCAGACGCTCCATGAAGCGCACCAGGTCATAGCCCAGAAAACCCACCGCCCCCCCGAAGAACCGCGAGGGATAGCCGGGGTCGCGGGGGGTGAAGGAGCGCAGAAGCTCCTTGAGGGCCGCGACGGGGTCGCCGGTGGCGCGCTCGATCCTCTCGCCCCGGCGCACCTCGATCTCCTCTCCCCGACTGGTGAAGGTGGCCAGGGGATTTAAGCCGATGAAGGAGTAACGGCCCCACTTCTCGCCCCCCTCCAGACTCTCCAACAGAAAGGCGTGCCGCTGATCCAGGGCCACCTTGGCGAAGGCGGTCAGCGGGGTATCCAGGTCGGCCACGATCTCGCGGCATACCGGCACCAATCCGGCCCGGGCCGCCAAACGGCGGAAATCGGTTAGCTCGGGTTGTATCATCTCCTTGTCTCCCGCAAAAAAAAAGCCACGGCGCCGTTAATCGGCCCATGGCTTTTCTTGTCAATCCTAGCTCACCAATCAGGCAACGGCACTCCCCGTCAGCCCGCTGGGGCTGACTACTCTAACGCTTGGCGCCGCCAACCTCTGGTCAATCTTGCCTCTTGCATCGCCTGACCTCTCTACCGCCTAGGCCTGAGCCCCGGCGACAAAGGCGTTGACCCGCTTGGTGAGCCGGGAGACCTTACGGGAGGCGGTCTTCTTGGGCACTGCGCCCTTGACCGCCACGTGGTCGATCACCGGGATGGCGGCCCGCAAGGCCGCCTGGGCCTTCTCCGCCGACTGCTCCTCGATGGCGGCGAACACCGCCTTGATCGCGGTCTTCATCTTGCTCTTGTGGGCGCGATTCCGCAGGTTGCGGTCCGCGCTCTGCCGAATCCTCTTGATTGCCGACTTGTGATTAGCCAAAACGTCTCTCCTTGCGAATCTTGATCTTTGCCGCCCGCGCCCGGCACCGCCAGGGCCCCAGGCCGATATTCAACTGAAGTTGGGAAACATAAATGATCCCTCTCTCCCTGTCAAGAGGAGAAACAAGGGGCCAACGCAAGTTTTCCCGGCCCCGGCCTTTTTTTTCCAACCGCACAACAACGCTTGAGTTGTCCGAACAATTAGATTTAATATAAATAACCATCCCGGTTGACCAGACCAGGGACCGTTGCGGGCCTCGCTCCCGCCCCGTCGCTTCCAAAACCCCACGGCGTCCCCATAATGCTTGAGACCCTGCACTCACTGCGCTGGCAAGACATAACCGACATCCTGCTCGTGGCCTTCATCATCTACCGGGCTATTTTAATGATCCGGGGCACCCGGGCGGTGCAGATGTTGGCCGGAATCGGCGTCCTGACCGTGGTCTATTTCGGGGCCAAGGAGCTGGAGCTGATGACCCTCTACTGGCTGCTCGGCACCCTGCTCAACTCCATCTTTTTGATCATCGTCATCGTCTTCCAGCGCGACATCCGCAAGGCCCTGGTGCAGGTGGGCCAGGCCTCACCGTTCACCAAGCCGGTGGAGGACAAGGAATCCGACCTTCACGAGGTGGTGACCGCGGCCCGTCAGCTCGCCCAGCGCAAGATCGGGGCCCTGATCATCCTGGAACGGGAGACCGGGCTCAAGGATTACCTCGACTCCGGCCAGGCGATCGACGCCAAGCTGAGCAGCGGCCTGTTGATCAGCATCTTCATGCCCGGCTCGCCCCTGCACGACGGCGGGGCGGTGGTGGGGGCGGGCCGCATCCACTCCGCCCGCTGCGTCCTGCCGCTGACCAAGAGCCCCTATATCTCCAAGCATCTCGGCACCCGCCACCGGGCCGCCATCGGCCTCTCCGAGGAGACCGACGCGGTGGTGGTGGTGGTCTCGGAGGAGACGCGTCAGATCTCCCTGGCCCAGCACGGGGCCATCACCACCAACCTCTCGGAGGGCGAGCTGCGTAGCCGGCTGCGGGAGATACTGGTCACCAAAAAGGACAAGCCGGCCTCGCTCTCGACGCTGAGAAGCTGGTTAAACCGCCAATGATCCCCTCGCCGCCCAAACTTTCCTGGCCCAAGGACTGGTTCATCAAGCTGATCTCGCTGCTGTTCGCCGTCTTCCTGTGGTACTTCGTGTCCAGCGAGGACCAGGTGGACATGAACGTCCAGGTGCCAGTGGAGATCGTCAACCTGCCCCGCGACCTGGTGATCTCCAACCAGTACAAGAGCACCCTGGACGTGACGATCAGCGGCCCGCGGGGCCTGATCCGCAAGGTCTCCCAGGGGGTGAGCCGCTCCATCGACCTCTCCAAGGCCATCCCCGGCACCACGGTGATCGCCAACGACCTCGACTCCATATCGGTGCCCAGGGGGATCAGCATCCTGCGGATCAACCCCACCCACATCACCCTGCGTCTCGACCGGCTAATCAAGAAGGAGCTGGCCATCAGGCCGATCACCCACGGCAAACCGCCGGACGACCTGGAGTTGGCCGCCATCACCATGAAACCCGAGGTGATCGAAGTCTCCGGGCCCCAGAGCATCCTGGCCCGGGAACAGAACCTCCAGACCGAACCCATCGACATCTCGGGGCTAAAGGCCTCGACCACCAAGCAAACCGCCCTGGCCCTGAGCCCGGAGCTGGCCGACCTGATCGGCGACCCGGTGGTGTCAGCCCAGATCGAGATCAAGGACAAACTGACCGACCGTGACATAGGCAAGATCGACATCGCCCCCGTCGGCCTATCTCTCAATCAAACCGTCAAGATAACCCCTGGCAAATTGGAGGTAAAGACCATGATGCCCACGATCATGGCCCGCAAACCCAACAAGGAGCTGAAAGGACTCTTCACCGCCAACGTCAACCTGGAAGGCCTCCCCCCCGGCAGCCACGAGGTCAAGCCCACCGTCACCGTCAAGCCCTCCGACCCCCTGCCGCCAGGGGTGACCCTCCAACAGGTGAACGAGGTGGGCATCCAGCAGACCAGCCCGGAAACCGTGACCGTAGAAATTAAATAATAAGGAACACCAAATGCGACGACTATTCGGCACCGACGGGGTGCGCGGTACCGCCAACATCTACCCCATGACCACCGAGATCGCCATGCAGATTGGCCGCGGCATCGCCTTCCTGGTCAAGGACAAGAAGCACGGCCACCGGATCGTGATCGGCAAGGACACCCGCATCTCGGGCTACATGATCGAAAACGCCCTGGCGGCGGGCATCTGCTCCATGGGGGTGGACGTGCTGCTGGTGGGGCCGCTGCCCACCCCCGGCATCGCCTTCATCACCAGCTCGATGCGGGCCGACGCCGGGGTGGTGATCTCCGCCTCCCACAACCCCTTCCAGGACAACGGTATCAAGATCTTCTCCCGGGACGGCTTCAAGCTGCCCGACGAACTGGAGGCCGACATCGAGGACCTGATCTTCTCCCAGAAGATGGCGGCCCTGCGGCCGGTGGCCGAGGATATCGGCAAGGCGCACCGGATCGACGACGCCCGAGGCCGCTACATCGTTTACCTAAAAAATACCTTCCCCCAAAAATACACCCTGGACAACTTCCACGTGGTGCTCGACTGCGCCCACGGCGCCACTTACGGGGTAGCACCCCACGTCTTCGAGGAACTGGGGGCCAAGGTGACCGCCATCGGGGTGGCCCCGGACGGCAAGAACATCAACCACCAGTGCGGGGCCCTGCACCCGGAGCTAATCGCGGCCAAGGTCAAGGAGGTAAGAGCCGACATCGGCCTCGCCCTGGACGGCGACGGCGACCGGCTGATCGTGGTGGATGAAAAGGGCGAGATCGTGGATGGCGACCACATCATGGCCATCTGCGCCGCCGAGCTGATGTCCCGCAAGAAACTGCGCAAGAAGACCCTGGTGGCCACGGTGATGAGCAACCTGGGCCTGGAGGTGGCAATGGGCCGCCTGGGCGGACGGCTGGTCCGCACCAAGGTCGGCGACCGCTACGTGGTGGAGGAGATGCGCTCCGGACACTACAACTTCGGCGGCGAGCAGTCGGGACATTTGATCTTCCTCGACCACGCCACCACCGGCGACGGCATCCTGGCCGCCCTGCAACTGATGGCCATCATGCTCAAGCACGACCAGCCGGTATCCAAGCTGGCCGGGATCATGGAGGCCTTCCCCCAGGTGCTAAAAAACGTCCGCACCAGCCGCCGTCTCGATTTGGAGGCCCTGCCCGAGTTTCAAAAGGCCTGCCGCCAGATGGAAGAAAAGCTGGGCGCCGACGGCCGCATCCTGGTGCGGCTCTCCGGCACCGAGCCCCTGGTGCGGGTGATGATCGAGGGCGCCAATCACGACCAGATCGACCAGATGGCCGACGAGCTCTGCGCCCTGCTACGCAAGGCGGACGGGCAATAGCTCCCCCTGGGGCGAGCCAAGGATGGCAACGGACAAGCACCGGCTGGACGCCCGGCTGGTGGAACTGGGGCTGGCCGTAAGCCTGAAGGAGGCCCAGGGGCTGATCCTGGCCGGGAAGATCGTGGTCGATGACCACTTAGCCGACAAGCCGGGTCTGCTGGTGGGCGGCCAGGCGCGGGTGGCCCGCCGGGGCGAGACTTGCCCCTTTGTCAGCCGGGGGGGCCTAAAGCTCGCCAAGGGGCTTGACTTCTTCGGAATAAAGGCCGCAGGTCTAGTCTGCGCCGACATCGGGGCCTCCACCGGCGGCTTCACCGATTGCCTGCTAACCCGCCAGGCGGCCAGGGTCTATGCCATCGATGTCGGCTACGGCCAACTGGATTTCCGCCTCCGCCAAGACCCGCGGGTGGTGGTTAGGGAACGCACCAACGCCCGTCACCTGAGCCGCGAATCCCTGCCCGAACCCATAGATCTAGCGGTGATCGACGCCTCCTTCATCTCCTTAAAGCTCCTGCTCCCACCCCTCCTGCCCCTGTTTCGGGGGCCAGCGGCCATCCTGGCCCTGATCAAACCCCAGTTCGAGGTTAAGCGCGGCCAGACGGAAGGCGGGGTGGTTAATGACCCGCTCCTCTGGCAGGCGGCCATTGATGACATCTTGGCCCGCGCTCGCGAATTGGGCCTCATGAGCCAAGGAATTACCGAATCACCGATCCTAGGCCCCAAGGGCAACCGGGAGTTTTTGGTCTATCTGACCGATGGCGAGCAACTAACCTCATTCCCTTGCCATTGTGTTAAGCTAGTATAGCTTGTAGCCATACAAGACACATAATTTCATTAGGTTACACCATGTGAATCTATACCAAACTAACAATATCGAAAAATGGTCAAGGGCCTACCCTGCTCTTTGTTGGTGACGGAGCTAAGCCATTTGCTAATACTCTCACCCCAATGGCGAGGTCATCGACGCGGGGTTGCCTTCTTCGCAACGCGCACAACCTCAAGATGGGGCGGCTTCCATTCCAGTCTGAAAACCGGCCCGACATCAGGAATCGCCGGGAGGTCATCCGGGACGAGATCGGTCAAGGCGGCAGGGGGCACCCCTTTCCTGGTTTCGTAACGGCGGATGGCATCAAGCACCGTCACCGCCTTTTCAAAGGCGGTGATCTCCCTGGCATACCGTTTCTTTACCTGTTCATCTTTTTCGGAGGCATACATGCCGCGCAACCCGATCAGCGCGGCATAAATATCTCCGCCCTCGCCCGATAGGAGGTTTGCCAGGTGCTCCAAAATGGGTGGGCCATTGGGCTTGGCCGCGGCAAGGTGAAAGAGCCGTGCCGCAGCCAATGGCTCGCCAAGGTAGTACATATCGTTGAACCCGGCAAAAAACGGCAGAACAAAGTTGTCGGGCAGGGCAGACATTCCCTGGGCAAGTACGCTGTTTGCGTAACGGGCGTAGTCGCTGTTGATATAGGGCAAAATTGCCTGGCAGAGAAAATAGGTGTCGATGAACTGCGGATGCAAGGTGGCGGCAGCGGTAAAGTAGTGGGCCAGGGGATCTGCATATTCCAAGGGATCGCGGCCAGGCTTGAGGCCGCCAACGAAGACGCTGGCCTTGATAAATTGCATTTCTCCGCCTAGTTGGTGGAGGTAGCCGAGGACGATTTTTTGGATTACCGGGGGCAAGGGGGGGGAGAGCTGCTGGCTGCTTTCGGAAAAACGACCCTCCTGGAGAGAAAAGAGCGTCCCATACAAGAAAAGCAGGAAAAAAAACAGGGACAACCTGGCGCTCATTGCAGATCCCGGCGCTGGTAAACAAGGCAGGCAAGCCAGAGAAAAAGACCGACATAGGAGAGGGTCAGGCCAAAGTTGATCAGCATGAGCGAGGGGGCTGGCAGCGGGACCGATGAAGCGATCATGTTCTTGAAGTCCAGCCGGTCAAAATCCGGAAAAACAGCGGTCAGCCACCGCAGCATGATTTCCAAGCCCTGTTGGGCGCCTTCTCGGGCGGCTCGTTGACTCACGGCCTCACGCACCACCGGCAACCCGGAGCAGATGGCATAAAAAGAAAGGGAGATAAGCAGCACCGGAAAGCTGCCGCGCACCAGGCCGGAGAACAAGAGAATGACGGACAGCAGCATCATCTCCATGGCAACAAGGCCGAACCAGGCCAGCAGGTAGGACAAAAGTTTGAACTGCTCGAAATAAACCGACTGCACCATATGTTTGATGATCAGCAGGGCGCCCAAACCCAGCCCGCACAGGAGCAGATTCAGCAGCAGGAGGAGTCCGGCAAGGCCGGTGAAGATGCCGAGGACATATTCACCACGGGAGATTGGCCGGGCCAGCAGGGAATAGATAACCTTTCGTTCCTCATCCAGGGCAATGACCTGCACCGCGTGAAAAAAAAGAAAGATGAATCCCGAAAGCCACGCCAGAGAGAGGATGAAATCACTGGAGGCCCTGCCGATGTCTCGGGGGATGAAGTCAAAAAACAGGAGCGCCCCTGCCTGAGCCGCCACGGAAAAGACGACGAGGCCCATGAGCGCATGACGGCGGAGTCCGTCGAGCAGAACAAGGCGGGCAAGGGCGGCGATGCGTTTCAGGGGGTTATTCATTCTCGTTCACCTGCTGCACAAGGCGGAGATATCCATCCACAAAGGTGGGACAGCCCTGCTGTTCCGCCAAGGTTTGGGGCTGGCCTTCAAAGATTTTTTTTCCCTTGTGAAGCACCAGCACGTTATCTACCAAGCGGTCCACGTCTTCCAGAATGTGCGAACAAAACAAAATGGATCTGCCCTGGCTCTTCAGCTCGCCGATGAGCGCGAGAATATCGGCCCGACCAATGGGGTCCAGGCCGCTCATGGGCTCATCGAGGATCAATAGCTCCGGGTCGTTGAGCAGGGCGATGGCGAAGTTGGCCCGTTGTTGCATGCCCTTGGAGTAGTTGCGTAACGGTCTTTTCCGGTCGTTCCAAAGGCCGAGACGGCGCAGCCATTTTTCAGAAGCGCTGCGAACAGCATGTTGTGGCATGGCGCAGGTGCTGCCCGTAAAATTTAGCATGTCCAGCACAGTGAGATTTAAGGGGAAATTGGCGGTTTCCGGCAGGTAGCCGATCCGGCCATGAATTTTACGATTTAACGGGGATTGCCCGAACATAACGATGGAACCAGCATCCGGGCGGATGAAATCCATGAGGAGCTTGATACAGGTGCTTTTGCCCGCCCCGTTGGCACCGATCATGCCGAGGGTTTCCCCTTTATTCAGGGCGAAAGAAACATTAGTAAGGGCGGTATAGGCCTGGGTGCCAAGTTCTTTAGCATAGGTTTTTGATACCGCAATGAATGCGACAACAGCAGTGTCCATAATGTAATGCTCTTGATCAGTTGACATGCAGGGTAACAACAGCAAAAATCATCACTAATTCAGGCACAGAAAACAGAAAAGGCACTCCCTTGCCAGAAAGTGCCTTTTCTTGATGTTATATGCAACAGAAACTTATTTCCCGACCCAACCAGCAACAGTGGCGATATTATCGACAGTGGTATTAGCTGCCACAGAAGCTGTATAGAGAGCTACAGTTAGTGCTGTGCCAGGTGCTATGAGTGTTGGGTTTTGATAAGTAACAGTTGAATCGGCGTCAACAGCGAACACTGTGTCGCCCGATAGATGTTTGGCTGCCGCTTGAAACGTCGAGGGAGGGGCGTTTTGAGCGGGGACAACATCGGTGATAGCAAAAAGCGTAACTCCATTGCCAACAGAAATTGCGGTACCCCTATTATTATTACCGGAATCCACGGTGGCGATACCATGACCCATGCCATCACCTCCTAATACTGCAACACCGACGGCAGGAGCAGCGGCAGCGAAAGTGCCAGCATTAGCCTGCGATGTGCCGTAACGCTGCCAGTCAGAAGCCAGGGCCGCTTCGGAAGTAAATACATTCTTAACATCACTTAAAGCCGAGGTATTAAATCCGCGAATTCTATACTGCGCAAACTGCGGGATGGCGATGGCCGCCAGGATGCCGATGATCGCGACAACGATCATCAACTCTACGAGGGTGAAACCTTTTTGTCCGTTGCTGATTCTCCTTGGGTTACGCATGTCACTACCTCCTGATAAAATAAGGGACGAAAAGCTACCGGGATGCCAGCCTAATTGCCGACGCTTCCCCATAGAACAAGATACATGCCACCCGGCGGCAAGGCGGCGGTAAAACATTTTTTCAGCTATGATTTCAAAACAATACGGCAAAAAAAGCGGCAACAAAAATAGTATCTATACCCTAACTGCCCGCCGGCAGTGTCGGCCACTGACAAAATGCGTCCCCTCCGTGGCCATTTTTTGTCACAAAAAATATTTTCTAGTCCGCAAAAAAAATTGCGCGACATTCCCGTGCTCCCCCCCACAGCCATCGACAAAAAAAATACCCCAAGCAAGCCAACTATCTGGTATAAAATAAGGTTCAACTACCCTCAAAGCGCCGCCGTCCGCCCGTCGTCTGGCATGGGCCATGCTATTGTCCTTCCAATTATACTGCGATATCCTGTTAAAATAAAAAAATTATACAGATGGGGGAATAAGCAATGAAATTGAAAGTGATAATGACCTATGCCGTTATGTTTCCTGGTATTTTGTTTTACACTAAGGCCTTCGCGATGGACGATCTGTATCTATGTGGAGTTACTAAAGAAATTAACACGAAGACCGCCATGGTCATTGTCGATGTCGCCTCCCAAAGCTGCCGGGGCCTTAGAACGTTCAGGCTGCCAGTAGCCAAGGGCGGGGCAGCTTTTAATGTGGATGAGCGGCGATGTTTTTTCATAGACAGTAACAGTTGCCAAGCTGGCCATATACAGACCATAACCAAAACAGCGACGGAGTAACTCCATGCGAAAAATTATACTATTTGCCGCGATGGCCTGTTGCCTGATGGCTGACCATGTTTATGCCGGCATGACTTCGTATTGTCAGGGGCCGCCTTTTATCAGTGCCACGGCAGCGCCAAATGTCCTGTTGATGGTGGATACCAGCGGCAGCATGGGGTGGAATGCATACTCCTATAACAACACTGCCTATGACCCCACAAAGCTATATGAGGGTTATTTCGACCCTACGCAAGACTATGTGCTCGGCGCCAACGGCGTTTACACGGAGACCGGCACAAGCACATGCTCGAAGGTATGCACGGGCACATGGTCGTGTAAGAGCGCCAATGATGGAAGCTGTCTCCCTAAGGGATCACTAAATTGCAACGGCAGCAAATATGCCTGTTGCACACAATGGGCAACTGTTAACTGCGGCAGCAACGGCAATGGTAATTATTTAAACTATCGAAACATGACCAGAATTGACTTGGTGAGATGGGCATTGACCGGTGGATCTCCCGATGGTTGCAACAACAGTATCCAGTCATGCGATCCAGAGGTTTACCCAAATTCCCAATTGCCTTGCGATGCCACGGGTTGCACGATAACAAGCAGCAATGGTGTTAAAGTAAAGGCTCGATGGGATCGCCTCACCGGATATGACGGAGGGTTGCTGTTTCAGCTCAAGGGATTGCCCTTGCAGCCGCGCCTCGGGGGCATGTTTTTCTCTAATAATGGGGTGAATAAAACGGTTCTTCTTGGTGACTTTACCGGCTCCAACAATTTCGACGCCATCAACCCCTACAAAAACACGATCACATCAATCAATGATATCGCGCCTAACGGCGCAACCCCCATTGGTCCCGCATTGTGGGCCGCCTATGCCTATCTTGCCCAGCAACCTTCCGTTTTTGGCAGCCCCAGCCCCCAATCCGGAACGGGCGACAAATGGAAGAACCCCATGTATCAATGTTTTCCTCCCGCTGGCAGCACCGCGTGCCAGTCCGCTGACCTTGCTCTAGTGCCCTGCGCCAAGAATTTTATCATTCTGCTCACCGATGGCCAGTGGAACACGCCATCCTGCAGCATCAGCACAGGATATGAAAGTTCATCATCAGATCCAGTGGTACCTGCCTATTGGCTGCACAAGAAGGGATTTCTCAACGTCCAGGCCAACCTATCATCCAATGTGGAAGACCTGTACTCCATCGGGCTGTGGCTGGGTGGCACCGGCGCTCAATCCTTGCAAAATGTGTCGATGTATGGCTCTTTCGCCACATCCAATACCTGGCCAGGCAATTTGAAGGGTTATCCCCTAGCCACTTGCTCGGTGGATGATTGCGGCCCTGGCCAGGGCAGTCCATGCACCGCGCTGCCGCCTTCGTCTTCAGACTGGGACACGGATGGCAACAACATTCCTGATACCTTCTTCAATGCGGCCGACGCATTGGAGATCAAAAACCGGATAATGACAATCGTCCTTGATATCCTCAAAAAGGCCTCCTCCGGCACGGCGGTGTCGGTGTTGAGTTCCAACGAGGGCAGCGGCGCCAATCTCATGCAGGCCCTGTTTTATCCCAAACGCTCATTCGCCGGCAACACGGATGTCTCCTGGACAAGCGACATGATGGATTACTGGTATTACATGGACCCATTCTTTAACTCCTCGCAGATTCGAGAGGATACGGTCAGGGAAGGGGGCAATGCGTACACCTTGCTCGACCTAACGCAGGATTACATAACAAACTTCACATACGATTCGACCCAGAACAAAACCATGGCTCATCGTTGGTGGGATACAACCGGCACGGGCAGCGCGGTTACAGACCTGGGCTCTGTGCCAATAGAAAGCACCATTCCCATCTGGCGCGCCGGCTTCAACCTCTGGTGGACGGATCCAACTGCCAGGAATATCTACACTTCGGCGGACGGATCAACCATGATACCATTCGACACGACAAGCAGCTCCACGCTTGCTAATTATCTGGGAGAGACGGGCGCCACCGCCAATGCAACCATCAATTATGTGCGCGGCTATGATTGCGTGGATGCCACAGGCGCGGCCTGCGTATGCGGAGCAGCCAATTGTTCCACCGTGGGCAGAAGCAGGACCGTGACTAACGGAGTCTGTTCTGCAAGAAGAAGCCCGTGCAACAGCTCGGCCGATTGCCCAAGCGGAGAGACCTGCGCCCAGGAAACACATACCTGGAAATTGGGCGACATCATCTCCTCCACCCCGCGCATCATGGGGCCAGGATACTTGGACAACTTCAATGCCCCTGCCCCATTTGGCTACAACGACCAAACCTACAGTGATTTCATTAAGAGTAACGATTACGCCAACAGGCAACTCGTCTTTGTCGGCGCCAACGACGGCATGCTGCATGCCTTCAAACTCGGCAACTTGATCCAGAACTGGGCCGGGAAAACCTGGTATCAAGCTGCCAAGCAGGTAGGCTCCCCCGGCGCGGGAGGGATTGGCTCTGAAAGCTATGCCTTTATACCCACAAACACCCTTCCTTATCTGCAATACCTTCAGGATCCGGATTACTGCCATATCTATATGGTGGATGGCTCGATAGCGTTAACGGACGCCTCCCTAAACAAACCATCTACCTGCACCCTCACCACTGATTACTGGAACTGCCCGAAGCTCACCACGTTCAAAAAGACGTGCTCCATAACCACGACAACCGCCTGCGCAGTCAACACAGATTGCCCATCAGGCGAAACATGTGTTGACACCGGCAATGTGGATTTTACGAACACAAGCTGGCGTACCGTCCTAATCGGCAGCATGGGAATAGGTGGCGCCACTGGCGACGGCGCCACCCCCGACAGCAATCGAATCAGCACACCATTTCCAGTCTCGGGCAATCCAGTTGGCTGGTCATCATACTTTGCCCTTGATGTGACTGACCAGACGGCGCCCCAACTATTGTGGGAGTTCGGCAATGCCGGTCTGGGTGCCACCAACGTCGGCGCGGCGATTGTCAAGGTTGGCGGCAATGACAAGCAATGCACCAACAACAACGCCATCACCTGCACAACCGACAGTGATTGCGGCAGTTCAGGTAAATGCGCCAATGTCACGACTAACGGCAGGTGGTTCGCCATCCTGGCTTCCGGCTCGACCGGCCCCATTTCCAACCAGCAATTCATGGGCACCTCGGACCAAAATCTGAAACTCTTTGTGCTCGATCTCAAGACCGGAACGGTGCTGCGCACTATAGACACCGGCATCGCCAATGCCTTTGCCGGCTCCATCTCCACCAACGCCCTCGACCTGCAAAAGGACAGGCCCAGCGATAGCGGCAACTATCAGGATAATGCCGTTTATATCGGCTATGTCCAGAACACCACCAGCGGCGGGGTGCTGCGGCTCGTCATCAATGACGATATCAATCCCGCCGATTGGACGGTAAGCCCGGTAATAAATAATATCGGGCCGGTCACCACCTCCGTTGTTAATCTTCTTGACCGAAGAAGTGGAAAACTGTGGCTCTATTTTGCCGAAGGCCGGTATTTTTACAAACAAGATGACCTAACCACGCAACGCAAGATATTCGGCATCCAAGAACCATGCTTTGATGCGACGAACAACAGCATATCGCCCACCTGCACGACTACATTGGCATTGACCAACCTGCAAGATCAGACAACGCAGGCACAGGTGTGCTCTTCGTCAGGAGGGGCATGCACCACAACAGCCGATTGTCCAAGCGGACAAACATGCGTGACATCACCATTAACGACCTCGCAAAAAGGCTGGTATGTCAACATGGCTGCGGCGGTGTCGCCGATGAGCGCGGAGCGAGTTGTCTCAAACCCTACGCCAGACCCCCTTGGCGCCGTTTATTTCCTGTCGTTTGCCCCGAACGCCGATATCTGCAGCTTTGGTGGCACCACGTATCTCTGGGCACTGGACTACAAAACCGGCGGCAAAGTGCCGTTTCTCATGCGGGGGAAAGCCCTGATACAGGTATCCACCGGCGAAATCAAGGAACTCAACCTGTCCAGTGCACTCACCGATAATGGGGGCCGCAAATCTGTCGGGTTCAACGGTATTCCGCCAACAGGCCAGGGCCTTATGGTGGTCACCACCCCCCCACCCATGAAAGAATTCATGCACATTCAGGAAAAATGAAGAAATCGGCAGGGCAGGATACACCAAGACTCAACAACGCCAGCGGGCGAAAAAGCCATTTCCATGCAAGACGTAACACGATGCCGTCTAAATCAGGATTCACATTGGTCGAACTCATGGTGGTTATTGTCATAATCGGAATCATGCTGGCAATTGCAATCATAAATTTCACCCAATGGAATGACAAATATACCGTGGAATCATATATAAATCAGCTCTACTCCCTTTTAATGAAGGCCAGAAATGACGCATCAAACACCAACACCCAGAATCTGGTCACGTTGACGGCCAATCAGGTGCAAGTTACTCAGGACAATAACGGGAATGACGTTGTTGACCCAGGCGAACCCACGACAACAAATCCCTATCCACGCTTTGTCATAACATCAAATATAGCGGGAGGGCTTCCCACGACGATTGTTTTCGACAGAAAAGGCATAACCAACAACGTCCAGACCATAAAAATTACTGGTTATTCCCCAAATGCCTCCCCCGGGGTGGACTGTATCGTGGTAGCTACGACCCGCATCAGTATGGGCTTAATGACAGGAGGCACATGTGCCAAACAATAAGCAACAACCACCGGGGCAGAATGGTTTTACCCTGATTGAAATCATGATCGCCATGCTTGTCTTCATGGTGATCATGCTGGGGGTGGCTGGGGGGCTTATTGCCGCCATCAAGGCCAACACCGGGAACGTGGTGCGTGACGAGGCTCTCAGACTGGCGGAGGATGAGTTGAATCGGCTCAGAGGGGATCAGTTTTCCACCTTTGGCACGGCAGCTAACCTGGCCGATACAGCGGGCGCATGGACAGCCACAACTGTGCTGAGCCATGTCCGCGGGGGGGCCATTACCTTTACCAGAGCAACACAAGTCGCCGACCTGGTGACTGCCGCCACCGCGCTCAAGCGCATCGATGTAGCCGTGGGCTGGAACGAACCAGCCGGGGGCGCTGCCCTGCCGGCCACCGGCAAGAATCGCCAGGTGGACTTAAGCACAATAATCGTGCGCAGTGATTAATGATGTCCTCGCAAAAGGGGATATGCACCCATGAAAACTCATGTCGGCGTAGCTTGCTTTTTGGGGCGATGCCATCGTCAGCAAGGGGCAGACATGAAACAGCACAGTAACACTTTGTGCCGACGGAATGATTCCGGCTTCTCCTTGATAGAGCTGATCATCTATATGGCTCTTTTGGGAATCCTGATGACCATGGTTTTTAGCAGCTTCACCCCGGTTATGCAGTCAAGCTCCCAACAATGGCGGATTGCAAAAACAAAGGTTGAAACAGGAATCGGCCTGGATTTACTGCGCTCCGACCTTGAACATGCCGGCTTTGGCCTGCCATGGGAGTTCCCGGTCGGGGTCACGCCAAGTCCTTATCTCGAGCCGAATCCGACTGTTGCGCCGGCTGCGATGAATGACGCCCCCAATGTGCCCAAGGCGCTGGCCAGTGAGGATAACTCCGCCTTCAGCATGAATGGCTCCGACTATCTGGCAATCAAGGCCGCGAATGTGGTGATTGGTGTTTCCAGCCAAAAATGGGGCTTGCTGGGACGGGATGCCGCTCACAATGTCAACGTTCAATCCTTGAGCGACGATGCTTTCGTTAGCACGGACAGGGTAATCGTCATCCGCCCCGAGGTCAGCCCCGGAGAATACCGCCAGCTTGTTACGGATGGAACGCCAAACTATTTTACTCAGGCGACATCAGCCGCCCTGACGTCCTTTGCCCCGCCCGAGACGCCCAACGACCCCAACGGCGTACAGTATCTCCTCTACGGGCTTGATGACATCAACCTAAGCAGGCCATACAATCGCACCGATTACTATATCAACAACGCCGGCATGCCGGCTCGCTGTGCGCCAGGCACGGGAACCCTGGTCAAGGCTACCCTTAACCAGGCGAACAACAGCTTTACCATCATGCCCATCGTGGATTGCGTGGCCGATTTTCAGGTGGTTTATTATCTCGACACCAATGGAGATGGGGGATGGGATGCAAGGGCCGATGCCAGTGGTCTTAATGGGCTGACCGCTAAGCAGATCCGCGACCAGGTTAAATCCATCCGGTGTTATGTGCTCACCCATGAAGGAGGCGTGGATCGCACGTACACGCAGCCGCTCGATCCGGTCACCGGGCTCCCCACAATCAATGTCGGCGAAGTAGATACGAATGGGGTTACCCTGCTGGCTGGCCGGGCGTTTGACCTAAACGCAAACATCGGCCTAACCTGGAACAACTACCGCTGGAAGGTATACGGCTTGGCGGTGACGCCAACAAATTTACAATGAGAGGAAGGCCGCATGCGGCTAATTAACCGAAACACACATGCCACCCCTGCCAAAAGGGAAAGCTCACAAAGGCCTACGACAGCAGAATGGCCTTTGGTAGCCACGGTGGCACCGACGCCCGCCATGCTGCTAGGCAACGAAAAAGGAATAGCGTTGGTCATGGCTTTGATTTTGGGCCTGATCGGCATGCTCATGATAGCCTCTCTCCTCTATATGGCAGGAACCGGGATTTGGACGGGAGGCTCAAAAAAACGTTATCAGACAGCGTTGCAAGCCTCTTACGGCGGTATAAACTTTTTCGCCAAGGAAATCATCCAAAGCGGCATGGGTGGGACTACCCTGAGCAGCATGGGGACATATAACGGGATATTTACCCCTATGGTTTCCGACGCGAACTTCACCAAAAAACTTACGACGAGTGGCAACGTTAGTGACGGGGTTTATCCTGCTGATAACCCGGATGCGACCTTGACACTGGCCTTTACAGCGCCAACCCCCAACATAACCGTAAACAACGCCATCTTAAGCACAACTATCGGCAACAGCGGCACATCTTCAAACACCCTGGTGGGGGGGGGAGTGGTCAACAACGCCAGCGGCACGGTTACCCCGCAACCTATCCCGTATCTATTCAAAATTGGCATCCAGGGGCAAAGCACACTAAACCCAATGGAAAATGCCAGACTGTCAGGGATATACGCATATTGAGGCTAGATCAGGGGCACGGAAATCCTCCCTGGCCCCAGTCTGCTGGCAGGTAAAAACAAGCCGTTCCGCCCGCAGTTTGAGGCCAGCGTGGTACTTGTTTCACTAGCCGCAGCGCGGCCGCCCATAACCGGAAAGCCGACCTGGGCATAGGTTACGCGACCTCCCCGGCCCTGCACACCGGCAGCGGCGAGGGCAGCAACAAGGTAAGCGTCTTCACCCAACTGTCAACCGGGACCATCGTCCGCTCGCAGGCGGGCACGGTTGACTCGGTGCGAAGCGGCAAACGCGCCTGGCGGGAGATACAGTATAAATGATGGCAAAAAGGGAAGAAGAGAGGCTTGAGGTAGGCTGAAAATTATGGACACGAAAACTCTGATCATTCATAAACCAGAGTGGAGGTGTCATCATGGCAAAAATTCCGCACGGCCGGTACACAAAGGAATTCCGGGAAGAGGCCGCC
>JAJXUT010000104.1 GCA_021782655.1 Deltaproteobacteria bacterium
TCCAACCCGAAAAAATCAGGGAAATACTACTTGAGGTGCTAAGCAAGGCCTACGCCAGCCGGATGACGGAGGAGGCGGGTCTGCCGGTGGCGACGGACGGCGGAGACGGGGTCGATTTTTAACGCCGCCGCGCCTTTGCAAGAAGGAGATAACATGTGATTACCGACGAGGAAAAGCGGCTCTTAAACCTGGCGGCGATCGAGGTTTTTGGCACCATGTACTTCACCCCGGTGGAACTGCTGCCGAACCTGCCCGCCCAGGACAACTGGCACCTGGAGGCCCAGTACGTCAAGACCGAGATCGGCTTTGACGGCCCGCAGCGGGCCCGGCTGTGCTTCTACTTTCCCCGTTCCCTGGCGGTGACCATCGCCTGTGGCTTCCTGGGAATGGGGCCGGAGTGCGAGGTGGAGGAGACCAAGATCCTAGACACCATGCGCGAGGCGGCCAACATGATGGTCGGCAACCTCTTGGGCCGGCTCGACCCGGAAGGGGCCTGCGTCCTGGGGATCCCCAATGCGGAGTTGGTGGACGATTTTTCCCCGGCAAGTCTTGCGGGGGGAGACGTCTTGGCCCTCATCTCCGACTTTGGCTTTATCTGGGCGCTCTTTGGCCGCTAACCGTCGCTCCGTGCGGGGCAAGAGGAGTTTTTCAAGTTGCCATGAGGGGCGTTAACGGGTGATGGGTGATGCGGCGCCCAAAGCACCCCGCGCCTTGTATGTCGGCCCTTTTGCTTAGCCATCGGCTAACTTTTGGCTAGATCATCATTATTTAGTTGCGGCTCCTAAGACGTGGGATTACAGACCATGAACAAGATCCGGGTGCTGGTGGTTGACGATTCGGCGGTGGTGCGCAAGGTGTTCAGCGAGGAGTTGGGCCGCGAGCCGGACATCGAGGTTGTGGGCACCGCGCCCGACCCTTACGTGGCCAGGGACAAGATCGTCGCCCTGCGGCCCGACGTGCTCACCTTGGACATCGAGATGCCGAGAATGGACGGCATCACCTTCCTGCGCAAGCTGATGAAGTATTTTCCCCTGCCGGTGATCATTGTCAGCTCCCTGACCGAGGCGGGCGGGGCCCTGGCAATGGAGGCCATGGACATCGGGGCGGTCGAGGTGATCTGCAAGCCCGGCGCCGCCTACTCGGTAGGCGACATGAGCGTCCAACTGGCGGAAAAGATCCGGGCCGCCGCCCGGGTCAACGTCCAGGCCCGGCTGCAAAGCCGGGCGGGGCAGACTAGGGCGCCCCTGCCAGGGGCGAGCCTGGCGCTGGCCAAGACCACCAACAAGATCATCGCCATCGGTTCCTCGACCGGCGGCACCGAGGCCCTAAAAGAGGTGCTGCCCCTGCTGCCGGCCACCTCGCCAGGGGTGCTGGTAGTCCAGCACATGCCGCCCCACTTCACCACCAAGTTCGCCGAGCGGCTAAACGAACTCTGCCAAATACAGGTCAAGGAGGCGGAGGACGGCGACTCGGTAAGCCCCGGCACCTGTCTGCTGGCGCCCGGCAACTTTCATCTGGTCATGCGGCGCAGCGGCGCCCGCTACTACGTCAACGTCAAGACCGGGCCCCTGGTCTGCCACCAGCGTCCGGCGGTTGATGTGCTGTTCAACTCCGTGGCCGCCTATGGCGGTGCCAACGCCATCGGGGTGATCTTGACCGGCATGGGCCGGGACGGGGCGAGCGGGATGCTGAAGATGAAACAGGCCGGGGCCGCGACCATCGCCCAGGACGAACGGAGCTGCGTGGTCTTCGGGATGCCCAAGGAGGCCATCGAACTAGGCGGGGTGGACCAGGTGCTGCCCTTAGGTGAAATTACCCCCGCCATCCTGCGCCTTCTACAGTAGGTCGGTCAGGGAAAGGCCCTTCCTCCCCAACCGGTAGTGCCTCTCATTGTGACGGCCCCCAACCGGTAGCGTTTGCCGCCCTCCCGCCCCCCTCCAGAGTTCAATCCCATCTAAGGCTTGGATAATGCTTAGAAAAGCGCTTGCTTTTTTTGTTGATCCGTGAAACAATGGCCGAGGAGTCCGTTTGGAATCAAACCCAGCCAATGGAGGTTACATGAACTGGATAGTTAAACTCGGTATCGTTCTCGGTTGTTCCCTCTCCCTGATGTCTTCCGCCCCCGGCCTGGTCTTGGCCCGTTCCAGCTCCCCGGCGGCCACCAGCGTCAAGCACCATAAGACCAAGAAGAAGGCCCACCACCTTCTCATCCACAAAAAAAAGGCCTCTTCGGCGAAAAGGCCTCATCATCCGGTCGTTAAGAAGGCGAGACGCCCCGTCGCGCCGACGAAAACGCGCCATCTCAAGACCCGGCGCCATCCGCAGGCGACAAGACCGTCTGCCACCATGATTGAGCGGGGCATCGAGCCCCGCCCGGCGGCCAGTCGGCCGGATAACGGTGGAGATTCGCGGGTCGTGCACCTGGTGAGTGAGGCGGCCCCCGTCAATCTGTCCCACCTTATCACCGCCCGCAGCGCCATGATCATGGACGCTGTCACCGGGGAGACCATCTACGCCCAGGCCCCGGACGCACCAGCCCAACCGGCCAGCACCATCAAGGTGCTGACCGGCGTCATCTCCTTGGACTCCCTGAAAAAAGATGAAATGGTGACGGTGAGTCAACATGCCGCCATGATGCCCAAGGCCAAGGTCTATCTGAAGTCAGGCAAGAAGTACCCGGCCTGCGATCTGATCAACGACTTGCTCCTCGCCTCGGCCAACGACGCCAGCGTCGCCCTGGCGGAGAAAATCGCCGGCTCCGAGCCGGCTTTCGCCCAATTGATGACCGCCAAGGCCAGGAGTTTCGGGGCCACCAATACGGTGTGCAAGACCGCCAGCGGCCTGACCGCCGATGGTCAACACACCACCGCCCGCGACCTGGCCCGTATCTTCAACCACGCCATGCGCAACCCCGCCTTTGCCCACAAGTTATCGGTTACCGAGGCCTTGGACACCGATGGCAAGGTAGTTAAGAGCCACAACCGGGCGCTGTGGCAGGTCGCCGGCACCGAGGGTGGCAAGACCGGCTACACCGTCGCCGCCCGCCGCACCTACGTGGGCAAGTTCAAACGCGGCAACGACGAGATCGTGGTTGCCATGATGGGCAGCGATACCCTGTGGCCGGACGTGAAGAAGTTGGTCGAATACGGGTTCGTCTTGAAACGCAAGGCCGACCTCGCCAGGGCCGGTAAACCGGCCTCCTCGCGCCTGCTGGTGCAACTTGGCAACTCCCACCAGTTGCGCCGCGCCTCCTCCCTGTAAACCTCTGCCGCCTTCCCTGATCGGGCCGCCCTCAACCTAGGCGGCCCGACTCACTTCCGTCCCCATCGCCGCGACCACAATGGGGTTGACTCCCCTGGCCCAACGTTGTATCTACACCCTTGATGACGTCGCAAAAGTTCGATCTACAGGCGGCGCGGGGCGGCTTGGCTCCCTTTGGCCTCCCTGCCAAACGCATCCGTGCCTGGCATGTCGGCCCTTTTGCTTGGCCATCGGCTGTCTTTTGTTTTTTTGCGAGACCATCCATCAACCCTTGTCCCTCTTGCGTCCAATCCATCCGCCGGGGAAACCAACACCATGAACCCATCCGCCGTTAGCCATCTTCGCCGTCTGCTTGCCGGGCTCTGCCTGCTGATCTTCTTTCCCGCCCTGGCCATGGCAGGAACGCCTCCCAGCCGGGTGGCCATCCTGCCCTTCGCGGCCCATTCCGACCGCGACCTGAACTACCTGACCAGCGGCCTGCGCGACATGCTGGCCAGCCGCCTGGCCTCCCAGGCCGGGGTGGAAGTGGTACCCAGGGAGAAGGTCACCCAGGCCCTGGCCGGCAAGGCCAACCCCAGCGACCCTGCCGCCCTGCGGCTGTTAGGCGCCAACCTGCAAGCTGACTATATCCTGGCCGGCAGCCTCACCACCGCCGCCGGCAGTCTGTCCCTGGACGCCACCTTGACCAGCGTCAAGGGCGACGCCCAGCCCCAAACCTTCTACGCCACCGCCCCCAGGGAGGAGGAGATCATCTCCGCCATCGACAACCTCTCCTGGCAGATCGCCGAGAAGGCCTTCGGCAAGACCAAGCCCGCCGCCACCAGCGCCGCCGCCGGGGTGGCGCCCATTCCCATCGCCGGGGCTCAACAGGCCGCCGATCCCTACCAGACCGCCCATCCCGACCGACTGTTAATGGGCAAGGAGGGTGGCTACTCCAACGTCCTCAGGCCCCTGGGCGTAGTTACCGGGGCCTTGGGTTTCACCAAGAGCCAGGACCTCAATTACGGCTTGGTGGCCATGGACGTGGGCGACGTGGATGGCGACGGCCAGGACGAATTCGTGCTCGCCTCGGCCTACGACGTCCGCATCTACCGCCGCACCGACGGCCGTTACCAGAAGATTGCCCAGATTCCCCTGGGGCATAGATATACTATTCACTGGATCAGCTTAGGCGACATCAACAAGAACGGCCGCCAGGAGATCTACGTAAGCGCCGCCGATTCCAGCGGCCCCAGCTCCACGGTGCTGGAATGGGATGGCAAGGGCTTCGCCCACCTGGCCGACAACCTGCCCTGGTACCTGCGGGTGATCGACATCCCGGGGCAGGGCAAGGTGCTGGCCGGCCAGCAGTCGGGGATCAACCAGTTGTTCGCCAAGGGGGTGTTTAAGGTGTCGCTGCAAGGCGACCGGGTCGTCAAGGGCGAGGCCCTGCAAACCGGGGGGACGAACCTGTTTGACTTCAGCTACGCCGACCTGGAGGGCAACGGCTCCCTGCTGGTGGTGGCGATCAGCCAGGACGACCGGCTGATGGTGATCCGGCCCTCCGGCAAGGTGTTGTGGACCAGCGACGACTATTTCGGCGGCACCACCCGCTTTGTGGGCGGCCAGCAGTATGGCGACCTATCCAAGATCGAAAACGATAGCAACGCCCGCATCTACATCCCGGCCCGGATCATCATCCGGGATGTCAACAACGATGGCCGGGCCGATGTCATCATCAACAAGAACCTGTCCTCCGCCTCCCGGATCCTCGCCCGGACGCGCAGCTACCCGAACGGCGAGATCCACGCCCTGACCTGGAACGGCATCTCCCTTACCGATCTGTGGCAGACCCGCAAGATCGACGGCTACATCTCCGATTATCAGATGGGCCCGGTGCAGGTGGTGCCGACCAAGGACGGTAAACCCCAGCAGATCAAAACCGAGCTGAACGTGGGGGTGGTGCTGAACAGCAG
The DNA here is from genome assembly GCA_021782655.1 of Deltaproteobacteria bacterium. Taxonomy (GTDB): domain Bacteria; phylum Desulfobacterota; class Desulfobulbia; order Desulfobulbales; family VMSU01; genus VMSU01. Next base: position 5,217 of record JAJXUT010000104.1, read on the forward strand.
CGGCTTTGACCTCTTCAAGTCCGACAGCGCGGTGCTTACCTTCCCGCTCCACTTAACCGGCGACGAGGGCAAGGCGCAGACGGAATGACCGAGGAGGAAAAGCCGGTTGCCGCAGGTCATGACCGGTTTTGGCTCTATGTCCTAGTCTGGTGCGCGGTGCTGGGCTGGCTGGCCGTCGCCGCCCCCAGCCCCGAATTTTTCTTGATCAGCTCCGACGGCGGGCACCAGTTGACTGGCGGCACGCAGTTGCTAACCCTGGGCGAGCATCCGTATCTCGACTACTTCGAGACTTACGGGCCCTTGACCTTTTATGCCAGCGCCCTGGCCCAGTGGCTGACCGGCATCCGGCCCGGGGGGGAGATCGCCTTAAACATCCTGGGCTGGGCCCTTGGCTACCTTCTCCTCTTCCGGCTCCTGCTCCTGATCTTAAACCGGGTCTGGCCCTCGCTGGCGGTTCTCGCCCTGGCCCTCCTCCTCTTGCCGCAGTTCTACAAGTACTACTGTGTCCTGCTGCCCTTTCTCTCCCTGACCGCGGCCCAGCTTTATCTCGCCCGCCCCGGCCGGGTGGCACTGGCGGGCCTGGCGGCCACGGTGGCGGCGGCCTGGCTGTTCCGCCACGATTTCGGGGTGTACAACCTGCTCATGGCCTTGACGGCCGTGCTTTCCGATCCGGCTAAATCCTGGCGGAGTCGCGGGAGGGCCGGGCTGGGACTGATTGGCCTCTCGGCGCTCTTCTGCCTGCCCTGGTTGCTGTTCCTGCTCGCCCACCAGGCCGTGCGGCGTTATTTCGCCATGATCATCTTCGCCTCCACCGCTATGAGCCGGGGGCTGATGCTGCCCCACCCCCTGCTCAACTGGCAAGATCCCTGGCTTTCATGCTGCTATCTGGCCTTCTTTCTGCTGCCCGTCGGCGCCCTGGGGTTACTCTGGCGCCACCGCCGGGAATATCCCTCCACCTGGCTAAGACTTCAACTCGCGGGCGTAGTCCTGGCCTTGGCCTCGCTGGTGCAATCCTCGCACCGGGCGGATTTTTATCACCTGCTGGAGGGGATCCCCCCGGATTTTCTCTGCCTGGCCACCATCGGTCAACTCCTCCTCCGCCCCCGCCCCCAAGGCGCAGACGGATTGTCCTGTTGCCGCCAATGGCGCGGCGAGGCAACCGCCTGGTTAACCTTGGCCCTGCTCGTCCTAGCCTGGCAAAGCGCCCCTTACCCCTTGCTGGCCAGCCATTGGCCGCCGCAACTGGTCCGTAAGGCATCGTATTACACCCTAACCAGACGGGCATATATCGACCGGCTGGTTAGGGAAGACCCAAGGTTCTGGCCCGCCCGGCTGGTGCAGGTGATCCGGGATCGGCTGACCAGTCCGGG
>JAJXUT010000025.1 GCA_021782655.1 Deltaproteobacteria bacterium
ATTTAAAATTTATTTGCCAGTTTTTCAATAGTGCATTTTAACTTGACAGGCCAACTGGCGGCTGCTATTTTGAAGATATAATCGGGAATAATTACTGTTTGGCCGGGCAACCCAATCCCAGGGATGAAAACCAACCTGGAGGTCGGCTCGAAACTTACCACCTGTTAACTCCACGGAGGAACCATGGACACCAAAGAAATCAAAAAGTTGTTGGCCGGGGTCGGCATCGCCGGCCTGCTATCCGGGGCGGGATTGCTAATGACTACGGGAACGGCGGGGGCAAGAGGCGGCGGCAATGCGGGAACGGGCGGCAGTGGCTGCGGCGGTGCCAAGATGGGGAGCGGGATGATGAATACGGATCCCGCCGGCGACGGCATGAACAGCCAGATGCAAGGCGCGGCCGACATGGGCAAGGATGCCGCCACCGGCATGGATATGAACGCGACCCAGGTTCAAGATGCCGCCACCGAGCAGGCAAAGGAAAAGGTGCGGGAAAAAGTTCAAGAGAAGGTGCAGGAGCAAGTCCAAGAGGCACTGCCAGGTAAATAATCATGCCTTGACCAGCAGGGCACCGGGCACAAAAAAAGGCAGGGCTCCTGCCTTTTTTTGTGCCCGCGACAGCCGCCACCCGATGCTCACCCCCCACCCTAACCATAACGCCTGCCGTTCGGCGCTGCTCCCGGCGGCCCGGGCGGTCTTCGAGCGCCTGCTGACCGAGTTGAACCCCGAGGATTGCCAGGCACAAATGGCGCTTCTGGCGGGCCAAGGACGGCTGCCGGCCTTCCTACCCGACCTCTTCCGGGTCGAAAGCCAACTCCTCGCCCTGGCCCAGCAGCCGCCTCCAGCCGCCCTGGCCGAGGAGGACGGGCAGTGTCAGCCAAACCCTACCCTGCGCCTGGTGCCGGTAGGCTTTAGGGGGCTCGACCGGCTGCTTTCCGCCCCTGCCCCCCCGCCGTCGCCCGCCCCCGGCGTCTTCATCCTGCTCTGGCTCGAACCCGGCTCCGGCCGGCCAAGGGTGGAGGAGGCGAACGACGCCGACCTTCTGGCCCTAAAGCTACTTGCCGATCCCGACTGCCAGGCGGACTTGGCCGCCACTCCCCTGGCGGCTCGCCTATCCGAGGAGGCGATCCAACAGGGGGTGGCCAAGGGCCTAATCCTCGCCCCTCCCCCCCGCCTGCGCCGGCCCTGGGCCACCGATCCCGGCCCGGCAGGGGAGGAATTTACCACCGCCCCGGTATTTACCCTGCAATGGCATCTCACCCAGGCCTGCGACCTGCACTGCCGCCACTGCTACGACCGAGGCCGCCGGGATACCCTGCCCCTTGACCAGGGGCTCGCCCTCCTGGACGATCTCGTCCGCTTCTGCGCGGCCCGCCGGGTGCAAGGCCAAGTGAGCTTCACCGGCGGCAACCCCTTCCTGGCCCCCCACTTTTTCACCCTCTACCAAGGGGCGGTGGAACGTGGCCTGCGGGTGGCGGTGCTGGGCAACCCCGTCTCCCAGCCTCAACTGGCCGGGCTGATCGCCATCGCCAAGCCCCTCTTCTACCAGGTGAGCCTGGAAGGCCTAGAGGAACACAACGACGCCATCCGGGGGCCGGGGCATTACCGGCGGACAATGGAGTTTCTGCCCCTCCTGCGCCAACTGGGGGTATATTCGCTGGTGATGATGACCTTGACCCAGGCCAACCAGGCCCAGGTGCTGCCGCTCGCCGAACGGTTGCGGGGCCGGACCGATCTCTTTACCTTCAACCGCCTGGCCCCGGTGGGCGAGGGAGCCACTCTGGCGGGGGCAAGGCGGGAATCGTACCGGGATTTTCTTTTGGAGTACCTGAGGGCAACGCGAGACAACCCCATCCTGGGGCTGAAGGACAACCTGTTCAACCTGATATTGGACGAGCAGGGGCAGGGTCGAATGTTTGGCGGCTGTACCGGGCACGGCTGCGGGGCGGCCTTCGATTTTCTGGCGGTGCTGGCGGACGGGGAGGTGCATGCCTGCCGGAAATTCCCCTCCCCCCTGGGCAACCTCACCCGGCAAGACCTGGCCACAATTTACGACTCGGCCGCCGCCATCACCTACCGGACAGGCAGCCTAGCCTGCGCCGGCTGCCCGGTTCAACCCCGCTGCGGCGGCTGTCTGGCGGTGGGTCACGGCCTAGGGCTTAATCCCCTGCAAACCCGGGACCCCTACTGCTGGCGCCGGGCCTAGCCGATTATACGAAGAACTCGTGCCCCGCCATCTCCCGGGGCGATCCAGGATGGTGACGGCGCAGCATGTAGTAGAGCACCGGCACCGCCATGCGGCTGATCAAGAGGCTCGCGATCTCGCCGAACATCAGCGAGATGGCCAGGCCCTGGAAGATGGGGTCGGCGAGGATCACCGAGGCCCCCACCACCACCGCCAGGGCGGTGAGCAGCATGGGCCTAAACCGGATGGCCCCCGCCTCCACCACCGCCTCAGCCAGGGGCAGCCCGTGGCTCAGGCGCAGCTCGATGAAGTCCACCAGGATGATGGAGTTGCGCACCACGATCCCGGCCCCGGCCATGAAGCCGATCATCGAGGTGGCGGTGAAGAAGGCCCCCAAGGCCCAGTGGGCGGGCAGGATGCCGATCAAAGAGAAGGGGATGGCCGCCATCACCACCAGGGGCACCAGGTAGTCCTTGAACCAGCCCACCATCAGCATGTAGATCAGGATCATCACCACGCAGAAGGCCAGGCCCAGGTCACGGAAGACCTCGAGGGTGATGTGCCACTCGCCGTCCCACTTGATGGCCGGGGCGATCTCGGTAAAGGGCTGCTTTAGGTTGTAGATGGGGATCTTGGCGGTGGAGCCGCCGTAGTCGCGGCCATCGAGCTTGGCGAGCCTCTTGTTCATCGCGAAGATGGCATAGGCCGGGCTTTCCGCCGCCCCGGCCACGTCGCCGGTGACGTAGATCACCGGTTTTAAATTCTTACGGTAGATCGGCTGGGCAACCGGGCGGCTCACCACCCGCACCAGCTCTCTGAGCGGCACCATCACCGGCGCGTTGCCGGCCCGAAGTTGCAGGTTTAGGATGTCGTCGATCTTGGCCCGCTGGGCCTCGGGCAGGCGGATAATGATCGGCACCGCCTCCTTGTCCCGGGGCTGATGGAAGAGATCGACCCGCATCCCCTTGACCGCCGTCTCGATCACCTGGGCTACCTCCGCCTCCGAGATGCCGTGCAGGGCCGCCTTCTCCTTGTCCACCGTCAGCACCGTCTTCTGGCGGGGCACCTCCCGGTACCAGTCGATATCCACCACCCCAGGGGTCGAGTTGAAAATCTCCTTGACCTTGGCGGCCAGTTTCTCCCGCTCCCGATCGCTCTGGCCGTAGATCTCGGCCACCAGGGTCTGGAGCACCGGCGGGCCGGGCGGCACCTCGGCCACCGCCACCCGGGCCCCGTACCTCTTGGCAATGGCCGCCACCGCCGGACGGACGCGCTTGGCGATCTCGTGGCTCTGGGCCGTCCGCTCGGACTTGGGCCGCAGGTTGACCTGGATGTCCGCCTCGGCTGGCCCGCCGCGCAGGAAATAGTGGCGCACCAAGCCGTTAAAGTTGAAAGGCGCCGCTGTGCCGGCATAAACCTGGTAGTTTATCACCTCTGGCTGCTTGGCGGCGGCAGCGGCCATCTCCCTGGCCACCTGGGCCGTCTCCTCCAGGGTCGAGTCCTCGGGCATGTTCAAGATGATCTGAAACTCACTCTTGTTGTCGAAGGGCAGCATCTTGACCTTAACCAGCCCGAAATAGACCATCGAGCAGGCGCCGAGCAACAGGCCGATCACCACCAGGAAAAACAAGGCCCGCCAGCCGGCGTTATGAAGCAACGGCTCCATCAACCGGTGGTAGAGCCGGGTGAAGAAGTCCACCGGGGCGTGATCCTGCTCCTCTTCCTCCAGTTCGTCCAGGTCGTCATCGGAACGGAAGGGCACATGCCGTTTCAGCACCCGGATGGCGGCCCAGGGGGTGACGGTGAAGGCGATGATGAGCGAGAAGACCATGGCCGCCGAGGAGCCGATGGGGATAGGCCGCATGTAGGGGCCCATCAGCCCGCCGACAAAGGCCATGGGCAGGATGGCGGCGATCACCGCCCAGGTGGCGAGGATGGTGGGGTTGCCGACCTCGTTCACCGCCTCGACCGCGATCACCCGCATGGGTTTTCGCTGGCTGGAGGGCAGGCGCAGGTGGCGGACGATGTTCTCCACCACCACGATGGCATCGTCCACCAGGATGCCGATGGAGAAGATCAGGGCAAACAGGGTAATGCGGTTTAAGGTATAGCCGTAGAGGTAGAAAAGCAGCAAGGTGAGCGACAGGGTGGAGGGGATGGCCAAGAGAACGATGATCGACTCCCTCCAGCCCAGGAAAATGAGAATCAGCAGGGTGACCCCGAAGACGGCGATCCCCATGTGCAGGAGCAGTTCGTTGGACTTCTCGGCGGCGGTCGCCCCGTAGTCGCGGGTGACCGAGACCTTGACCTCGGAGGGGATGAGACTGCCCTTGACGGCATCGATCTTCTTCAGGATTGAGTCCACCACCTGCACGGCGTTGGCCCCCGGCCGCTTGGCCACCGAGATGGTCACCGCCGCCTCTTCCGGCTGGCCATGTCCCTGGCCGTAGAGCACGTAGTTGTCGGGCTCGGAGGGGCCGTCCACGACGGTCGCCACCTCGTTTAGATACACCGGTCGGCCCTCATTAACCCCCACCACCAGACGGCCGATCTCCTTGGCCGAGGACAGGAAAAGCCCAGTTTGCAGGATGACCTCCCGGTTCATCTCCGGCAATTCGCCTGAGACCACCTGCCGGTTGGCCTGCCGCAGCCGGCCGGCGATATCGGTCACCGAGAGGCCCCGGGCCGCCAGCCGGGCGGGGTCGAAGAGGACGCGCACCTGGCGTCTTACGCCGCCGATGATCGTGGTCTCCGACACCAGGGGGATGTCCTTGATCACGTCGTCAACCTGGGCCGCCAGCCGGCGCAAGGTGTAATGGTCGTAGCTCTTACTGTGCAGGGTGAGCGCCAGGATGGGCACGTCGTCGATACTGTGGGGCTTGACCAGCGGCGGCGACACCCCCGGCGGGATGCGGTCGAAGTTGGTGGCAAGCTTCTGGTTTAAGCTGACGATGGCCTTCTCTTGGTCGTAGCCGACATAGAAACGGACGATGAGCAGGGATTGTCCCGGCATGGAGGTGGAGTAAATGTACTCGACCCCCGGCAGCTCGTAGAGCAGCTTCTCCATGGGGATGGAGACCAACTGTTCCACCTCCTTGGGGCTGGCGCCGGGCATGGAGACCATCACGTCGATCATCGGCACCTTGATCTGCGGCTCCTCCTCCCGGGGCAGCATAACCACCGCGAACACCCCCATGAGCAGGGAGGCGATGATGCCGATCACGGTCAGCTTGGAATCGACGAAGAAGGCGGCCAGCCGGCCGGCGAAGCCGGGACGGCTTGAGCTGTGCTGGGTCATGGCGCGACCTTGACCGGGTGCCCGTCGGTGAGCGGGCTGTCCGTCTTGACCACCACCTGATCGCCGGGGTTGACGCCCGAGAGCACCTCGACCTGGCCGTCATGCCCCTGGCCAACGCGGATCAGCCGCAGGTGGGCGGTGTTGTTGTCCACCACGAACAGACGCTCCATCTGGCCGAAGTAGCTGACGGCGGCGGCCGGCACCGTGATCGTCCGACGCACGGCGCCGGGCAGGAAGACCCGCACGAACTGGCCGGGCCGCAGGCTGGAATTGGCCGGGAGGTCGAGCTTGACGGTGGCAGTGCGGGAGGCGGCGTCGGCGGTCGGGGCGATCTCCGCCACCTTGCCGGTGACCTCGATCTGGGCGGCGGGCACTTGGAGCTCCAGGGCCGCCCCGGACTTAATGGCCAGCACCTGGGCCTCGGGCACCGAAACCACCGCCTGCAGATGGTCGGGGTTCTCCAAGGTCAAGAGCGGCGCCCCCACCGTGGCCAGATCGCCGGCGCTGGCCGGCTTGCTGGAGACCACCCCGGCGAAGGGGGCGTGGATGGTGGCGTAACCCAGCATGACCCTGGCCTCGCTGCTGGCGGCCTCGGCCAGCCGCAGGGCGTCCTGTTGGTTCTTCACCGTCTCGGTGGTGGAGGCGTTCTTGGCGAGCAGCCGCTGCTCCCGCTCCAGGTTGCGCTGGGCCTGGCCGACCGCGGTTTCGGCCTGGGCCAGCCGGGCCGCGATCTCGGCAGCGCTGATCTTAACCAGAAGATCGCCAGCCTTTACCGAGTCGCCCAACTTAACCGGCATCTCGACGATGCTGCCGGTGACCTTGGCGGCGATCACCGCCCGGTGTGCCGCCGCCACCGTGCCCACCGCCTCGTTCTGGCCCTCGGCCTGACCGACGCTGACGGTGGACACCTGTACCGCGATGGGGGCGGCGGGCGGCGCCAGGGCCGGCGCCGATTCCGCCGCCTGCTTGCAGCCGCCCACCGGCAACGCCAGCAGGCAACCGGCCAGGACAACGACCAGGGGCTGAGAAAATCCACGTGATAAATCCATTTGGTTACACCTTATTTAAAGATGATGGTCTCGTAAAAACTAGCCGATGGCTAAGCAAAAGGGACGATATAGCAGGCGCGGGGCGCGGTTGACGACTGACTTGGTCACTTTCCCGTCGGCGCCTCCTCCGAGGGCAGGTCGTCAAACTGGGGCAGGCCCAAGGCCTGGCGCAGGTCGGCGATGGCCACCTGCCGGCCCGCGGTAGCGGTGGCCCGGCTGACCCGAGCCCCAGTCAAGCGGTTCTCCGCCGCGATCAGATCGGACGACAAGGCCACCCCCTCTCCGAAACGGGCCCGGTTGATCTCGGCGCTGGCCTCGGCCTGGGCCACGGTGTCCCCGGTGACCCGCAGGCGCTCGTCCGCCTCCTTCAAGGCGGCCCGGGCCTGCTCGACCTCCAGGCCGATCCCCAACTCAAGCTTGCGGCGCTGGACCCGCAACTCCTCGAGCCTAGCCTCGCTGCCGGCGATCTCGGCCTGGGTACGTCCCCCGTCGGAGAGCGGGTAGCGCATCTTCACCCCGGCCTGCCAGGCGTTGCCGCTGCCGCCGGTGATGCTGCCATACTCCGCCTGGTAGCCGGCAAAGCCATCCACCGCCGGATAGAGGCCCGCCCGGCTCTGCCGCACCTGGGCCTCGGCTGACTTGATCTGGGCGTCAAGGGCCTTAAGCTCGAAACGCTGGCCGGCGGCGCCCTCCGGGGGCGGCACCTCGCCCGGCCCCGGCTCTATGCGCACCTCGACAGGCCCCCGCCCGATGCCGAGCAGGGTCAGAAAGACCTTCCTGGCCACCCGCAACCCCTGCTGGCCCCGGATCAGATTTTCCTCGGCCTGGGCCCGCTGCACCTTCAAATCCAGCACCGCGTCGGCCAAGAGCACCCCCGCCTCCTGCCGGGCCTGGGCGACCTTGAGGGAGGCCGCCGCCGCCCCCACCGCCGACTGGTTAGCAGCGACGACCTCCTGGGCCTGGACAATGGCGGCAAAGGCCCGCGCCACCTCGAAGGCCAGCCGGGCCTGGACGGCAGAAAGATCCTGACGGGCGGCGTCGGCCTGGGAGGCGGCAGCCCGCACCCCGGCCCGATCGCGGCCCCCGTCGTAAAGACGAAGCCCCACCTGCACCCCGGCGTTGACGCTGTCGGTGCGGCCGGGGTCGTTGAAGTTGATCTGATTGGAGAACTCGCCCTGATTCAAGATGTTGCCAAAGGAATACATCGGGGCGTCGGTCTGACTGTATTGGGAGGAAAAGGACAGTTGCGGTCGGGAACTGGAGCGCGCGAGATCAATGGCCGACTGGGCGGCCCGGAGCCGCTGGCGGGCGATGGCGCCATCCGGGCTGTTGGCCAAGGCGAACCTTAGCGCCTCGCGCAGGGTGAAGGAACTGGGGGGAGGGCCGCCGGCCTCGGCGGCCCAGCCTGGGACGGACAGGAGCAGCCCCCAGAGGAGCAGGGCCAGGGGAAGGATATTTATTCTAATCCGCATAGTCGAAACCTGGGGTCGCGAGGGAATCTGAACTCCCGGCATCCGAGCGAGCCGACCTTGACGGTGCTTTTAAGTTAAGTTCGGGATGCGGAAGATTTTTAGCATTTAATAGAATTTTTGAATTCTTGCAAGCGGGGACATGATTTTTTTCTCCCTGGTCTTTTCTTGCAACAAAAGATAGCAGTTGCCAAGAAAAATGCATCTCTCCCCGCCGTCCTTAAGGCCACTGGCTGTAACCGTGGCGCATCTTGTAGAGGAAGTAACGCTCGAAACCGGTCTTCATCCCCTTCACCCACCACCCCTTCTTGGTGTAGGATTCCTGACGGGGGGGAAGCAGGGGCGAGGCCTTCATCAGGGCCGCGGTCTTGCCCATGTCCATCATGCAGAGCACCGAAAGCGTCTCGGGGCCAGGGGACGGGCCGCCAGTGATCTCGGCGGCCAGGGAGTGGGCGGCGAGCTTGGCCATCTTGATGGTCATGAAGCCGGTCTTCGGCACCCCCACCGGCACCGGGGTTGGCTCGGGCGGGGCGATGGCCACCGCCACCCCGATCACCGCGATGTTGTGGTATTTGGTGTGCCGGTAAAACTGATCGACGGCGATGAAGCCGCGCGGGTTGCCCAGGGGCTTGACCGCCTCGACCCCGGTGAAGGGCGGGGCGATCATGGCGAACTTAAAGGGAATCCGGGTTCCATCTTTCAACCTGATCTCTCCCGGTGTCACCTCCTCGATGGCCTGGTTGACCAGGGATTTGATCTCCCGCTCGGCGAACTCGTCCTCGAAGAAGCGGCGGGAGTTGCCCAGGCCACCCACCCCCATGTGGCCGACATAGGGCTCGGAGGTTAGGTAGAGGATCGGCACCCGGTGGCGCAGTTTGCGGCGCCGCAGCTCGGCGTCCATCTCAAAGGCCAGCTCGTAGGAGGGGCCAAAGCAACTCACCATCTGCGAGGAACCCACCACCACCGGGCCGGGGTCTTCGAGGATCGCCTTCCAGGCCCGGGCGGTCTTGGCCGCGTGATCCAGGGTGAAGGAGCAGTCGGTATGCCCGCTCGGCCCCAGGCCTGGGATCTCGTCAAAGGCCAGGCGCGGGCCGGTGGAGACCACCAGGTAATCATAGGCGAGCTGGCGGCTGGCGGTGGCCACCCGCCGCTCCTCCGGGTCGATGGCCAGCGCCGCCTCGTTGACAAAGGCGATACCCCGGGGGGAGAGGATGTCGCTCACCCTAAGGGTGATGTCCGCCGGCCGGCGCCAGCCCATGATCACCCAGGGCAGGGAGGGCAGAAAGACGAAACGGTCGTCGTCGCTGACCACCGTCACCTCGGCCCGTCCTCCCAGCCGCCGCTTGAGCTCCAGGGCCGCGGTCAGCCCGCCGAACGACCCGCCCAGCACCACAATTTTTACCATGAAAAGCCTCCGGTTAAAAGGTGAGATTCATGTCCGCCGCCAGCATCACCTCGGTGTAGTAGGTGGCGGGGTCGGCCAGGGTGACGCCGTCCACCAGGTCGCGATCGGTGAACTCAAAGACCTCCTTGTTCAAGGGGCAGGCCAAGAGCCGTGCCCCCTCCAGGTTAAGCATGAGCAGCAGCTCCTCGGGCTGGGGCAGGTTCATGGCCTCCATGCGCTCCGTCACCCGCCGGCGCAGCTCCTCGGGCTGGTCGGGCAGGCAGACGAGCTGGCCAACCTTTTCCCGGTGCACGGCATTGACCCCCCGGGAACCGAAAAAGACCGTAACCACGGCCCCGGCCCGCAGCAGGCTCAAGGCGGTCATCAGACCGTTGAACACCTGGCACAACTCGTCGTGCATGATCATGATGGAGACCTTCTTCACCGGATTCATCGTCGGTCCTCCGTGGTTAACGTCAGGTGCCGGCCAGGCCGCAATGCCTGCGGATGGCCGTCTCCAGCACCTCCTCCTCCACGTCCGCCCCCTCGGTGATGATCTCGCCGTTCACCGTCACCGCTGGCGCCAGCGGCAGGTCGAGGGCGAAATACTCATCCGAACGGTACTCGTCGCGGGTCTTGGTGGTGGTCTCGATGGCGATGGGATATTTAGCGCCCAACCTGGGCAGCATCTCCAGAAAGTGGCTTCAGGACTTGCCGTGCGGGTCATTTAAGAAAAAATGGACGGTAATCATCGACTTGCCTCCCTTGGCTGATGTTTTTGATTGACGGCTACCGTCGCCGCTCGCGTTTCAGTTTGCCGAGCAGGAACTGGGCCCCGATGAGCGACACCCCCAGCCGCTCGGCAAGGGCCGGGGCGCTGTCCTGGCCTTGGTCAGCCCAACGCCGGGTCTCCTCCTCCAGTTCCTCCAGCCACTCCTCGAAGAGCACCAAGAGCTCCGGCTCGGCGATGGCCACCAGTTGCCGGGAACGGGCCACCTTGTTGACCAGGGTCTGACACATGTGAGTCGGATCGACACCTTCGTCCGTGCACTCGGCCAGTCAGAGGTGCACCAGGCTCGCCAGCTTGTCGCCGCCCCCTCCCCCGCCCGCCAGGGCGGCGAGTACCGCGAGCCGCCGCTCCTCGGCCAGATGCGGCAGCAACCGGGCGAGCTGAGCGGCAAGCACCGCCACCGCCTCTTCCACCTCCAATTCCGTTTCCAAGGGCTCCCAGCCGGTCGGGCCGGGGCAGTCATCCTTCATCATCTCAACGTAGTCCGGTTACGGATAAGATCATCGCCGATGCCGCGCAGGGCGGCGAGCAACGATGGCAGCCGCGGGTCGCTAAGTTCATAGAAGACAAAGGGCCCGCTCCGCTCCACCCGCACCAGGAGCACCCGCCGCAACTCCTTCAAGTGATGGGAGACCAGGGGCTGGGAAAGCTTCACCTCGGCCACGATGGCCGACACCGGCTTCTTGCCGGCGGCCACCGAGAGCAGCACCCGCAGACGATTCTCGTCCCCCAGGGCCTTGGCAAGCGCAGCCACGGTTTGCAGGGCCTCGCTCGCCCACTCTTCGGCTGGGATCGTTTTTTTCATCACGCCTCAGATGCTGGCCGCCTTCATACAAATGATTATTTATATGCTGATTTACGATTGTCAAGCCTTTTCTCCCCTACTCCGCCGCCACCGCCAGATCGATCGCCACCCGGCGGGCGTTCAACCCCGACTCGCCTGGGCCGGTCACCTGGGGGTCGGCCCGGCGCAACTGGTTGGCCGCCACCCCCTGATCGAGCAAAAAGCTTGCGACCGCCTGCCCCCGGCGCCCGGCCAGGGCCAGCAGCGCCTCGTCCGCCCTGGCCGCCGCCTCGCCCGATGCCCGGCTCAAGGCCCTGAGGTCGGAGAGCCGATCGGCATAGGCCGAAAGTCGCGCCGCCAACAGGGGCCGCCCTTGCAGCACCACCGCCAGTCGCCGCAAGCCGTCCTCGGCGGCGGCGGGAACCCTGGCCGAACCAGGGGCAAAGGCCACCGCCTCAAGCAATGGCCGGCCCTCGCCCAACAGCCGCTCCGGCGACACCGCCGCCTTTAAAAGCACCTGATTCAGGTAGTTGCGCAACCCTTCCTGATAGGTAAAGCCGGCGTCGATCCGCCCGTCGATGGGGACGGTAAAGGCAATTTTTCCGCCCGCGTCCTGCATCGCCGCCTGGGCCAGGGGTAAATTCCGCCAGGCCGCACCGATGGACCTGATCGCCTCCGCCGCCAGGGGCCGGCCAAGCTTCAACCCCGCAAAGACGAGCTGGGCCTGATCGTGAAGCTGGTTGTCGGCCATGGTCAGACGGTTGGCAAAATCCAGCCGCCCCCCTTGGACGGTGAATCCCCAACTCGGCTCCAGGACCGGGGCCAGGGAGGTCAAGGGCAGACCCTTGAGGCTTACGCCCAAGGTAAGGCCCGGCGGATCGGTGAAGGGCGACAGCGTTCCCTGAGCGGCAAGCTCGGCCGCGCCCTCCACCTCCCCCGTCAGGGAAAAGGGGAGCCCCTGCCCCCGAACGGCCAGGCAATCGACAAGCGAGCCGGTAAGCTTGCGGGTGGTGAGCACCAGGCCCGGAGGGCCGGGGAAATCGTAGATCAGGGTCCCGTCACTAACCTCGATCCGCCTGACCGCCACCCGGGCCTGGGCGCCGCTCGCGACCGGCGCCCAGCCGGGCTGCCAGAGGGAGGGGAAACGGGGCATGGCCCGGTCGCTCGCAGTGATCTGCAGCGAGGGGCCGTCAAGGGCCAACTTATCCAGGGAAAAGGACAGGGGTTTTAAGACGAGCGCCGTGCCCTCGCCCCGCACCTGACGACAACTGAAGGGCGGGGCCGCGAGATCGGTGATCGTCCACCCGCCCTGGTAGTTCAGGCTGGGCAGGCTCAAGACCCCGTCCACGGCCAGCCGCCCCTGCATCGGCAGGGCGAAGTAGCGGTTTAAGACCGGCGCGAAGTCGGAGAGGGGCAGGTCGCTGGCCTGAAGGTTCAAACTGGCGGCAAAGGGAGAAAGGGTGAAGCTGCCCGAGCCCTGCACCGGCCACTGGTCGTCCAGCATCGCCGCCACGGTGAAGCCGTGGGCTCGTCCGGCCTCCAGGCCGTCCACCTTGAGATCGAGCCGCGCCAGGTTAAGCTCGATGTCCGGCGGCCCCTGGTTGATCAGCCGCAGGCTGGAGTTTTCAAGCGTCAGGCCGCTGATGGTCACCGCCGGGGCAGAAGACTGGCCACCCGCCGTCTGACCGAACGCCGCCGCCCCCCAAAAACCCCTGATTTCTCCATCGTCGCTCTTGCGCCGCACCACCAAGGCGGCCTGCTCCAGATGCACCCGGCCCAGGTTCAACACCCGATCGGCCAGGGAAAAGGAGCCCTGCTCGCTCTGCCACACCGGCACCACCAGACGCTGGCCGTCCTCTTCCAGCACCAGGTCCTGAGCCTGGACACTTAAGGGGGCGAGGCTTAAGGCCAGTTGCCGCTCCCCATCCCGACCCAGGGTGAAGTTGGCCTGCAACTGCTCGACCGTGCCCCCCACCACTGGCAGGGCCAGGCCCGCCGCCTGCCCCAGATCCCGCAACTCACCCTGGCCCATGCCGCTGATCACCGCCAGGCCCTTGGCCGCGAAGGGGGCGGTGATGGCGCTGCCCTGGAGGTTCAAGCCGCAGCCCGAGGCGTCATGGCCAGTCAGGGAGAAGAGCACCTGGGACGGGGCGCCCTGGCCGCCGGCGGCGGGGCCGGACACGTCCAGCGACAGGTCGATGGCCTGCCAGTCGCGTGACTGCTCGGCGCTGGCGGCCAGGGTCCGGATATCGCCCTGGCTGACCCGCAGGTGATCGATGGCTGGCAAGGCCGCCCCCTCTCCGGCGGCGGGTACCAGCAGCACCCCGACGATATCCCGCCAAGGCGGGCCGGTATTAGCCTGACGCTGCCAGAAGGGTTGATTCAAGGAGACCTCCTCGGCGTGGAAGCGCCCGCCGAAGGGGGCCAGCCAACCCCTCACCCGCCCCGACTCAAGATGGAGCTGCCCCCAGGGGCCGTCGATCTGCGTCGAGCGCAGGGCCGCCGAGCCGGCCAGCCGCAGACCCGCCTGGTCCCGGGCGTCGTAGGTCAGGGTCAGGTCAAGGTCGGCCCGGCCACTCACCGCCTGGATGCCCAGCCGGGCAGGCAGGTAACCGGCGTAGGCGGTCAGATCGAGGTCAGTCATCTTGAGATTTAAGGTGGCGGCCACCGGCCCCTGGCCCAGACGGGCCTGGCCGCGCATCTCGATGGGGGCGCCGTCCACCAGGGCCCGGAAGCTGGGGGCAAGCCCCCCCTCCTGGTAATCGATGTTGGCCAGCACGGGCAGGCTCAAGTCCAGATCGCGCACGGTGTGGGTCTTGCCGGAGGGCAGGTCGTCGTAGATCAACTCGCCCTTGCCAAGGGCAAGGTTGTTCAAGGAGTAGCGCCGGGACCAGAAGACCGCCAGCCGGCTCAACAGGGCGAGGCCCGGCGGGAGATCCTCGACCGTCAGGCTCTGGATATTGAAACGCTTGTCCTGATCGCGCACCAGGTGCAGGAAGGGCCGATCAATGGTAAGCTCCCGGCAGACCACTGCCCGCTCGACCAACGAGCGCATCACCGCCAGCCTGACCGTGAGCTGGGAGAAGGAGAGAATCGGGTCCACCTTGTCGGCGGGATCGGAGAGCCGGGGGCCGACGATGCCGTTATGCAAGGTGAGCCGCAGGGATAGGGGATCGAACTCCGCCAGCCCGATGGTGACCGGACGATCAAGCCGCCGGCCCAGGGCCTGGGGAAGCGTAACCCGCATCAGGTAGGGGACGAGCAGGTATCCTGAGAAGAGGTAAAGCAGCAAAGCGCCGGCCAGTAGGCGCGGCGCCCAGCGCCGGAGCATGGGCAGGAGGGAAGGCCGGGGACGCGGGGGAGGCGGCGCGGGCGGCGTCCCGCTCCGGCCCTCCGCCGCCGGCTGCGGGCCCACTACGGGCTCGGGCCTGGCGATGGTGATCTCCCCGAACGGATCCGGTCTCTGACGCTGGCGCATGGCTCTATCCGGCCTTTTTTACGTTGTCTTGCAATGCGGGCCATGATACCTTGCAAGGTCAACGAAATCAACACGATATTCCCCCTGTTTCCCTCCCCGTCGTCCCTACCTTCCAGAGGGACTCAAGAAAGCGAGGATTGACATGCGATTCACCCAATACCCACGGGCAGTTACGGTCTTGATCGCCACCCCGATCCTAACCGGCATCACCAGTCTCGCCGCCATCTTGCTCGTCGTCTGCTTCCGGCTCTCCGCCCTCAAGGCCCAAATTCTGCCCCAGCTCTGGGCCCGGGCCATCTGCCGGCTGGCCGGGGCGCGGGTGACGGTACTGGGCAAGGAGGGGCTCGACCCGCGTCAGAGCTACATCTTCGCCGCCAACCACCAGAGTCAGTTCGACATCTTCGCCCTTCAGGGCTATCTGGGGATCGACTTCCGCTGGCTGGCCAAAAAGGAGTTGTTCGCGGTGCCCGTCTTCGGGCGGGGGATGCGGCTGGCGGGGTATATCCCGGTGGATCGCTCCCGGGGCCGGCAGGCCTTGCAGAGCCTAAACGAGGCGGCGGAGCGGATCGCCGGCGGCACCTCGGTGATCATCTTCCCGGAGGGCACCCGCAGCCCGGACGGCCAGATCCATCCGTTCAAGAGCGGGGCCATGATGCTGGCCATCAAGGCCGGGGTGCCCATCGTGCCGATGGCTATCATCGGCACCCACAAGGTACTGGCCAAGGGCCGGCTGTTGGCCCAGTCCGGGCCGGTGACCATCCGCCTGGGGCAACCCCTCGACATCTCGCGCTTCAAGGCCGGGGACAGACAGGAGCTGGCGGGTCTCATCCAGGCCGAGGTGACGGCCCTCTTCGCGCAGGGCCAGGCCTAGCGCCACCCCGCGTCCAATAACCGCAAGCGGCCGGAATCACTGTCCATCATCACCGGGAGGCCTATCGGCAGCAGGATATTACGGGGGCCGTGGCCGACCGGGAAGTTGGCCCACACCGGCACCAAATGGTTGGTCAAGGCCAGCACCCGCCGCCAAATCAACTCCAGATCGCCGATAGCCTGACCATCTCCTCCCAAAAATTCTCCGAGGATGACCCCGGCGATCCGATCGAGACGCCCGGAGAGGCCAAGCTGGGTGAGCATCCGATCCAACCGGTAGGCCGGCTCGTTGACATCCTCTAGCAGCAGGATGGCCCCGGTCAAATCCGGCTCGTAGGGGGTGGCCAACAGGTGGACGAGGCAGGTCAGGTTGCCGCCCAGGAGCGGCCCCTGGGCCCGGCCAGGGCGCAGCACCTCCAGGCCCTTAAGCGGCGGGGGCTGATCGGCGTTGGGGGCCAGGGCGTTTAAGGCGTCGAGCAGGGCCGGACGGCCATCGCGGGCCAGGGTGGAGAGCAGGGGGGCGTGGTAGGTGACCAACCCCGTCCGCCGCCAGATGGCGTTGAGCAGGGTGGTTAGATCGGAAAAACCTAGCAGTATTTTTGGCTTTCTGGCAATAAGATCGAAGTCAAGCCCCGAGAGCAGCCGGGCGCAGCCATAGCCGCCCCGCACCGCCAGGATGGCCTTGACCTGGTCGTCGTCCCACAGCCGGTGCAGCTCGGCCAGTCGCCGCTCGTCCGTCCCGGCCAGATAGGCCTCCCGCCGGTCGAGATCAGGGGCGTACTTCAACTTAAGCCCCGCCCCCTCGAGCAGCTCGATCCCCTGCCGCAAGACCTCGGGGGCGATGGGCCCGGCAGGGGCGGCCAGGCCTAGAACGTCTCCGGGCCGCAGGCGGGGCGGGAGGATGGGGCGTTTAGCTTCGGCACTCATGGAGCAGACGAAGTCCTTCCAGGGTAAGCCAAGGCTCGATAATCTTAAGCGAAGGGGCGTAAGGGGCGATCAGCTCCGCCATGCCGCCGGTGGCGATAACCTTGGGAATCTGGGGGGCGAAACGCTCCCGCATCCGGGCGATCAGCCCCTCCACCAGGCCACCGTAGCCGTAAAGGATGCCGGACTGGATGGCGGTGACGGTATTGGTGCCGATGACTGGCGGCGGGGAGACGTTGATGTCCACCCTAGGCAGGCGGGCCGTCCGGCTGCCTAAGGCCTCGATGGCGATCCCCAGGCCGGGGGCGATGGCCCCGCCCAGATACTCGCCCCGGGCCGAGACGCAATCGAAGGTAATAGCGGTGCCAAAATCGACGACGATCAGGGCCTGGCCATGGCGGTGGTAAGCGGCCACGGCGTTGACGATCCGGTCGGCCCCCAGCTCGGCGGGGTTGTCGATTAGAATCGGCATCCCGGCAGGGGTCTGGTGGTCAACCAAGAGCGGCGAAAGGCCCAAGGCGCGGCAGGCGGCCAGCCAGTTACCGTTTATCTGCGGCACCACGCTGGCCAGAATCGCCCCGGCCAGGTCGGCGGGGGACAGCCCCTCCATCCCGAACAGGCCGCGCAGGGCCAGGGCGATCTCGTCTCCGGTCTGATTGCGGTTGCTGGTGAGGCGCCAGTGGTGGACAAGCGCCTGGCCGACAAAAACGCCGATCACGGTATGGCTGTTGCCAATGTCGATGGCGAGAAGCATGAGGGCGGAAAGGTCTGGTTAAGGGATGAGGGCGACGACGCAAAAAAGGGTAGCATTAAGCGCCCGTCCGTGGCAAATCATTTCTCGCATCTGGCGGCGGAAGACGAACAACGAGCAGCACAAGGAACACCCATGCAGAGAACGGAGCGTTTCAACCGGGCGGATCGGATCATCAAGGTGGGTTTCTGGGTCAACGCGGCCCTGATGGTGATCAAGCTTCTGGCCGGCCATTTCGGGAGGTCGGAGGCGGTGTTCGCCGACGGGGTGGAGAGCGCCTGCGACTTCGTGGCCATCCTCTTCACCTTCCTCGCCCTGCGTATCGGACGCAAGCCCTCCGACGCCGAGCACCCTTACGGCCACGGCAAGGCGGAGAGCCTGGCCGCCATCCTGGTGTCACTGTTCATCCTCCTAACCGGCGGCGGCATCCTCTATCAGGCGATCCGCGATGTCGTCCTGCACCGCTATCAGGTGCCCATGATGCTGGCGGTGGTCGCCGCGGCCCTGACCATCGTCAGCAAGGAGGCCCTCTGCCGTTACACCCTGCGGGCGGGGGCGGAGCTGGGGAGTCCGGCGGTGCAGGCCATCGCCACCGATCACCGCAAGGACGCCATCACCTCGGTGGCCACCCTGATTGGGGTGGGCGGCGCCTTTATGGGGGTAGGGATCATGGACCCCTTGGCCGCCGGGCTCACCGCCCTGTTTATCTTCCACATCGGCTACCAGACCTTCATCCGGGCGGCCCACGAGCTGATGGACGGACATCCGCCCGGCAACCTGAGCGCCGAGATCGCCGCCCTGGCCGAGGGGGTGGCGGAGGTCCTGGCGGTGCACGAGATCCGCTGCCGCCGCTCCGGCCAGTTCGTGATCGTCGATCTCAAGCTGGACATGCACCCGGAGCTGACGGTCAAGCACTCGCACGCCATCGCCGAAGAGGTCAAGCGCCTGGTATTTAAGAGATTCCCAGAGGTGGGAGACGTGATGATCCACATCAACCCCCACGAAGAGGCGCACGAAGACCTAATCCGGCTCTAGGAGGGCTAAACGATGGAGAAGGGAAAATCCTACGCCCAGCGGCGACGGGGCGGCAAATCCTTTGTCTGCCACTGCTGCCGCCGGGAGCTGCCCTTCTGCATCAACTGCCCCTGCGGCTTTCAGATCTGCGAGGCCTGCTTTGGCGAAAACCGCTGGGGGCTGAGCAACGGCCCGACCTGGGTCTGCCCCGACTGTGGCCGGATCAGGATGACTTAAAGCGCCTGCGACCGGCAGCCGCTCAGTCGCCCTGCGAGGTCATAGAGGCGATGACCAGGTTACCAGAAGACGAGTTCTTGATCCCGTGATCCTCCAGGGCCGGCACCACCACGATCTGGCCGGGGGCGATGGTCTTGGTCTTGCCGCCGGTCAAGAATTCCCCCTGACCCTCGACCACCATCCAGATGTGGTTGCCGTGATGGGTGTGGGTGACGATCTCCTGGCCTGGCTTCATGCAGATCATGCTGATCTTGGTGTGGTGATCCGACCAAATGATCTCCAGATGCCGCTTGTCGTCGCTGAACTTCTTCAGTTGGTTGATGTCTAGTATCTGCGTCTTCATGCCCTGCTCCTGTTACGTTAGTTGATTGTCCTTAAAATGGCGTCCCCAAAAGTCAGATATACCGTGTTGGGCGACGATCTTGCTCGTTCGGCATCCCGTATTGCTTTAATTTCTGCTCCAAAAACATCATCCCCCTCTCCGTCCGGCATCCAGATCAGGTCTTGTGCATAAACTTCAGGAACTCTCCCAGCATCTTTGATGTTCGATAAAACATCTGGGAGGCGATAGAGGTCATTATCTCGTCCTGGTTCTTGGCCTGGCCCCCAAAGATGACCCCGTAGCGGGACGACAACCTGTTGACCGCCAAGTCCTTATCCCGGCCCGGCTGATAATTCCCCGCCACCAGCAACATGCCCCTGCCGCTGTCCACAAAACTGGCGATGGCGTTTATTTCGCGCTCAGACAACCGCTCGCCGGAAGAGTCAGCCCCGTCAAACAGCCAAAGTTGATTGTAGCCTTCAAGCATCCCGGCGGTAAGCTCCGGGGCCTGACCGCGGCCAGTGACCTCCACCGTGAACCGCCGCTGGGCGAGTTTATCCCTAATCCCTGGACTTAGGCCGCCCCCCCCTGACCCCTTGGCCGCCGACAAGTCATAGACCAGGATCTTGCCCTTGACGGTGGCGATGCTGTTTTGGTCCAGCCAGGAGGCGATGTTGGCCACGTAGGCGCGGTTATCGTCCCGGCCCGGCGAGGATTGGCGGAAACGCCGGGGATCGGCGTCAAAAACGACGCCCCCGCCGCCGCTTAGGTCGTTGTGGTAGGTGGCCACGATCCCCTTGCCCCCCGGGTCCATGACGATCCGCGCATTCTCGTTTTGCCTCCGCAGGGCGTAGGTGTCGCCGCCGCTGACCTCGGCCACCCCCTTGAGCAGGGCGTTGCCGGTGTCCATGCCCGGCACGAAGACCAAGGTCTCGAAGGCATAAGAGATCATGATGGTGCCCAGCACGCACACGGCGAGATAGAGGAAGAACACCCGTTTCTTGAAGATGGTCCAGAACATCACCATGGCGGGGATGGCGGTCACCGGGCCGCCGATCATGAAGGCCAGGGCCGCCCCCCCGTCCAGGGTGCCGTCGAGCGAGCCCTTGATGTGGTAGATGATGCTCGAGGCGCTGATCTGGTGCAGGAACATCGGCACCGAGGCCAGGGTGATCCAGACGATGTTCAGCGGGTCCCGCCGGCCAAACAGCCAATAGATCCACTCCGGGGGCACATACCGCTCCACGATGATCCCCATCGTCACCCCGACCAAGACATACTTGCCCACCGGCCAGAGCATCTCCACCGATTTAGCCAGCAAGATGATAAACTTGTTCCTGGTGCGCATGGCGACCCGGTTGCCGAGCTTGCGCCGGCAGTTGCAGCGCAGCCGCTCGTCCGGGTAATCCTCGTCGTGGAAGTCGCCGACGGTGATCGCCCCCTCGACGAACAGCTCGTCGGTACGGAAATAACGGCGGAGCAGGTGGGTCACCAGACCGGCGAAGATGCCCATGGCAAAGGCGGCCACCGTCCTGATCACCGTCCATTCCGGGCCCAGGTCGTTCAAGGTGAGCAGGTAGGTGGAGGGGCTAAGCAGCGAGGAGGCGATCATCAATGACATCACCGGGGCGAGCGGCAGGCCGGCGAACAGGAGGCTCACCGCCGTGGTCACCGTCCCGCAGGCGCACAGCGGTGTGATGATGCCAATGGTGGAGGCGATGAAGACGCTAAACACCCCATGCCGGCGGAGCAGGGCGTGGAGCTTGCCCGCCACCTTGTAGGTGCGCAGGTAGCCGGCGAGCAAGATGCCGACCAGGAAATAGGGCAGGATCTCGTACAGCTCCCGCAGGATGCCATCCTCATCGAACAGGATGCCCCACATCTCCCTGCCCAGACGCGGCAGGAAGGAGGGCTGGGTGGCGCCAGCGGGGCTAACCGGGCCGGCCAGCCAGACATGCCCGGCGATCAGCGAAAACGAGACCAGCACCATAAACAACAGGGACTTGTTCACCTGATGCCGCGGCGGGCCATGCACCTCGCAGTGCGGGACGGGCGCGAAGTTAAACAGTTTCATCATCGATCTCGACCTCGTGAAGTTCCAAGTTGACCGCTGCTTGTTGTTCCCGCACCTTTAAGGCAATGGCAGCGCGACAAGCTTAACCACCAGTTGCGAGCCGGTGGTGGCAAAGCCCGCCGTTGCCCTGGCCAAGCCGCCAGTCGGCGCTAATTTGCAATAGGTGGGCCAGAAAATCAACCGCCTGCTCGAAGGCCCGCCGGTAGTCGCCGCCCCGCTGGTGATAGGCGGCCAGGGCGGCGGCGAAGGTGCAGCCGGTGCCGTGGGTGTTGGGAGTTATCACCCTAGGATGGCGGCGGGACAGGGGCGGCTGGCCGGGAAGGAGCAGGAAATCCCTCACCTCCGGGTGGCCCTCATCCAGGTGGCCGCCCTTGAGCACCACCGCCTTCAGGTGGGGCAGGCGGGCAAAAAGCTCCCCCCCGGCCAACAGGGCCTGCTCGGCTGATTTGATCTGCCGGTCAACCAGAAGCGCCAGTTCGGGCAGATTGGGAGTCATGACCGTGGCCAGCCCGGCCACCCGCCAGACTCCCTCCAGGCCATCGGTGGCCGAAAGCGGCCTGCCGACGCTGGAGGAGATCACCGGGTCGTAGATGATCTCGCCCGTGAAGCCGTCAAGCGCCTGAACGATGGCCTGGGCCACCGCCCGCGAGCCGATCATCCCGATCTTGACGTGGCTCACCTTAAGATCAGAGATAACCGCCCGCACCTGGGCCGCGACCAATTCCGGCGCCAACGGCTGGCAGGACGCCATCCCCAGGCTGTTCTGCACCGTGATGGCGGTCACCGCCGCCGCCGCGTACACCCCGAGCACGGTCAGGGTCTTGATGTCGGCCTGGACCCCGGCCCCGCCCGAGGGATCGGAGCCGGCCACGCTCAGGATGGCCAGTACCTGCCGACTCACTGACCCTTGGCTTGGTTGAGCGAGACCAGGGTAACCACGTAGGTCAGGGTCTTGCCGGCCAGGGGGTGGTTGAAGTCAACGGTGGCGGCGCGCTCGTCAAGGGTGACGATCATGGCCGGCACCTGATATTGCTTGCCCTCGCGGGTCACGGTCAACCCCAGCACCATGCCCACCGCCAGACCCTCGGCCTGGGGGAGCACCGCCCGCTCGATCTCTTGGATCAAGGCGGGGTCGCTCTCCCCGTGCGCCTCCTCGGGCGGGAGGCAAAAGGTCTTCCTCTCCCCCACCCGCATCCCCAGCACCTGGGCCTCGAAGGCGGGCAGAACGCCGCCCTGGCCGAGCACGAACTCCAGAGGCCCGCTGCTCTCCGAGGATTCAAACACCTCGCCGTTGTCGAGCAGACCGTCGTACCTCACCACCACCTTATCGCCGTTCTTAGCCTTCATCGTCCTCCCTTCCCTTGATTATATTGCCGATGGCCCCTGGCTACATGGCCTCGGCATTGACCTTTTGAAACACCGCCCGGTGCCTGGCGACGCCGTCAAGCAAGACCCCGACCCTGGCCGCCTGGCGATGGCTATGCATCTCCGGGGGCACCTCGTACTCGTGGATGAATTTCTCCACCGCCGCTCCATAGACGATGATGGCCCTCCTGGTCAGCCTGGTCAGCTCGTGGTAGGGGAAGGGCTTTTGATGCTGGCCGACCAGGCTGTCGATGTAGTCCTGCATCGCCTTTGACTCCCCCCGGGCGCTGCCGGAAAATATCTTGCAGTGCCGGATGGCCTCCTCGAGCAGCAGTTGCAGCTCGACTTCGTTGATCCCCGTCTTGCCGGTCAAGGAGCCCAGCATCAACTTAAAGGAACGGATAATCCCCTGGGGGCCGAGAAAAAAAGAACGGGTCAGCCGCCCGGCGATGGTGACCGGATTGACCAGCGAGTCCGCCGCCGTCGCCTCCTGTTGCAGGCCAGGCAGAATCTTGGTCGCCAACAGCAGGTGCAGACCCTTTAGGGCGTCCAAGGCCTCGACCACCGTGGCCAGGGTGTCCTTGAGCTGACGTTTGTGGTAGAGGGCGGAGATGAGGTTGGCGGCCAGCCCCGCCTGCTGCGCTATCCCCGCCACCAGCCGGGCGGGGTTCTCCGGTTTCAGGGCCGCAATCCCCCGCTCCAGGGCGGCGATGGCCTCGATCTCCCCCAGCAGCCGTTCGGCCACCGTGTCCAGGTAGTGACCGATCTCCCGGCAGAGGGCCATGGCCGCCTCAATATGGGCAAAGACTATCTCCTCCGCCAGCCGGGGCAACCTGGTGACCTCCAGCCGTTGGAAGCGGATCTCAAGTTCGCCGGGCTCCCGCCGCAGCCCGTCTAGGCCCTCGTCCGCGCCGGCCTCCGGGGACAGGAGAAGCAGGGTGGACATGCCCTCGGGGAACAGTTCCTTCTTGCCCAGCCCCATGTTCCGGGCCAGGTTGATGATCGAGCTCAAGTCCAGATGCTGACGCAGCTCTCGGTGGGCATCGAACAGGCGGTCGAGGCTTACTTGCAGCCCCTCCCGAAAATTGGCCAGACGGCATCGCCCGGCCAGCTCTTGGACCCGGGCCAGGGCGGCGTCGGGGTCGCGGCAATCCATCAGGTCGGCCCACTGATTGCCGATCTCGTTGCCCAAGGCGGCGAGCCGCCGGCTGATCTCCCGGGCCTGGGCCGGGTAGTCCGCCAAGGCCTGGCCGATGGCCAGACTGTCAATGCCCAGGGTGTCGAACAGGGGCCGGTGATGTTTGAGATCAACGCCCTGCCAGTCGGTGACCCTGGGTTCCCTTAGCAGGGCCAGAATCGCCTCCTTCTCCTGTTTCAACTCGACGCGCAGGGCGTCGAGGATGCCTTTGGCTTGCTCGATGGCGCTCATTTAAAAAAACAAAAGGGGGACAATAGCCGCTGGCGGGCCGGAGGTCAGGGTAGCTAATAAAAAACACCATCATACCTGAAGGGGATGAATTGTCAAATCCCAAAAAGAGGGGTTCTGGCGGGGAAGATTCTTGACAAAGAGGACGGTTTTGCATAGGGTGCACCGAATCAAATGGCCGGGAGGCCAGGGACGGCGGCTGGCCGCCACCACCCCTGGTTCCCGACCTCAATCCCGGCGCGGGCGCATGGAGCTTGTCTGTGAAAAACATCGCGAGATCATGGAGTCGGCGATCGCCTATTGCCGTCATCCCCGTGAATACTGCAAGTTCAGAACCGCCTGCCTGATCCACTTTCTCTCCAAGGAGAACCGGCCCCCGGACCCGTCCGACCCCGAACCCGGCGGAGAGGACGCCCAGGAATAAGGATCACCCATGACCGAGAGCTTGAATTTCACTAAAAACGGCGGCCTGCTGCCCGCCATCGCCCAAGACCATCAAACCGGCGAGGTGCTGATGCTCGCCTACATCAACGAAGAGGCCTGGCGGCAGACCATCGCCACCGGCAAGGCCCACTACTTCAGCCGCTCCCGCCAGCAACTGTGGCTCAAGGGCGAGACCTCGGGCCACGTCCAGTTGATCAAGGAGATCCTGGTGGACTGCGACCAGGACACGGTCATCTACCGGGTGGAGCAACTGGGTGGGGCCGCCTGCCACAAGGGCTATCACAGTTGCTTTTTCAGGCGGCTGGAGAACGGCGCCTTCAAGATCAAGGACAGTCTGGTCTTCGACCCGGCGGAGGTGTATAAGAGATGAATGTGTTGAAACTGGGAATCCCCAAGGGCAGCCTGGAGAAGGCGACCATCGAGCTGTTCGAGAAGTCGGGCTGGAAGATCAAGCTCTCCTCCCGCAACTACTTCCCCGAAATCGACGACCCGGAGCTGTCCTGCTCCATCTGTAGGCCCCAGGAGATGAGCCGCTACATCGAGCGCGGGGTGCTGGATGCCGGGATTACCGGCCTGGACTGGACGCTGGAAAACGAATCCCAGGTGGTGGTGGTGGCGGACCTGATCTACTCCAAGGTGAGCCGCAAGCCCACCCGCTGGGTGATCGCGGTGCCGGGCGACTCCGAGATCAAGACCGTGGCTGACTTGCGGGGCAAGAAGATCTCCACCGAGCTGGTCAACTACACCAAAAAGTTCTTCGCCCAGCAGGGCATCGAGGTCGAGATCGAGTTCTCCTGGGGGGCCACCGAGGCCAAGGTGGTCTCCAAGCTCGCCGATGCCATCGTCGAGGTCACCGAGACCGAGTCCACCATCCGGGCCCACGGGCTCAAGGTCATCCACGAGATGCTGCTCTCCAACACCCAATTCATCGCCAACCGCGAGGCCTGGGCCGACCCCTGGAAGCGTGAGAAGATCGAAAACATCTCCATGCTGCTTAAGGGCGCACTTAGGGCCGACAACATCGTGGGTCTGAAGATGAACGTGGCCAAGGAAAATCTGGAGGCGGTAATCGCCCTCCTGCCCAGCATGAACGCCCCCACCGTCGCCCACCTCTACCAAAAGGAGTGGTACTCGGTGGAGACGGTGATCTCCGAGCACGAGGTGCGCGACCTGGTGCCGAGACTCATCAAGAGCGGTGCCGAGGGGATCATCGAATACTCGCTAAACAAGGTCATCTGAGGGTGACTATCGATTTCGGGACGGTGGAGTTCGCGCTCGGGGCCTACGCCCTAGGGCAACTGCCGCCCCCGGACCTGCCCGAGATCGCCTTCGCCGGGCGTTCCAACGTCGGCAAATCGAGCCTCATCAACCGGCTCGTGAACCGCCGGCACCTGGTCAAGGTCAGCTCCCAGCCGGGCAAAACCAGGGGGCTGAACTTTTTCATGGTGGACAATGCCCTCTACCTAGTGGACCTGCCGGGCTACGGCTACGCCAAGGTGCCGATGGCGGTCCGCGAGTCGTGGCGGGGCCTGATCTCCGAGTACCTCGAGACCAGAAAAAACCTCTGCGGGGTGGTGGTCATCCTGGATATCCGCCACCCCGTGAAGGCCCTCGACCTGGAGCTTATAACCTGGCTCAAGGGTCTAAGCCTCCCCTGCCTGCCGGTTTACACCAAGCTCGACAAGCTAAACCGGGGCGAGCGGCAGCGGCAGGCGGCCCTGCTCGACGCCGGCCTGACCCTGCGGCCCGACGAACGGATATTGTTCTCCTCCCAGACCGGCGAGGGCCGGGAGGAGCTGATCGCGAAGCTAACGGAACTCTACCAGCCCAGGCCGGATGCCGGCCCCCACCACGAGGTACGGTAATGGCGGCGATGAAGGAACTCCCCTGCTGGACGATAATGAATTGCGAAAACCACACCTGCGCCGCCCGCCTCTTCCCCGGACGGGAATGCTGGGAGGTGGTCCAGGAGCTGGAAGATTACCGCGCCGAGTTCAACGTCTGCTCCGACTGCCTGGTCTATGTTCTAAAGACCGGCCTCCTGCCGCTCCCCCCCCAATATCTCAACCAACTGGCCAGCGGCCACCACTGCCCGCTGGCGCGTCCCTGACCGGTCCCAGCCCAACCCACCCGAACGCTCCCGCCGCAAGTATGCTATTGACTTCTTAAAAGCCTTGGGATAAGAAGTTTTTTTTGCGCTCAACCGCGCCCAAAAAACGGCGGCCGGGCTTAGAAGAAGACCTGTTCTCATGCTCTGATTTGCCAGTGTCTGGTAAAATGATTTTCGCCACTTCACCTTGTTTGACGTTACCGATGATCGAGGTTATTTCTCCCCGTCCCTCTCGCCCTCGCCATCCCCAAGGCCAGACCAGTAAGCCCTCATCTCCGATCTAACCGGACGAACCATCCCGGGACAGTCAAGTCCTCGGCGGGCCGTCCAGAAATATCTTTTTAGGAATCACGCCATGAAGAATCTGCTCTCCCAACTATTTTCGCACAAAATGGAATTCGCCGAGCAAGGCGGGCCTCTTCACGCCCCAGGGGCCTCTGGCGGCGGCACCTCACAGCCCAACGGCCTCTTCTCCCGCTTCCTCACCGGCCTGGACCCGATGGTGCCGATGGTCGTCATGGCGGCCCTAGTCGGCTGCGTCGGCGCCTTCTCGGTCGAGCTGTTCCGCAAGGGCATGGCCGTCCTAATCCATCTCTACTCCATCCACGGACATCTGGTGGCGGCGGCGCGCGAACTGCCCATCTGGATGCGGATCGTGATACCGACCATAGGCGGGATCGGCGGCGGGGCGCTCATGTGCGCCGGCCGTCGCTGGATCAAAAGCCCGCACGGGCCGGAGTACATGGAGGCGGTGCGGGTCGGCAACGGCATCCTGCCCCTGGGTCCAAACCTGGTGCGCACCGTCTCCTCGCTGATCGGGGTCAGCGGCGGCATCACCATCGGCCGCGAGGGAACGATGATCCAGTTAGCCGCCGTGAGCTCCTCCATCCTGGGCCGGATCAGTAAAGCCGACGCCGCCCACCGGCGGCTGATCGTGGCCTGCGGCGCCGCCGCCGGTTTCGCCAGCGCCTATCACGCCCCCATCGCCGGCACCCTCTTCGTGGGCGAGATCATCCTGGGCGGCCTGGCGCTGAGAGAGATCTCCGCCGTGCTGGTGGCGGCGATCATCGGTGAGCTGACCACCCAGACCTTCTTCTCCACCGGGCCGCTCTACATCTCGCACGTGGTGCCGACCGTGGGCTTTCCCGACCTGATCGACGCCTCGCTCGTGGGCCTGATTGCCGGCCTGTTCGGCCCGGTGTTCCTGTGGATTCTCCACACCGCCAACCACAAGTACCAGGCGAAGGTCAAGTTCCTGCCCCTGCGCATGGGGCTGGCCGGGCTGGCGATCGGGCTCCTGTCCGCCAAGTGCCCCGAGGTCTGGGGCAACGGGGTCAGCACCGTACAGTCGTTCTTCTCCACCCACTGGACGCTCAGCGCCCTGGCGGTGGTGTTCGTACTGAGGCTCTTGGCGGTGACCTGCGCCAGCGCCGCCGGTATCCCCGGCGGCGTGCTCACCCCCACCCTGGAACTGGGCGGAACCATAGGCATGCTGGTGGGCTGCCGACTGCTGATCCCCTCCGCCGATCACTCCCAGACCCTGTGGGTGCTGGTCGGGATGGGCAGCCTGCTGGCGGCCACCACCCACGCCCCGGCCATGTCGGCGATCATGGTCTTCGAGGTCACCCACAACTACAACGTCGTCCTGGCGGCGATGCCGGCCTGCGTCATCGCCTCGGTGGTCGGCAGCCTGCTGCGCCACCGTTCGGTCTATTCCGAGGCCCTGGGCCTGGGCAAGGGAATGCACGCCACCCCCGCCCCGCCCCGCCAGGCCTTCCCCAGCCGCAGTCCCCATCAAGGCGACTCCCACGCCCATCATCACCAGGCCGAGTAAACGCCGTCAGGGCTGGGTTCGGGGAGCAATGAGGGCTACGGGGTTTAAGATGGATAGAAAAAGGTGATGTCCCCGAAATTTCACAACCCGCCTAGCTGTTTTTCAGGGGCCTGCCAGAGCTACAGATGTAGCTCTGGCAGGCCCCTTTTTTGTGTATGGGGAGCGACGCGGCAATCGCTTTTTGCCCGCAGGCGCAGAGTGGCGCCCAAGGCGACCCCGTGAGTTGGTGGCCTGTCTTGCGTGACGGCGCCGCCATAGAGACAAGAAGATGCGCACTCTGCCCAGCGAGACACCTCAAGGAGGCCTAACAATGCCCAAGAAACTTACCGTCGCCGACATCAGGGCCATGAAGACCAGGGCCGAAAAGATCTCGGTGCTCACCGCCTACGACGCGAGTTTCGCCCGGCTGCTCGCCCAGTCCGGCATCGACATGCTCTTGGTGGGGGATTCGCTAGGCAACGTGGTCTTGGGCTACGACTCCACGGTGCCGGTGACCATGGAGGAGATGCTGCACCACGCCAAGGCGGTGCGGCGGGGGGCGCCGGAGAGTCTGATCGTGGGGGACATGCCCTTCATGTCCTACCAGGTGTCGATTCCGGAGGCGATCGCCAACGGGGGCCGGTTCATGAAGGAGGCGGGCTGCGACGCGGTGAAGCTGGAGGGAGGGGTCGAGGTCTGCGACACGGTGCGGGCCATGACCCTGGCCGGCATTCCGGTGATGGGCCATATCGGGCTCACCCCCCAGACCGCCGGCATCCTGGGGGGCTACAAGGTGCAGGGCAAGGACCTGGAGTCGGCCCGCCGGCAGGTGGCCGCCGCCAAGACCCTCACGGAGGCCGGGGCCTTCGCCCTGGTCTTGGAGTGCGTGCCCGCCGGGCTGGCCAAGGTGATCACCGACGCCATCGCCATCCCCACCATCGGCATCGGGGCCGGGTCGGGCTGCGACGGCCAGGTGCTGGTCACCCATGATCTCCTGGGAATGTTCGACAAGTTCATCCCCAAGTTTGTCAAGAGCTACTGCCAGCTCGCCCCGCAGATCAAGGAGGCGGTGCGGGCCTATCACCAGGAGGTCAAGGCCGGCGCCTATCCCGACCCCGAGCACAGCTTCGCCATCAGCGACAGCCTGGTGGCCGAACTGCTGCGGGAGGACTAGCCCCTATCTCTTCAAGATATTGAAGACGCTGCCGCCCTTGAGCAGCATGATGGCGGTCTGCAACTGGTTGTCCTTGACGATCGCCTCGCCCTCCGCCGCCTTCTGCTCCCCTTTCGGCTCGCCGCTGTTTTTCATGTGGTGCTCAAGATCCTTCTCCTTGAGCAGCGAGGGGTCGATGACCGCGTTCTTATCCTTGTCATCGGTCTCCAGCGGAATCACCAGGTCGGGGGTGATGCCCCGGGCCTGGATCGAGGTGCCGTTGGGGGTATAATAGCGGGCGGTGGTGACCCGAAGCCCGGCGCCGTTGTTTAACGGGAAGATGGTCTGCACCGAGCCCTTGCCAAAGGTCTGCTCGCCCAAGATCAAGGCCCGTTTGTGGTCTTGCAGGGCGCCGGCCACGATCTCGGCGGCCGAGGCGCTGCCGCCGTTCACCAGCACCACCATCGGGAAGGTGAAGCGCCCGCCGCCGCTGTGGGCCTTGTACTCGACGTTTTGATCCTTGAGCCGGCCACGGGTGGAGACGATCACCCCCTGGCCGATGAAAAGGTCAGAAACGCCCACCGCCTGCTCAAGAAGACCGCCGGGGTTGTTGCGCAGGTCGAGCACCAGCCCGGCGATGGGCCCCTTTTCCGCCAGCTTGTTGATGGCCGCCTTGGCGTCGGCGGTGG
>JAJXUT010000105.1 GCA_021782655.1 Deltaproteobacteria bacterium
GATTCAAGACATTCTGGAGGATGGCCGCGAACAGGGCCTGATCACCCCCCAGGAAGACATGATGATCAACTCGATCTTCGAGTTGCGGGACACCCAGGCCAAGGAGATCATGACCCCGCTCACCGAGATGGTCTGCGCCCCGGACACCGCCACCGTGCCGGAGCTGACCGCCCTGGTCATCAAGGAGGGCTTTACCAGGGTGCCGATCTACTCCGGCGACACCGACCACATCGTCGGCGTCCTGCACGCCAAGGACCTGTTGCGGTTCATGGCCGAACAGCGCCCTACCCTACCCGGCGACGGCATCAACCCGCCCCTGTTCATCCTGGAGCACCACCCCGTGGCCCAGCTCCTGCGCGACTTCAAGGCCAAGCAGATGCATCTCGCCATCGTCACCGACGAGTTCGGCGGGGTGCGAGGGCTGATCACCCTGGAGGACGTGCTGGAGGAGATCGTGGGCGAGATCAACGATGAGTACGACACCGACCCCTCCCGCTGGCGGGCCCTCGATCCCCACACCGTGCTTACCGACGCCAAGGTGGACATCGAGGAGGTGGAGTCATTTTTCAAACTTACCCTGCCGGAGGGCCCCTACGAGTCAATCGGCGGCCTGGTGCTGCATCAGTTGGGACATATCCCCCGCCCCGGCGAGTCGGTGCAGCTGGCGGGCTTGACCCTCCAGGTGATCTCGGCCAGCAAGCGCCGGATCTCAACCTTAAAGATCACCCGTCCGGCCTCTTGATGCGTATCGTCAAACCCTATCTCCTGGCCCTGCTCGCCGGCCTGCTGCTGCTCGCTGCCTCCCCTGGCCACTGGGCCCTGCCCCTAATTGCCTGGATCGGCCTGTTGCCGCTGATCATGGCCTGCCAGGGTCTCACCCCTAGGTCCGGGTTCCGGTTGGGGCTGCTCTGCGGGGCCGTGTACTACACCGGACTCATCCACTGGATCACCATCGCCCTGGGCCGCTACGGCGGGCTACCCCCCTGGCTGACCGTGCCCGCCCTCCTGGGGCTCGCCCTCTATATGGCCCTGTATCTGGGCCTCTTTGCCGCCGGTCTCTGCTGGTTTGGCGCCTGGCTGCCAATGGTCTGGTTCGCCCCCGCCCTCTGGGTGGGACTCGACTGGATCCGCGGCCACCTGTTCACCGGTTTTCCCTGGCTCGACTTGGGCTACACCCAAACCGGCTGGCCGTTGCTCAACCAGATCGCCGACCTGACCGGCCATTACGGGATCACCTTCCTGATCGTCCTAGTCAACGCCATGCTGGCCGAGACCTGGCGCGCCTGGCCGCATCCGCCCCGCCGCCGTCTGTTCGCCGCCGGGCTCATCCTCCTTTCGGCCATGAGCTACAACCTCGTCCGTTACCGTCAGGTTAAGGCCGAACTCGCCGGGCGGCCCGCGATCAAGGTGGGGCTGATCCAGGGCAACATCGATCAGAGCGAGAAGTGGCAGCCCCCCCTCCAAGAGCGGACGGTGACCACCTATCTCGACCTCTCCCGGCGGGCTGAGGCTCAAGGCCGGCTCGACCTCCTGGTCTGGCCGGAGACCGCCCTGCCCTTCTTTCCGGACGACTCCCCGCTTTTTACCCGCGTCACCGGCGAGATCGGCCAGGAGCGGGCGAACGGCCCAGCCCTGCTCACCGGGGCCCCGCACTTCACTGTCGATCTGGTCAGGGGCCATACCCGTTACTTCAACAGTGCCTTGCTCATTAGCCCCCTGCCCACGGGCGGCGTCTCCCGGCAACGCTACGACAAGGAACACCTGGTGCCCTTTGGCGAATATATCCCCCTGCACCGTTACCTGTCCGCCACCATGCCCCTGGTGCAGAGCATGGGTAACTTCTCACCCGGCGGCAACCCTGGGCCGCTCATCCACCGAGGGATGCGACTGGGGGTGCTCATCTGCTTTGAGAGCATCTTCCCGGACGAGGCCAGGGTCCGGGTCAGCCGAGGGGCAAATCTCTTAGTCAACCTGACCAACGACGCCTGGTATGGACGCTCCAGCGCCCCCTTCCAGCAGGTGCCGATGGCGGTGCTGCGGGCGATTGAGAACCGTCGTTCCCTGGCCCGCGCCGCCAACACCGGGATAAGCTGTCTGATCGATCCCTTAGGCCGGGTGCAGGTGCAAACTCCGATCTTCACCACCCTGGAGGTAACGGGGCAAGTGCCGCTCATGGAGGGCTACTCCCTGTTCACCCGCCTGGGCTTTATCTTTCCCGGTCTCTGCCTGCTCTTCTTGAGCGGCTTGATTTTTTATGGTATTTTCCGGTCAAATCGGGTATGAGCCGGTTTCTTTAAAGGCGAGAGGGCGGACAGGCGCCACGATCATAATCAAAAATAACGTAAGGACAAAAACATGTCAGCAGAACTTAGACAAAAACTGGAAGTATTGAAGGGCCGTTTATTTTCCCTCGGGAGCCATCTTTAACTTAGCCAAGAAGAAGGAAGACATCCTGATCCTTGAGCGCCAGACCCTGGCCCCCAACTTCTGGGAAGAGGCGGCCAAGGCGGCCAAGGTGCAGAAGGAGATGGGCATCCTCCAGGGGATCGTCGATAACTGGCAGGAGCTGCACGACATCTGGGAGGAGGGCGGGGTGCTGCTCGACCTGGCCGAGGAGGCAAACGACCAGGAGACTGAGCGCGAGGCGGAGAGGCTCATCGCCGACCTCTCCGAGAGCCTCTCCGCCTCGGAGCTGGAGTGCATGCTAAGCGGCGAGCACGACGCCAACAACGCCATGCTCACCATCCACGCCGGGGCGGGCGGCACCGAGGCCCAAGACTGGGCCGACATCTTGCTCCGCATGTACCTGCGCTGGGCGGAGAAGAAAAAGTTCCCCACCGAGGTGCTGGACATACTGCCCGGCGACGAGGCCGGAATCAAGAGCGTCACCATCATGGTCAACGGCCACAACGCCTACGGCTACCTGCGCTCCGAGATGGGCATCCACCGCCTGGTGCGGATCTCGCCCTTCGACGCCCAGAAGCGCCGCCACACCTCGTTCGCCTCGGTGTTCATCTTCCCGGAGCTGGACGACGAGATCACGGTGGAGATCAACGACAAGGACATCCGCATCGACACCTTCCGGGCCAGCGGCGCCGGCGGCCAGCACGTTAATAAGACTAGCTCCGCCATCCGCATCACCCACTTCCCCACCGGCATCGTGGTCCAGTGCCAGAACGAACGCTCCCAGTTCAGCAACAAGAGCACGGCCATGAAGATGCTCAAGGCTCAGATCTACGAGTACCAGAAGAAGGTGCAGCAGGCCGAGCAGCAAGTGTTGCACGGCGACAAGAAGGAGATCGCCTGGGGCAGCCAGATCCGCTCCTACGTCATGCAGCCCTACCGGATGGTCAAGGATCACCGCACCAACTTCGAGACGGGCAACGTCGATAGCGTCATGGACGGCAACCTCGACCCCTTCATCCGGGCCTTTCTACTCTGGAAGCCGTAAGCAGAATACTGTTAACTACTGCCATCCCGTAACCTACCTTAAAAGTTGATCAAATCGCAACATGTATCAAGTAAAGAGCCAATGGCAGACTGAAGAGCTGGCAACGACCTTTTTGACCGACGTTCGTGGCGCCATCCCGGGAGCGGATCTCCAACTGCAAGTTATCATGAAGATCGTTGAACTCTGGCGTCCCAACACCTCGAAAATCCTCGACATTGGATGCGGGGATGGCATACTGGGGCGCATGCTGTTGGAACGGTTCCCGGAGGCTAAGGTAACGTTCATCGACTTTTCAGAGCCAATGCTGTCAGCAGTCAGGGACAAGGTCGCAGGCGTCCGGGGAGCGACTGTCCTTAAGGCGGATTTCTCGACTCCCTCCTGGTCTAACGCCGTAGCGGACAGCAGTCCTTTCGAGGTCATCGTCTCGGGCTTTGCCATCCACCACCAGCCGGATTACCGCAAAAAGGCGCTCTATGCCGAGATTCACGAACATCTGGCCCCGGAAGGCATATTCCTGAACCTGGAGCATGTCTCATCTGCCACGCCTGCCTGCGAGCGGGTGTTCGATGACACATTTGTTGATCACCTGCTTCGTTTTCATCAAGGCGTCAACCCCGGCACCACAAGACAGGAGGTTGAAGCCGCCTTCTACCACCGTTCAGACAAAAAGGAAAACATCCTGGCCCCGGTGGAGGCTCAATGCGCCTGGCTCCGGGAAATAGGGTTCGAGGATGTGGACTGCTTCTTCAAATTTTTTGGGCTGGCCCTGTTCGGTGGCAGAAAGGCGGCCAGCAACGCGAGTTAGCCTCTAACACCGCCGTGTACTGATTGAGTCGATCGTATGCCGTCAGGAGAATACGGGATGAAATGACCCTAAGCCCGCCGGACTACCAGGCCGCCTTGGCCCAATGCGCCCAGTGTGGGGCCTGCACCGCCGTCTGTCCGGTGTATCTGGTGACGGGCCGGGAGAGCCTGACCGCCAGGGGCCGGCTGCACCTGCTGGCTAGGCTTAACGACCCGGAGGCCTTGGGCGAGCTGCTCTCTCGGTGTCTGCTGTGCGGCAACTGCAAGCGGGCCTGCCCTCGGGGTATCGACCTCGTCTCCCTGACCGTATCCGCCCGTGCGGACTGGGGTGGGAAGGGCGGGCCATCCGCCCTGGCCGGCTTCCTGGCTCGCCAGGCCCTGGCCCGCCCTTCCTTGGCTGCCGCCCTGGCCAAGGCGGTAAAACCCCTGGGCCTGGCGGCCGAGTTGCCCATGGACAGCGGCCTGCGGCTTAAACTCTCCGGGCCCGTCTCCCCCTTGCCCGCCCTGGATGCGGGCCAAAACGGCGGCCTCCCGCAAATCCGCCCCGCCCGTCGCCTGGCCCTATACTTCCCTGGCTGCCTGGCGACCCATCTCTACCCCGAGATCGGGCCGGCGGCGGCAAGGCTTATCGCTAACCTGGACGATTTCCGGCTCCTCACCCCCGCTGATCTTTCCTGCTGCGGCCTGGCCGCCCAGTCCGCCGGCGACTTAGAACAGGCACGGACACTCGCCCGCCGCAACCTCGCCCGCTTTGCCAGCCTCGACGGCGAGGAGGCGGCGGCCCCCATCGTCACCACCTGCGCCTCGTGCTACGCCGCCTTGAAGGGCTACCCCGCCCTGCTGGCCAACGACCCTGGTTGGCGTCCTGAGGCCGAGGCCTTCGCCAGCCAGGTCTGGGAACTATCCGCCTTCATCCTGGCCCATGGGTCAAGATTGGCGCCAGGTTTCCGGGAGGAGACCACCGTCCGGACGGTGGTCTATCACGATCCCTGCCATCTGCGGCCCGCGATCACCCGCCAACCGCGTCAGCTACTAGACCTGGCCCCTGGCCTTAGGCGGCTGGAGTTGCCACGCGGCTCCCAGTGCTGCGGGCGGGGCGGGCTATTTCACCTGGCCCATCCCCGGCTCTCCCTGGCCATCCGCCAGCCCCTGATCGATGATTTCCTCGCCACCGGCGCCGAGCTGGCGGTCTCCAGTTGTTCGGGCTGTCTCTTGCAGTGGCAGCAGGGGTTGAAGGGCAGCCCGGCCCAGGTCACCCATCTCGCCCTGCTTCTCGACTCCCAACTGACCAACACCATCCTGGAGAAAGACCTGCGACGCCACCATGACTGACCAACGCCGCCACTTGCCGCTCGTGTTTATCTTCCTGCTTGTCCTGTGCCCCAGCCGTCCGGCGGGAGCGACGGCAGCCATGCCCTTTGCCCGGGGAGAACGCCTGGCCTACCGCATATCCTGGGCCTTTATCCCCGCCGGGGAAGCCGTTCTGGCCGTGGCCCCCGACCGTCCGCCGGGGGGAGGCTGGCACTTCGTGATGACCGCCCGCACCCTGCCGGCGATCGATTTGATCTACCGTTACCGGGAGCGGATCGACTCCTATGTCGCGGCGGGGCTCGCGGCTAGCCTTAAGTACCAGAAGGTTCAGGAGAGCAGCCACCCCCGCGACATTGTGGTGCGTTTTGATGCCGGCGCGCAACTGGCCCGCTACAGCAACTACGGCCGGGCGAGCGAGCCCGTCCCCATCAAGCCCGGTACCATCGACCCCTTGGCCGCCTTCTACCACATCCGCAGCCAACCCTTGCCCGATGGGGCGACACTGACGCGCTGGATCACCGACGGTCGGGAGCTGTCCCTGGGCCGGGCCCGGGTGGTGGGTCGAGAGGCGGTAAAGGTCCAGGGGGTGACCTACCAGACGGTGGTCATCGAGCCCGATCTGGAGAAGGTCTCCGGGGTGTTCGAGAAGAAGGAGGGGGCTGGAAT
>JAJXUT010000026.1 GCA_021782655.1 Deltaproteobacteria bacterium
CCTGCTGGTCGCGGATAAGATAGCGCTTGTTGAGCACGGTTATGGCGTTTTCCCGGAAATTGGGGATGATGGCGTCAGGGGGCAGGGTCATAATATCCTTGGAGCTGATTTTCTTGGTCATGGCGGTACCTAAAAGATTGTTGAGGAAGGGGAAAACAAACCAACGGGATGCGGGACGCCACCGGGAGGCTCCAGCCCGGCTATGCGCTATGTTGTATGCCGGTGGCTAACATGGCACAACGGGAGGTATTTGTAAACAGCAAAATGCACCGGCGGCAAGAGCAAATTTTGGGGTCAAGTCTTGTAATCAAACATTCGAGCACCAACCTCTACCTGCGACCTCAACCTCACCTGACTCTTCTAGGGGCAAGCCAAATTGGGGGGTGGAGTCAAACCGCCCCCGGCGCCGGGTGATAAAAAATATCCGTGCGGGAACCGCCTTCATAATGTTTACTTGCCTTACGTCCTAACACGAATACGCCGGAGGTGATCGTGCCGCGACTCTTCGTTGCCATCGAGTTGCCAGAGCAAATCAGGCGGGCCGTGGCCGCCCTGGAGCAGGGGTTGGCCGGGGCCCGCTGGCTGCCGGCCAGTCAGTTACATCTCACCTTGTGTTTCATCGGCGAGGTAGATGCGGCCCAAGGAGCGGCGATCGAATCCGGGCTACCGGAAGGGGTAACCCCTCCCTTTACCTGCCGCCTGGCCGGCATCGGCTGCTTCCCGTCCCCCGCCCGACCGCGGGTGCTGCATGTCCGGATCGAGGCCGGGCCTGGGCTTTATCGCCTACGGACGGCGCTGACGGCAAGGCTTGGGGAATTGGGCCAGAACGTCAAGCCGGGCCGCTTCACCCCCCACCTGACCCTGGCCCGATTCAGGAACGGTCAACCGGAGGCAGTGCGCGATTATCTCAGCCGCCAGGCCAGGTTCCAGCAAGCTGCCTTTACGGTCAACGCCTACCACCTCTACGCCAGCCGCCTGACCACCCAGGGAGCGATCCACACCCGCCTGCGCTCCTACAGCCTGACCGACTAAGCCCCGGCGCTTGAATCGCCCCCGCGCCATCATCTCCCCGCCCAGTAAAAATGACTGGCGGAAAGTCGCCTTTTGCCTTATAATGGCCATTCTGATGTGTTGAGATTGCCATAAAGTCAGACCCGCCCGCACTGCTCTCCCCCTGACCTTTTCGTTGCCGTCCCCCGCCAGAACCCAACCCCCCTTTCCCCGGTGGCCATTTTCGGTTACGGCGCACGGTGCGCCCCGACCTTGGCTCGCCCAAGTAATTTCAAGGAGCTTATGAACTTCGAAGATTTCAATTTTCACCCCCAGATCATGGCCGGCATCCTGACCGCTGGTTATCAGACCCCCACTCCGATCCAGATTCAGGCCATACCCTCGGTGCTCAAGGGCCAGGATGTCCTGGGGCTGGCCCAGACCGGCACCGGCAAGACCGCCGCCTTCGCCCTGCCCATCATGCAGCGGCTGCTGACCACCGGCCGCCGGGGCCAAGTCCGGGCCCTGGTGATCGCCCCTACCCGTGAGCTGGCGGAACAGATTCACAACTCCTTCGCCACCCTGGGCGAGAAGACCGGCCTCAGAAGCGTCTCGATCTACGGCGGGGTGGGGATGCCCCCCCAGGTGGCCAGGATCAAGCAGGGGGCGGAGATCATCGTCGCCTGCCCCGGGCGCCTGCTCGACCACCTAAACCAAAAGACCATCAGCCTCGCCCACCTGGAGGTGCTGGTGTTAGACGAGGCGGATCACATGTTCGACATGGGTTTCCTCCCCGATCTTAGGCGCATCATTCAGCACCTGCCCCGCCAGCGGCAGACCCTCTTGTTCTCCGCCACCATGCCGGAGGCGATCCGCGGCCTGGCCATGGAGGTACTTAGCCGGCCAGTCACGGTGCAGATCGGCTCCACCGCCCCCGCCGACACGGTCAGCCACGCCCTCTACCCGGTGCCGGCCCACCTAAAGACCACCCTGCTCCTGGAGATCCTGCGCCACACCGACACCGAGTCGGTGCTGGTCTTCACCCGCACCAAACACCGGGCCAAACGGATCGGCGAACAACTAGAAAAAAAAGGCTTCACCGCCGCCTCCCTCCAGGGTAATCTATCCCAAAATCGGCGGCAGGCGGCCTTGAACGGCTTCCGGGACGGCACCTTCCAGATCCTGGTCGCCACCGACATCGCGGCCCGGGGCATTGACGTCAGCCAGGTGTCCCATGTCATCAACTACGACATCCCCGACACCCCGGAGGCCTATGTCCACCGCATCGGCCGCACTGGCCGGGCGGCCCGCACCGGCGACGCCTTCACCCTGGTGACCGAGGAGGACGGCCCCATGATCCGGGCCATCGAGCGGCTCCTGGGCAGCCGGATCGGCAGCCGGCGGCTGGACGACTTCGATTACCAGGCGCCGCCGCCCAAGGTGGATCAAGAGTTCGCCCGGCCGCCGCATCCGCCCAGATCGACCCGCAAGCCAGCAGGCGGCCAGCCCAAGACCCTGGCGGCCAGGAGGCCCTCCCGCGCCACCCCCGAGGCCGCGCCGTTCCGGCAGGAACGGCGGCCTACGGCGCCCGCCCGGTCAACGCGACATCACCGCCCCTCCTCAAGCTGAGGATGGGCACGGAGATAACCCCAAACCCACACCCGGAGGCAGATCATGAAAGTGCTAGCGATTAACGGCAGTGCCAGAAAGGGCGGCAACACCGCCCAACTGTTGACCATGGCCATGGAGGAACTGACGGCGGCCGGCCACGAGACCGAGCTTATGGAGATGGCTGGCCAGGTGCTCGCCGGCTGCATCGGCTGCTACAAGTGCTTGGAAAAGAAAGATAAGCGCTGCGGGGTCAAGAACGACCAGGCCAACGACTACATCGAGAAGATGCTGGCCGCCGATGCCATCCTGCTCGGCTCGCCCACCTATTTCGCCGACGTGACCGCCAACATGAAGGCCTTGATCGAGCGGGCCGGGATGGTGTCACGGGTGAACGGCAACCTCTTCCGCCGCAAGCTGGGGGCCGGGGTGGTGGCGGTGCGCCGGGCCGGGGCCTCGCACGTGTTCAGCACCTTGAACAACTTCTTTCTGATCGGGGAGATGATCGTGGTCGGCTCCTCCTACTGGAATATAGGCCGGGGCCGGGACGCGGGCCAGGTGCGGGAGGACGAGGAGGGGATCAAGACCATGCGCGACCTGGGCCGCAACCTGGCCTGGCTCTTGGAGAAGACAGGGAGATAAGCTCCTATTCTCCAAGGAAATTCCAAGCCGCCAGCTCCCGGTCGAGCAGGACGCGGTCGTACTCCTTAAATAACGCCAGGGCCTCGCGGACCGAGGTCGGGGCCAGGCGCAGACGGCTCAGCTTGTCCAGCGGCATTTCTAGCGCCCGGCCGAGCAGTCTGACGGTGGCGATCGACAGCCCCGGGGCCGAGGATCGCGGCTGGCAGCGGCTACAGACGATCGTCCCCTGGCGGGCCTGGAAGCGGAAGGGCCCGGCCTGGCGGTCGAGCCGCCGGCAGGAGACGCAGCCGCTCAGCTCCGGCTGATAACCGAGCCGGCGGTAGAAACGGGCCAGAAACAGCACCAGTGACTCCAAGCGGCCCTCCCGGTGCTGCAACCGGGCGAGCACCCAGTTTAAGAGCGCAAACAGCCCCTGGTCGTGGTCGCCCTGGTGGGTCCAGAGCCGGTACAGCTCGCAGACCAGGGCGGCGGCGGTGTAGGCATGGTAATCCTCTCGCAGCGGCAGATGGCTGTTTAACAGTTCCGCCTGGTTGATGATCGGCAGGCGGTAGTGGTCGCTGTATTCCAGGTCGAGGAGCGAGAAGATTTCGAGCTTGTTGACGAAGCGCTTAAGGCTACGCTTGGCGCCCTTGGCGATGCCGGAGATTTGCCCGTCGGCGGGGGTGTAGAGGGTGACGATCTTATCCGCCTCGCCCAGGTCGGCGAGATGAATCACCACCCCCAGGGTCTGACGCGGGGCCATGATGCCCTAGGGCTGATGGCGTCGCAAAAAGACCGATTTGCGGCGCTGCGGGGCGGCTTGGCTCGTTCGGCATACCATATGTATCACCTCACTCGCCAACCACACCCCGCGCCTTGTATATCGCCCCTTTTGCTTAGCCATCGGCTAGTTTTTGCGAGATCATCAAGGCTGATTTGCCGGGGCCGGTTTGTGGCGGCCCTTGACCTGGGCGGCGCGGGGGATGACGTCCTTCACCGCCAGACCAGAGGCCTGACGATCCTGATAGAATCTCAGCCCCAGAAAGACCGCCCCGGCCAAGACCGCCAGCCCCAGCACCCCCCAAATCAGGGGGGCGAGATTCCGTTCCGGCTCGAAGAAACGGTCGATGTCCGGGTGCCGGTGATTGGCGCCCCACTGCTGCTCGTAGAGGCGGATGGCCCAACTAGGGTCTAGCCCCAGTTGGGCGGCGTAGATCCTGACAAAGCCCCGGGTGTAAACATCGGCGGGCAAGGCGGCCCGGTTGTCCTCCTCCAGGGCCAGCAGATGGTTGACAGTGATGCTGGTCTCCCTGGCCAGGGTGGAGAGTTCGAGTTGTCGAGCCAGCCGCGCCTCCTGGAAAAATGCCCCCAGGGTCTGATGACGCCGACCTTCCCCCTCGTTCTCCTCGTCATTTGCGGCGTGCTTTCTAAACATTATGTCTACAGGTACTCCTTGATAAAGGCCTTGGCCCGCAGATCGTCAAGCCATTTCTTAAAAAGCTGTTCGCCCTCCTGCTTATAGATCTTGGCCTCGATTTCCTTCTTGACCTCAGCCAGGGGCGGGGCGCTCACGGTGCCCCCCTCCTGCTCCGAGACCAGCTTGATGATCTGATAGCCGGTTGGGGTCTCAA
This sequence comes from Deltaproteobacteria bacterium, assembly GCA_021782655.1. Lineage (GTDB taxonomy): Bacteria > Desulfobacterota > Desulfobulbia > Desulfobulbales > VMSU01 > VMSU01. The sequence continues at coordinate 4,851 of JAJXUT010000026.1, forward strand.
GGATGTCGCTGGTGTCGCCCGGCTTCATGGACAAAACGGCCTCCTTCATATAGGGGGCGAGCTCGTTCTTCTTGAAAACCCCGATATCGCCGCCGTCAGTGCGGGAAGGCAGATCGGACATAACGTTCGCCACCTCGGCGAAGCCCTGTCCGGACTCCAGTTGCTTCAGGGCGTACTCCGCCGCCTGCTTGGCCTCCGCCGCCGTCTTGCGCTTCGTTCCCTCCCCCCACAAAAATCCCATCTGGAGCAGGTGATAGCCCGCGGCCCCAGGATGGGCGACGTAGTGCTCCTGGTAGTACTTCTTGACCATCTCGTCGGTCACCACCACCTTGGAACGTACCTCCTGGCCGATCAGCCGCGACTGCAACATCTGGCCCTTCATCTGCTTCTTGTACTGCTCCTCGGTCATCCCCTTGGCGGCCAGGTCCTTTTTCAAGTCCTCCTGGCTGGCATGATTCTCCTTGAGCATGGTGTCAATGGCCTGATTGACATCGTCGTCGGTGACCTTGATGTCGAGCTTGGCGGCCTGCTGGTCAATCAGCCGCTGGTCGATCAGGTGCGAAAGCACCTCGCGCTTTAGTTTTTCCATCTCGGGCTGCAGCCGATCCGCCGGGGCGCGCTGAATAAGCTGCTGAAAATAGGGAGCGCCTTCCTGATTCAACTCCGAGAGGGTGATGACGTCGTCGTTGACCACCGCGACGATCCGGTCGGCCACCTCGGCCTGGGCCGTAAGGCGTAAGCAGCAGAGCAGGGCCATGACAACGAGGGCGAGATTGACAAGACGGCGCATGAGGTCGATTCACCTTGAAAGATAATGGAGACGGATTCCCCCCCTTGGGGGGGGGAGACAAGATTTTTTCTTATACCACCGAAGGCAACCGTGCGCACAAAAAAACCGCCTCCCGGCCATTAAAAAGCACCCTTGTCCCCCGGCCCCGCCACTCCCGCCCCCGGGGAGGCATCACCCCAGGAAGCGGTTTACCTCCACCCGATTTTGTGTTAGGAAGGGGGCTTCAAACGCCCTTAGGCTTGGCGGCCCGCCGCCCCTCCTTAAAAATCACCGCCCAACAGGTGCCCCCATGCAGAACATTGCCATCCTGGCCGGAGACGGCATCGGCCCCGAGGTCATGGCCGAGGCCATCAAGGTACTGGACGCGATCCAGAAAAAATTCTCCCTCTCCCTGCGCTACGAGCCCGCCGACGTGGGCGGCCTCGCCATTGACCGACACGGCGAGGCCCTGCCCCCCGCCACCCTGGCCCTGTGCCGGCGGAGCGACGCGGTGCTCTTCGGCTCGGTAGGCGGCCCCAAATGGGAGTCCCTGCCCCCGGAGCGGCAGCCGGAGCGGGCGGCGCTCCTGCCCCTGCGCAAGGAGCTGGCCCTGTTCTGCAACCTGCGGCCCGCCAAGGTCTTCAAGTCCCTGGCCGCCGCCTGCCCGCTAAGATCCGACATCGTGGGCGAGGGCTTCGACATCCTCTGCGTCCGCGAGCTGACCGGGGACATATACTTCGGCCAGCCCAAGGGCCGGGACGGCCAAGGCATGGAGGAGCGGGCCTACGACACCATGGTCTACACCCGGCGGGAGATCGACCGCATCGCGAGGAAGGCCTTCGAGGCCGCCCGTGGCCGGCGAAGGCTCGTAACCTCGGTGGACAAGGCCAACGTGCTCACCACCATGGTGCTCTGGCGGCAGGTGGTCAAGGAGGTGGCGGCCGACTATCCCGATGTCACCCTAAACCACATCTACGTCGATAACGCCACCATGCAGTTGATCAAGAACCCGCACCAGTTCGACGTGATGCTCTGCGGCAACATGTTCGGGGACATCATCTCCGACGAGTGCGCCATGATGACCGGCTCGATGGGGCTCTTGGCCTCGGCGAGCTTAAACGAATCCGGCTTCGGACTCTACGAACCGGCGGGCGGCTCGGCCCCGGACATCGCCGGTCAGGGAATCGCCAACCCCATCGCCCAGATCCTGTCCGCAGCCCTGATGCTGCGTTACAGCCTGGGCCAGGAGCGGGCGGCACTGGCCATCGAGGAGGCGGTGGCCCGGACGCTCGAGGATGGCATCCACACCCTGGATATCGCCACCGACCGGGCCAAGACGGTGGGCACCGCCGGCATGGGCGATGCCATCGTGGCCCGGCTGTAAGACAGCCAACCGCCTCGTCCCAGCAAATTGCCCAGGCCGGCCATGCGCGACCTTGATCCTTCCCCAGCCGCCCTGGCCCAGACCTTCTTGGCCGGGGCCAGGGCGGACGCCTGCGACCTGGGGCTGATCGACCGGCTCTGCGCCCTCTCCTTCCACCCCGAGCCGGCCATCGCCAGGGCCGCCACGCAAGCCATCTTCTCCGGGGTCATTGAGCCGCTGTGCGACGACTTCTCTCTGGCCGGGGTCGAGGCCGCGAACCTCACCCTGACCCACATCCTAGGCTTCATCCGCGAGCAGCCGCCAGGCGTCGAACTCGACCGCCGGCTTTACGCCTTCGGCTTTGCCAGTGCCGCCGACCTGCTGCGCCGCCACCAAGTGACGAGCCAGCCGCGCCGCCTACCAGCCCGCCGCCTGGAAGGAATCAAACGGGTGCTCATCCTCTCCCGGGTCACCGCCGGAGCGGACATCGCCATCACCAGCGTCATCGTCAACCGGCTGCGGCAACGGCTGCCCGAAGCGGAGCTGGTGCTAATCGGCCCCGGCCATCTCCGGGAGTTGTTCACCACCCTCCCCGGCTGCCGACACCGCAGTTTCATCTACCACAACGACGGCTTCCTGTTCGACAAGATGACCTCCTGGCCGCCGCTCCTCAAGATCACCCAAGAGGAGCTGGCCGGGCTGGCCCCCAACCAGACGCTGCTCTTTGATCCCGACACCCGACTCACCCAGTTGGGGCTCCTGCCCCTGGCCCCGGACGAGAGCGCCTGTTATTTCCCCTCCCGCTCCCTTCAGCCCGGCCCTTATGGGCAACAAAACCTGTCAGCCCTGACCAACCAGTGGCTAAACCACCTATTGGGCGAGGACATCCACTGGCGTCCCCGGCTGGCCCTGGGGCCCATGGACGCCTACGCCGCCTTCCGGCAACGGCTGCGTGACCGTGGCTGCCGCCGGCTGGTGACGGTAAACTTCGGGGTGGGCAAAAACCCGCGCAAGCGGGTGGGCGGCGGCTTCGAGGCCGAACTGATCCTGGCCCTCCTTAAGCTCCCGGACACGGTGGTGCTCCTGGACACCGGACGTAACGACCAGAGGGGCGAGCGATTGGCCGACCACCTGCACCGGGCCCGCCAAGGCGGCTGGCAGGCCCTCTGGCTACGCGAGGAGGGGCTGGCCAGCCTCGACGACCCGCCCGGCCAGGGTCTGATCGTCTTCTCCGGCCCGCTGGGGGCACTGGGCAAGATGATTGGTGCGGCGGACTGCTTTATCGGCTATGATTCCTGCGGTCAGCACCTGGCCGCCGCCACCGGCACCCCCTCGATCATCGTCTTCGCCGGGGCGCCCAGCGAACGCTTCGTCCGCCGCTGGGCGCCCGAGGCCAGCGACTCGCTGACCATCCCCCACCACGACGCCAACCTCGGCCCGGAAGCGATAGCGGGCCTTATTGCCAACATCCTCCGGCACCTGCTTTCGGTGCCGAGCAAACAGCAGGCGCGCTCATGACCAACATCCATCCCGGACGGCTGCGCGAGGCGATCGCCGCCTTCTCCCAGGCCCGTGTCCTGGTGATCGGCGACCTGATCGTCGATCACTTCATCTGGGGCACGGTTACCCGCATCTCGCCCGAGGCCCCGGTGCCAGTGGTCAACGTCACCCACGACGACCTGCTCCTGGGCGGCTCGGCCAACGTGCTACACAACGTCACCGCCCTGGGCGGCGACGGCGCCAGTTGCGGGGTAATCGGCGACGACGACCTGGGCCGGCGCTTGCTTACCCTCCTCGCCGCCTTGCCCTCGTCCGCCGAGGGCATCGTCCGCCTGCCTGGCCGACCCACCACCATCAAGACCCGGATCGTGGCCCAGGGCCAGCAGGTGGTGCGTTTCGACCGCGAGTCCGCCGACCCGGTGAGCGGCGAGGCCCTGGCCTCACTTGCCGAATTCATCCGCCGGAGCCTTGCTTCCTTCCAGGCGGTGGTGGTCTCGGATTACGCCAAGGGGGTAATCACCCCGGAACTGATGGCGCTTCTCCGGCAAGAGCTTGCCCGTCACCCCGGCATTCCCCTGGTGATTGACCCCAAGCCTTACCAGCCGGAACGCTTCCACGGCGCCGCCATCATCACCCCCAACCACCACGAGGCCGAGCAGCTAGCCGGGATGCAGATCACCGACGAGGCGAGCCTGATCGCGGCGGGGGAGAAAATCCTCTCCCTCCTGGACAGCCAGGCGGTGCTCATCACCAGGGGCGAGGCGGGCATGGCCCTGTTCGAACGGGAGCGTCCGCTGATCACCATTCCCACCGTGGCCAAAGAGGTGTTCGACGTTACCGGGGCCGGAGACACGGTGATCGCCGCCCTGGCCCTGGGGCTCGCCGCCGGACTGAGCTTCGCCGAGGCGGCGACCGTCGCCAACCTCGCCGCCGGGATCGTGGTCGGCAAGATCGGCACCGCAGTGGTCACCCAAAACGAACTACTGAGGGCCATCCCATGAAACGTCCCCTCAGCATGACCGCCTTTGGCCGGGGCGAGGCGAACGGCGACCGCTCCTTCGTGGTGGAGCTGCGCTCGGTGAACCACCGCCACCTGGACGTGAAGATCAAAATGCCCAGGGACTACGCCGCGCTTGAGGAACGGGTGAAGAAGGAGCTGGGGGCCACCTTCTCCCGCGGCCATATCGAGGCGACCATCACCCAGGGGCAAGCCGTAAGCGCCAGACGGGCCAAGGTCAACCTGGAACTGGCCGCCCAGTACCTGCGCTGCCTAACCGAGCTGCAAACCACCTTCGAGCTGGAGGGCAAGCCGTCGCTCGCCCTGCTCGCCGCCCTGCCCGACGTCTTGGGCGACGAGGAGTCATCGGCAGACTTGGAGGCCGTCTGGCAGGGGCTGCTCCCCGCCTTAAGACAGGCTATCGCCGCCAGCCTTACGATGCGCGCCGAGGAGGGCCAGGCGCTGAAACACGACCTCCTAACCCGGCTGGCGGCCTTCGAGACCACGGTCACAGCCATCGCGGGCCGCATACCCGACCTGGTGGCCAGGCGTGAGGCCACCCTGCGGGAACGACTGGGTGTCCTCCTGCAAGGGGTGGAACTCGACCCCCTCCGCCTGGCCCAGGAGGTGGCGGTCATGGCCGACCGCTACGACGTGACCGAGGAGCTGGTGCGCCTTAACAGCCACATCCAGCAGTTCAGGCGCCTGATGGAGATAGACGAGCCCAGCGGCCGCCGGCTGGACTTCCTGCTGCAAGAGTTTCTGCGGGAGATCAACACCCTGGCCTCGAAGATCAACGACACCGCCGTCACCCATCAGACGGTGGAGCTGAAGAACGAGGTGGAAAAGATCCGCGAGCAGGTGCAAAATCTGGAGTAGAGCCCAATGGACAGACGACTAATCAATATCGGTTTCGGCAACGCGGTGATGGCGGCCCGGGTGGTGGCAGTGGTCAACCCCAAGTCCTCGCCGATGAAAAAATTAAAAGACGAGGCGCGAAACGAGGGCAAGCTGATCGACGCCACCGAGGGCCGGCGCACCCGGGCCATCCTGGTCACCGACTCGAACCACGTCATCCTCTCCTCGGTGCAGACCGAGACCCTGACCCAGCGCTTTCAGCCCCTGGCCGACCAGGGTGAAGAGGAGCAGCCGTGAGCAAGGGCCAGCTCTTCGTGATTTCGGCGCCCTCCGGGGCCGGCAAGACCACCGTCCTGAAGGTGGTGCTCGCCACGCTGCCGGCCATCGGCTTCTCGGTCTCCCACACCACCCGGCCCCCCAGGCCCGGCGAACTGGAGGGCCGGGACTACTTCTTCGTCTCGCCAGACGAGTTCATCCGCCGCCGCCAGCAAGGGGACTTCCTGGAGTGGGCCGAGGTCCACGGCAACCTCTACGGCACCAGCCGCCAGGCGGTGACCGACCGGCTGGCCCAAGGCCAAGACTGCGTCCTCGATATCGATGTCCAGGGCGCCCGCCAGCTCCGGGAACACCGGGACCTGAACCCGGTCTTCGTCTTCATCGCCCCACCGTCGCTCGCCGAGCTTGAACGCCGGCTGATCGGCCGCCAGACCGAATCCGCCGCCACCCTCGCCCTGCGGCTGGCAAACGCGAGGACGGAACTGGCCGCGCTCGGCCTCTACGACTACGTAATCGTCAACGACGAGGTAAGCCAGGCCCAGGCCCTGCTCGCCGCCCTTATCCTGGAGAGGCGAGCCAGGGGCCGCCGGGGGTACGACGGTCGGCCCCTGGCCCTTGAGGCGCTAGACCGATGACCCTTCCGCCCGGCAAAAAACGCCCCCCGTCCTCGGCCCGTCGGGCCAAGGATGGCGGCCGGCCCGCCGCCTCGGCCTCCCCTCGCCCGCCCCAGGCCCGCCCCGCCCCTGGCGAACGGATCGACCTGATCTGGGGCCTGCATCCGGTTGCCGAACTGATCGCCAACCGCCCGCAAACGGTGCGGGAACTGCGGTTCCTGAAATCCGACTCCCCCAAACTGACCGAACTCAGGCGACAGGCGGAGCAGGCGGGCATACCCTGTCACCTGGCCGAACAGCCCTTCCCCGGCACCCCGGAGCAGGCCGTCCTGCAAGGGGTGCAGGCCCGGATCAAGCCGGTGGCCGCGGTCACGCTTGACGAGTTGCTGGCCATGAACGATGAGGGCGGCCCACCCCTGATCCTGGCCTTGGACTGCATCCAAGACCCGCACAACCTGGGGGCCATAATCCGTTCCGCCGCCGCCGCCGGGGCCCGCGGCCTGATCTACACCAAAGATCGTTCCGCCCCCTTGTCCGGGGTGGTGGCCAAGGTCTCGGCGGGGGCCATCGCCCATCTGCCCCTCTGCCCGGTGACCAACCTGACCCAGGCCCTGCAAAAGCTACAGGAAGGCGGCTTCTGGGTCTTCGGCGCCGATCCCCGGGCCGAAACCAGCATCCACGACAGCGACTTCTCAGGCCCGGTCTGCCTGGTAATCGGCGGCGAGGGTGACGGCATCCGCCCCCTGGTCAAGCGGCAATGCGACTTCCTGATCTCCATCCCCATGCACACCTCTCTCGACTCCCTGAACGCCTCGGTGGCGGCGGCGATCATCATGTTCGAGATCGTCCGCCAGCGCCGGCGGCAACCACCTCTTCCCCTTCCGGGGTGAAAAACCCCTGAATCCGACCTCACTGCCAGTCCCTCCCCCTTTTTGGTTCACCCGTTGTCCGCCATCCTCCCCGCCTCGACAGCCATATTTCCCCGCCGTTGACTGATTTCAGGCCGCTGCCGCCTCCTGGTGCAATTATTGCAATGTTCAAAAAATAACCCCGTAAAACTACTTATACTTGCCGTCCAAAATGACGACACGATCAGTAGAAACAACACCAGCAGGGGAGGGCCGAACGATGGCAACGATATGGGAATTTTCGATTCAGGGGGAGATGGTCAAGATCGGCGGGAGAAAACGGCCGCGGCTCACCCGGCACGGCTGCAACGAACCCTATCGTGATCGCTACTGGTGCCCGAAACTGCGCTGGTTCCGCAAGGAGAGTTGCCCCTTCGCCAACCGGCGGGAATGCGAAAACTTCACCGCCATGTGCGGCTGCGTATAGGCAGACGGCATTTCCATCCCTTCCGGCCCCGCGTCCAGGGAGCCGAACAACCCCAACGAGGTGGATACATGGACAGAATCGACACGGTCAGATTACTGGCGGAACTGGAAGGCGAGCCCTGCGGCTTGAACCACGGCCCCGGCACCAAACCCGAGGACTTCCCGGCCAGCGATTACATCGTCATGCCCTTTGGCGACGGCAAGAACCAGCTCCTCAGCCCAGAACACGAGCTGGTGATCCCCGTGTGCCTGGAGTGCGCCCAGGCCTTAACCGGCGAGGAGTGGACCCTGCTTTATTGCTTTGAGTGCCACGCCAGCCGCTGGGTATGCCGGGCCCTGGCCAAGAACGCCTACCGCCACCACCTCCTCTGGCTGCGCGGGTGCCCCGACTGCTCCCACGCCTTTGGCGGGCTCTATTTCAACGACGCGGAAAACGTCGCCCTCGACACCCAGCTCCTTAACCACCTGCACCGCCAGGCGGCCTAAGCCGTCTTTGTGGCAACAACCTGGGCAGTAAACCTCCCGGCGACGGCATAAGGAGCTGCAAGCGGTTGCACCCCAGCCCTTTTGCCTAGCCATCGGCTACCCTTCCCCAAGATCATCAGCCTCACGGAGTCCCGGCCCATAGCCATACCGAGACTCCGTCGCCTCCGTGGCCCGTACCTCCAGATCCCCTCCCCTATTTCTGCGGTCTAATTGATGTATTCGCCAATTTTTTTCCCAACCGGCAAACGCCACTGTTGGCCTGCGACATTTTTTACAGTATATTCCCCCGACTCCACCCCGACGCCTCGCATCCAGTGCCGGATCAAGGCCCTGGCCCGAGTGCCCAAGTATTTACCCTGGCAAAACGGCCAGGTGCGCCTTAAAAAACAGGCGGCCCGGCAGACCGGGCCCACCCGCAAGGCCCCGAAAACGCAACATGAAACGTGCCCTTACCCTATTCATCCTTCTGCCGCTCCTCACCTCGGTCCGCGCCGCCCTGGCCAGCGGCCCGACGACGGACGACTCCTACGGCTATCTATTGGACCTGCCCCTGGAGGATCTGGCCCAGGTGCCGGTCAAGTCCTCCGGTCTTTTCGACATGACCAGGGATCAAACCCCAGGGGTGACCTACATGGTCACCGCCGACCAGCTCGACCGCTTAGGCATCCGCTCCCTAGGTGAATATCTGAGCCGGATGCAACCCTCCTTCGCCACCGTCATCCACGGCACCCAGGGGATCACCACCGGAGTGCGGGGCCTGATGGTGGACAACAGCGCCAAGACCCTGCTCCTGCGCGACAACTTAAACATGAACAACCGCTACTTCGTGGGGGTCAACGGCTCCGAGCTGTCCAGCCCGCTGCTGGGCGACATTGACCGAGTCGAGATTGCCACCGGGCCCGGGGCGCTGCAACACGGCTCCGGGGCGATCAACGGCTTCCTGAACCTGGTCAGTGCCACCGGGGCCAGCAAACCAGGGATGCGGATGAACGCCTCCTACGGCAGCGGCGACTCCCGGGTGGTGGAGGGCAGTTACGGACAGGTCTTCAGCGACCGGGCCAACCTCTTCCTCTACGCCGGCTACGACAAGAGCAACGGGGTCAGGCCCTACTACCCGCTGCCCGCCGATCAGTGGGACAGCCTGGCCACCCCCGCCGGCGGTTACGACGGAATCAGGGGCACTCCCTCCTCCACCTTCCTGGACAACGTCCGGGTGGGCCTGACCGACAACGACTACAAGTTCTCACTCCGCAGCCAGTTGGGCCGGGACAACGACCCCCTCCAGATCGACTTCAAGGCCCTGCTCAGTCACACCTCCAACGTCGATCCGGTGCTGGGCGAATACCTAAGCCCCGCCGCCAGTTGGGTCCAGGAGGTCGAAAACACCGCCAACGCCAGGGGCGGCAGATACTCGCCCTTCTACATCGAGGAGGCGGACAACTTCCTTATCTCCCCCGAGATAAAACTCCGCCTCAACCCGGAAAACGAGGTCAAGATCATCCCCTTCTACCAGATAATCAAGACCAGCAACCAGTTCAGCGACTTCCTGACCGATCAGGTGTCGCAACTCGGCATCAACCTGCTCCCCAAACCCGACCCGACCTTGAACACCGCCACCCACACCGACTGCCCGGCCATGAACTGCGGCGAGAACTACACCTACGGCGACGAGGAGCACCTGGGGCTGACCATGATCCACACCTACACCGGGATTAAGGACCAGACCATCGCCTGGGGGGCCGAGGCCAAGTACTTCGAATTCAAGACCAACCCCTGGTACTGGACCACCGCCAGCCTGTACGCCGAAGACCAACTCCGTTTCGGCAAGCTCACCGTGCTGCCGGGGCTGCGCTACGACCGCACCTATTTCGCCCACGCCATCGCCACCGTGCCGCCCTTCAACGACGGCCCCTACCCGGCCCCGGACGACGTGGGCTCGTTCACCAAGCAGCTCGCCCTGGCCTACCAGGTAAACAACCAGCAGACCGCCAAACTATCCTACCAGGAGGGCTTCCGCTTCGCCGACGCCTGGTTCCAGCAGTGGGCCGCGCACGTCAACCAGGCCGCCCAGGCTATCGCGCCCGAAAAATCCTACCAGTACGAGGCCGATTACACCTTCACCGGCCTGCTCGACAAACGGCTCAACATCCTAAGCTCCCTGTTCTACAACCTTTACAAGCACACCCAGGGCTGGATAGTTGACGACTACAACTTCGGCAACAGCCCCAACGACATCACCTCCGTGGGCTGGGATCTGGTCTTCGACTACCACCCCACCAAGACCTGGGAACTGGGACTTTCCTATAGCTACGCCCGGCCCCTCGACTCCTACGAGAACAACATCCGGGTGGCCAACGACGACGGCACCTGGACCCGCTATCCGGTGCACATGATCAAGTTCCACGCCGGCCACGAGCTGTTTAAGGACTTCTATCTGGGCGGAGTGGGGGTGCTGGAGTCGGCCCGCTACGACAAGGCCCATACCGTCGATCCCCGGGTGATCGAGCTGTTCGACAACTGGTCGCTGGTGATGGACGCCAACGCCTGGTACCAGGTGAACAAGCAGCTTAAGATCTCTCTAAGCGCCAAGGAACTGGTGCGGATCAACTACGACCAGTACCCCGCCTACTACTCCGGCACCCGGCCCCTGGACTCGCCCCGGCCCGACTCCCCGCTGTACTACCTCACCATGTCCTGGGAATTTTAAGCCATCACCACGAAGCCATGGCGACGATCAGGACCAAACTCACCCTGCTGATCATGGCAGCCAGCGCCATGTCGGTGCTCTGCGCCTGTCTGCTGTTCTATTACCTGATCGGCCTGCACCTCCAGCGGGCCTACCGCAAGGACCTGGAGAGCCTGGCCGACATCCTGGGGCACAACTGCGCCGCTTCCCTGGCCTTCGACGTGCCGGAGGACGCCACTACGGTCCTGACCTCGATCGACAGCCGGGAGTCGGTGTTCGCCATCCGTCTCTACGACAAGGACGGCAACCTGTTCGCCTCCTACGACAACGTGCCGGGGCTTAAAAAGCACCAGGCCTTCTTCCCCGAGGTCATTCCCGACGACCCGCGCCACCTCAAGATCGAACGACCCATCACCTTAAAGGACGGCTCGACAGTGGGCAAGATAGTGCTCTACGACAACTTCCAGGAGATCGCGGCCAGCAAGAAAAAGGGCATCCTGATCCTGATCGCCACCGGGGCGGCCTCCCTGGCCGCCGCCATGCTGCTTGCCTCCTTCCTGCAGGCGGTCATCTCCCGGCCCCTTGGCCTGCTGACCGAGGCGGTGCAGCAACTGGCGGCGGGCGACTTCTCGGCCCGCCACCGCATCCCCACCCGGCGCACGGACGAGATCGGCCTGCTCTCCACCGCCTTCGTGGACATGGGCAACAAGCTGGAGGACTCCTACTCCCAGCTCGCGGCCAGCAACCAGAACCTGGAAAAACGGGTGGCGGCACGCACCGAGGCCCTGCAACGGGCCATGCACGACCTGACCCGGAGCCAGACCCAGCTCATCCAGTCCGAGAAGATGGTGGCCATCGGCCATCTGGTGGCCGGGGTGGCCCACGAGATCAACAACAACATCAACTTCATCGCCTGCGCCATCCCCTCGCTGATGCGTCTAAATCAGCGGTTGAACGACCAGTTGACCAGCCAGGCGCCGTTAAACCGCGACCAGCTCGGCAAGACCACGCAACTGATCGACAACCTGCTCCACAACGCCGAAGAGGGGGTGCGGCGGACCATCAAGATCGTCCAGGACTTAAACGCCTTCGCCCGCCCCAGCCGGGGCGAGTTCTCCGAGCTGGACATCCACCAGGAACTGGAGATGGTGCTTACCCTGCTGCGCTACGAGCTCAAGGGCCGGGTCGAGGTGCACCGCGACTTCACCCCCGGCCTGCCGCCGGTGCTCTGCCTGCGGGATCAGATCAGCCAGGTGTTCATGAACATCCTGCGCAACGCCAGCCAGGCTATAGCCGACCAAGGCCACATCCGCATCCAGACCTGGCGTCAGGACGACACCGTCCGCGTCCGCTTCCAGGATAGCGGCGGCGGCATCCCGCTCGAAATCCAGCCCATGATCTTCGACCCCTTCTTCACCACCAAGGACGTGGGCAAGGGCACCGGCCTGGGGCTTTCCATCTCCTACGGCATCGTCAAGAATCACGGCGGCGACATCTGGGTGGAGTCCTCCACCCCCCAGGGCACGAGTTTCGTGGTCTCCCTACCCCTCCGGCAAAACGGCCAGTCCCTCCCGTCCGCCATCTCCATCACCGCGCCCGGGGAGGGCGGACAACCGGCATGAACCTCCTCTCCCTGCCCGCGCACCTCAAAGGCCGACCGGCGCGCCTGCTGGCCGGGGGGCTGGCGGCCGTCTGGCTCGCCGTCTCTCTGGTCATGGCCTCGCCCTGGCAGGTGGCAAGCCACGTCAACCCCGAACGGATCGACGAAAACCAGGTGATGGCGGTCTATCTCTACAACTTCTTAAACTTCGTCACCTGGCCCGACTCCACCCCCCCCACCAAGGATGAGCAACAGGAGCCGATGACCATCGGGGTGCTAGGCGACACCCAGATCAGCAAGGCGTTGACCGAGCTGGCCGCCGAACTTATCCGGCAGGGCAAGCCCCCCATCCGCCTGGCCAGCTACCCCCGCTACGCCCCCGGCCTGCGGCTCGACCAGTGCCACATCCTGTTGGTCAGCGATTCGGAAAAAGAAAATTTCACCCGTATCATCAAGGAGTTAAAACGCGCCCCGGTGCTGACCGTGGGCCTCTCCGATGATTTTCTGGCCGCCGGCGGCATGATCGCCATGGTCGAACGCCAGAACCGGGTGCGCTACGCCATCAACCGCCGGGCCGTCGGCCAAGCCGGACTGCAACTAAGCGCCCAACTGCTGAAGAGCGCAGTCGAGATCAAGGATGAATAAGGGGATATGGCGAGGATCAGGACTCACCGGCCACGGGCCGACCGACCCAGACCGTTCCGCGCTTGACAAGGGGGAAAAAGCATGACTGTGGCCAAAAAGATGATCGAGTTCAACCAAGGGGCCTCCTGGATCCGCAAGATGTTCGAGGAGGGAATGCGAATGAAGGCCCGTTACGGCGAGGACCAGGTCTTCGACTTCAGCCTGGGCAACCCCGATCTGCCGCCGCCGCCCGAATTCGATCAGACCGTGCGGCGTCTGGCCGACGGACACGATCCGAACCTGCACCGGTACATGCCCAACGCCGGCTACCCCCAGGTGAGGAGCCGGGTCGCGGCCAAGGTCTCGACGGAACAGGGGATGACGGTGGATGGCCAGGGGGTGGTGATGACCTGCGGGGCGGCTGGGGGGTTGAACGTAATCCTAAAGGCCCTGCTTGATCCGGGCGACGAGGTGATCGTCATTGCGCCCTACTTCGTCGAGTATCTGTTCTACATCGACAACCATGGCGGCACGGCCAGGATAGTGGCGGCGGGTAAGGACTTCGGGCTCGATCTCCCCGCTATCGCCGGGGCACTCACCAGTCGCACCAAGGCGATCATCATCAACAGCCCCAACAACCCGACCGGCCAGATCTATCCCGATCAAGACCTGGCGGAGCTGGGCCGCATCTTAAGCGCGGCGGGTGAACGATTCGGCACCACGGTGTATCTCATCGCCGACGAGCCCTACCGCAAGATCGTCTTCGACGGCCACCAGACTCCCAGCGTCTTTCGGCACTACCAAAACAGCCTGGTGGTCAGCTCGTTCTCCAAGGACCTCTCCCTGCCCGGCGAGCGGATCGGCTTTATCGCCTGCCACCCGGAGATCACGGATCTCTCCGAGCTGATGGACGCCATGACCCTCGCCAACCGGATACTAGGCTTTGTCAACGCCCCGGCCCTGATGCAGCGGGCGGTGGCGGAGCTAACCGACCGCGCGGTGGACTGCGCGGCCTACGCCCGGCGGCGGGAGCTGTTCTGCCGGGTGCTCGCCCAAGCCGGCTACGACTTCCTGCCCCCCAAGGGGGCCTTCTACCTCTTCCCCCAGTCGCCGCTCGCCGACGAGCTGCGCTTCATCGACATCCTAAAGGAGCACCGCATCCTGGCGGTGCCGGGCCGGGGCTTCGGGACGCCGGGCTATTTCCGGCTGGCCTTCTGCGTCCCGGATCAAACCATCGGACGTGCGGCCCCGGCCTTCAAGGCAGCCCTTGAGGCCAGCCGCAAGGGTTGACGGGGCAACGCCTCCTCAGCTCTTCAACTTCTTGGCCAGCATCTCACCCAGGGTACCCAGTGACTCACGGCCATCCTTCTTGGCCTGCTGGTAATGCTTGAACTCCTGGCGATCGTCCCCGTCCGCCTCCTCCTTCCGGCCCGACTCCGGACGCGACTCGTCCTCCAGGGCGGGCAGGGATAGGGATATCCGCCGCTCCTCCGCGTTCACCTTATCCACCCGCACCTCGACCTCCTGGCCCACCCGCACCACCTCGCGGGGATGATGTATCCTCCGGCCCCGGCCCAGGGCCGAGATGTGGATTAAGCCGTCAAGCCCCTCATCCAGGCTGGCAAAGGCCCCGAAGTTGGCCAGCCGCGCGATTTTGGCCTTATGCAGCGAGCCCTCAGGATAGGCGAGGGAGGCGGTGGCCCAGGGGTCGGGCTGGGCGCCCTTCAAGCTGAAGGAGAAGCGCTCGTTCTCCCAGTCGAGCTTCATCACCAGCACCTCCAGACGCTGACCCACCCGCAGCTTCTCGTTGAGGTCCTCGACATGGCCCCAGCAGACCTCGGATACCGGCAGCAGACCCTCCAGGCCGCCGATATCGACAAAGGCCCCGAAGTCGCGGATCGAGGTCACCGTGCCGCTGACCACCTCCCCCTCCACCAGGGTCTCCCGCAGCCGCTGGTAGTTAAGCCGCCGCTCCTCCTCCAGAATGGCCCGGTGGGAAACGATCAGATTCCGTCCCCCCTCTCCGAACTCGATGATCCGGAAGGCGAGCCGCGAGCCCACGATTTCCTCGCTGGTCAGCCGGGGTAGGCCGAGCTGGGAGAAGGGGCAGAAGCCGCGGCCGCTGCCAGCGATCTTGACCGCATAGCCGCCCTTGATCTCCTTTTCCACCACCCCCTCCACCGGGATGCCGCCCCGGTAGGCCTCCTCCAGGTGGGCGTTGGCCTCGCTCCCCCTGCCCAGCCTTAAAGTGAAGCGCATCCCGCCCCGGTCCGAGCCGAGATAGTAGGCCGTCACCCGTTCGCCGAGCCGGACGCCAAGCTTCCCCTCCTCGCCCGCCGCCTCGGCGGTAGCGAAATAGCCCTCGCTCTTACCCCCCAGGTCGATAAAGATCCACTCCTTGCCGATCCGCACCACCGTGGCGCTGACCTTCTGGCCCGGCTCCAGACTTACCGGCTCGGCGTAGGTTTCGGCCAGCAGTTGGGCGAAACTCGGTTCTTCCGTCATGATGTGCCTCGTGCAAGAGTTAAAAGTTGTGGCGGGTTAAGCCAATCCGCCTATCATCCGAGTTCAGGGACGACTACAGAAAAACGCACCTCGCGCCTTGCATATCGGCCTTTTTGCAACGCCATCAACCGCAACCATCAACAAACAGGCCGGGAGTTTTCGATCTCCACCCGCTCCACCTCCAGGGTGGCGGTGTCCAGGATGGCGAAACAGGGGGGAGTGACCTCGGCGCCCAGCAACTCACCCGGGTTGATCAGCAGGCAATCTCCCAGCCGCTCCACTCCGTAACGGTGGTTATGACCGCAGCACACCACCTGAAAACGGCCCTGGGCCGCCAGACCCCTAGCCATCTCCGGGTAGTGGGTGAAGGCGATCTTAAGCCCCCCGGCCTCGATGGCCCCCAGAATACCGTGATGGGTCAGGGTGGGGAGCGAGGTGCCGCAACGCCGAGAGATCAGGTGCTGATCGCCCATGTTGTTGCCGTAGATCAGATGCGCCGCCCCACCAAACTCGGCCAACACTGGGAGCATGAAGGGCGAGATCAGGTCGCCGCAGTGGATGACCACCCCTACCCCGTAGGCGTTGCAATAGGTCACCGCCGCCCGCAGGTTGGGGATATTGTCGTGGGTGTCGGAGAGGACGGCGATTCTCACTTGTCGATAATCTCCGTGCCCTGGGGGGGGGTGAAGTGAAAGACCGCATTCGACACCCCTTGATTGATGAGCAGATGCGAGAACACCAGGTCGGTGACGGTGCCGAACTTGTCGGTGACCTTCAGCCGCTGCATCAGGAAATGCTGGCGATCCACCCACAGGTTGATGAAGTCGATCTGGGGATGGCTCTGCTTGGGAACCAGCTTCAACTCGTAGCTAGCGGCGGGATGCAGCAAGTCCTCCACCTCGGGGCCGGTGACCGTGAAGTCCCGCAAAATATCGCCGGTGCCGGCGAAAAAGGCGTAGGTGACATCCGAATCCAGATACCCCTTGGCCGGGGAGACCATCATCTGCTTCTCCTTGGCGAAATACATGGAGATGGTCTTGCCGTCGCAGACAAAGACCTGGGTCTCGGGGGTCTGGTAGTCCCAGCGCATCAGGCCGGGCTTGGCCAGGAGGACGCTGCCGGAACCACGGCGATCGCGGCCGTTGGCTTGGTTGCTGGTGGTCTGCTCGAAATCGGCCTTTAGTGTCTTGGTGGCGGCGTAGGCGGCCTGCACCTTCTTGGCCACCTCCACCGGCGAAAGCCCGACGGCTAAGGCGGCCGGCGCCATCACCCCCTCCCAGAGCAGGTACCAGGTGACAAAAAAAGCGACGAGGATGGTTTTCATGACGGATTTCTCTTTATGTGGATGAGGGTTAGGGGCCGGTGATTCAAGCCGGGATCAGCTCGATCCGGCGTCCGAAGATCTTGTCGGCGATGGCCTGGGCCGCCTCGGTGACGTCGGAGACGTAGAAACGACTCACCCCGCCCCGAGCCAGACTCGCGTCCAGCTCCGGGTGGCTCTTCAGGTACCAGGCCAGGTGGCTTGAGACCTCCACCGAGGAGTCGATGATCGTCACCCGCCGGCCGATCCGGGGGGCAATCAACCCCTTGAGCAGAGGGTAGTGGGTGCAGGCCAGCACCAGGGCCTCCACCTGCCGGGCCCGCAAGGGATGCAGGTAACGCCTGAGAATCATCTTGGTCTCCCGTTTGTCGAGCCAGCCCTCCTCCACCAGGGGCACCAGCAACGGACACTCCTGGGACAGCACCTGGCAGTCCGGGGCGGCGGCGGCGATCTTTTGGGCGTAAACCCCGCTCCTAACCGTGGCCCGGGTGCCGATAATCCCCACCCGCAAGCGGCCCCCGGAGTGGCCGACCAGGGAGGCGACCCTGGCCACCGCCGGGTTGATGACATCGAAGATGGGCGGCTGATACTGGGCGAGCATCTCCTCCCCGCTCACCGAGGCGGCGGAGTTGCAGGCGATGATAATCAGCCTGGCGCCCTTGGCAAGTAAAAAGTCGATATTCTGGCAGGCATAGCGCCGGATGGTTTCCGGGCTCTTGGAGCCGTAAGGGGCGCGGGCCAGATCGCCAAAATAGACTAGGTCGTAGCCAGGCAAGGCCTGTTCCACGGCGTGGGCGACCGTCATGCCGCCGACCCCGGAATCGAAGATACCAATCATAACAATGGGAGGTTAGGGGAAGTAAAAAGGGCGGCACTGCTTGCGCCCGGCTTTTCAATCCGGGGAGTAGCTGTCGCGCCGGTCGATGAGGTACTTGTTGCCCTCCAGGGCCTTGGCCTGGTGCTTGACCTGGGAGGCCACCGCCGCCACCTGGCCGTAGTGCTGAAACTTGCCGTGCCCGGTGGGGATCACGGCGATGGACAGGCTCAGGAGCCCGAAGCTGGTCTCCCGGCCTTGGCGGTCTTTTTCCACGAATCCGCCCTTAAGCACGTCCTCCGGCTCGATGAACATGTTGCGCACCGTCTCGAAATGGGCGAGAATCCGCTCACACACCTCCACCGCCCGCTCCTCCGGGACGATAAAGACAAAGTCGTCACCGCCCACATGACCGATAAAACTGTGTTCGCGGGCACACTGGTCGATGACGTTGACAATCACCCGGGCCACCATCAGGATCACCTCGTCGCCCCGGGAAAAACCGTAGTGGTCGTTGTAGGGCTTGAAATTGTCGATATCGACGTAGCCGACCGCCATCGGCGCGGGGCTGACCACCGCCCGCTGGATGGCGGTGATGATCGAGGTGTTGCCGGGCAGCTTGCTTAACGGGTTGTTATCGAAGACCCGGCTCTTGCGGGCCTCGGCCAGTTGCAGCCGGGCCAGGAGTTCCTCCGGGGCCACCGGGCGCTCGATCACGTCGTCCACCGGTAGGGAGCGCCAATCAAGCCCGCCCCACAGCTCCTCCCTGGAGAGCACCAGCAGAATAGAGATATTGGTCTTTTGCAGGCAGGCGTTGGCCACCCGGATCAGGTCCATATCCCCGCCCTCGGAGAAGCCCTTCTCCACCACCAGCAGGTCGGGCGGGTCTTCCAAAAACAGCCCCACCGCCGCCTTGACCCCACCACAGACCAACACCTGATAGCCCTTGGCCTCCAGGAGGATACGGGCCTCTGGCCGCTCCAGGACGTGCGGGCCGGCCACCAGGATGCGGGCCACGCCTCAGCTACCTTCCGGGACTTGTTCCTCGGCCTTGATCTCCAGGCTGAAACCCTTCACGTCCCAGAGTTTTTCCTCCACCTGCTCGACGATGGCGTCGATGTCAGCAGGGGCCAGGCCCAGTAGTTCCCAGGCCCGCTTGCTCAGCATCGGCACCTTGCGGTCGGTGGCGTGGCCGTATCCTAAGCCCCGGATGACGATGTCGCTGAAGTGGACGATGGCGCTGCTCAACTGCTCGTCATGGGCCTTGCGCGGATCGTGATGGCAGGCGACCGGCTCGATCAGCTTCTTGGGCAGGTTCCAGCCCTTGGCCAACCAGCCCCCCGCCTCGGCGTGATCCAGGCCCAGCACCTCCAGCTCGGCCTGGCGCATGGACATCCGACGCTCACGCATCAGGCGGTTGATCATCTCGTACTCCTCCGGCAGCTCCATCTTAATCGCCACCTTGCCGATGTCGTGGATCAGCCCGGCGGTGCTGACCTCCTCCGGGTCCTTGACCCCCAGGCGGCTGGCGATAACGTTGCTGACCACGGCGCAGCCTAGGGAGTGCTGCCAGAGCTCCACGTCCTGATCCTCCATCACCTCGAAGATCGAGGCGCTGATAATCAGGCTTTTCACCACGTTAAATCCCAGCAAAATAATGGCGCTGCTGATCGAGCTGATCCGCTGGGGAAAGCCGTAGAAGGCGGAGTTGACCAGTTTGAGCAGCTTGGCGGAGAGGATATAGTCCTGGCCGATCACCCGGCCCATGTGCTCGGTGGTGGTGTCCGGGTCGTCGGCCATCTTGGCAAGCTTGGAAACGATGCCCGGCAGGGTGGGCAGGTTCTTGGTCTGGCGCAGGGCGGCCCGAAAATCCTGGCGTTTTGCCTCTTCCATCACTGTCCTCGCGAGTCAACCAGCCGTTTCATCAGGCGCTTCTTGAGATAGACCAGCGGCGCCACCTTGTTCACCTCTGAGAACCGCTCCTCGATCTCCCTCAATTCCTCGGCCAGGGACTTCTCGCCCGGCATGTTCAGCGGATGGCCCTCGACCGTGACATGGGTAATGTCGAGTTTCAAGAAGCGCTCAAGTAACGAGGGGGTGAGCACGGTTCCCTTACCGCACAGCACCCGGCCTTCGGGAGTCATCACGTCCTTGGCCAGGGTCATCTTCTCCTTGGCCTGAAGCGTCAATATCTCTTGCACCCCTCACTCCCCCTTTGCTTTAACCACCGGCTTGCAGGCGCTCACAACATCCGCACCGGCAAAGTCTCATTTAACCAAAGCGTGGCGATTTTTTCAAGACGGTAATCACCAACCAGCCAACGCCCGGCAAGTTCCTCCGGTCGGCGGCCCTAGCTATTTGCCGGGTGGCTCCTCGGGGGACAGGATATGCAGAGGCAGGGTCAGGGTGTCGAGCAGGAGTTCAAGGGCCGCGTCGCCCACCGCCCCAGGGGCAAGGGAGGTGACCTCGGGGTTCTTGATATTCCCGGTCACCGCCACCGGGAAGGAGAGCACCGACGCCTTGCGCCCCCCGATGGCCTTGCCAAGCAGGGGGATGTTGGTGACCAGCGAGTCCACCATCTTGAAGGGGGCGATGAAAAAGGTGAGATCGGAGTTCAGGTCGGCAAGCTCGATGGTGCCTCGGCCGCTGACGTTGACCCCCTTGCCCTTAATCACCGCCCGGTCAAGGGTGAGCAGGTTGTCGTTGATCCGGGCGGAAAGGTCTAGGTGATTATAGGGCAAACCGTCCCCGTCCAGGCCGGGCGGGCCGCCCCAGGAGGTGAAGAGGTCGGTGAAATTGACAGCGGTAAAGATCTTGGAGAGCAGGGCCATCCGTCTGATCACCCCCTCGGACGACGACAGGCTGACCTCGCCCCGTTGCCAATGCCGGGGCCGGCCGCTGATCTCGCCATGCAGCAAGAACGGCCCGACGATCAGGCTCTGCTTGAACCCCAGGCAGGGCAAGGCCTTCTCGAAAAACAGCGGCCGATCGCCAGTGGTGAAGATGAAATTTCTCTCATCCCGCCCCCGATCGACATGCCAGCCGCCCCGCAGGTTGATGCCGCAGACATCCGCCCGTTGCAACTGCACGTCGATCCCCTTCCCCGCCATGACCACTCCGCCCCGCATCCCGGCCAGGGTGATAACCTGCCCCGTGGTCTTCTCGTCCGAGGGCCCGGTCGCACCCTTTTCGGCGTAATCCATCCGCTCGACCTCAAAGTCGATCCTGCCCCTGGCCGTATCCAGCGGTGAATGGCCCTGATCCGTCCGCTTTCGATAATCGTCGAGCAGCCGCCGCACCGCCTCCCAGTCCAGGCGGGAGAGGTGCAGCCGCAGATCCAGATGACGCAGACCCGCCTCGTCCGCGACCTTGCCGCTCAGGGAGGCCGGGGCGCCGTCCAGGGCGAAATCGGCCCGCTCGATCACCAACGCCTGACCGGCGCCCCGCAGGCTGAGGTCCTTCAGCGCCAAGCCCGGCAGCGGGCTGGCCGCACCCAGAGTTAAGTCGCTAAGCTCAAGCTGGCCGGCGTTGACCACCGCCCCGCCCCGCACCTCCCGGCTCGCCTCGCCGCTCACCCGACCCCCGGTCACCAGGCGCTGGGCGAACAGGGCATTCACCGTCGCGGCATCCAATGCCCCCTTCCAGGAGAGGGAGCTATGTCTCTCGGGGCCGGGCCAGGCGCGGTAAGTCAAGGCGCCCTCCTGGCCCTGGCCCCGGAAGGTGAGCTGATACTCAACCCGCCCCAACTCGCGGCTCAAATCGACCGCCAGCGAGGCATCGCTCGCCTCGGGCAGGGCCAGGATCTCGCCCCGGGCGGTGGTTGGCCCCGCCTCCGGGCCGGGAGTGGCGAGGATAAAGTTGGCGAGCCGACAGGGCAGCCTGGGGAAAAATGCCTCGGGTAGCAGTTGTTTTGCCTTCAGCCACTCGCCCAGCCCCTCCCCAATCTCGCCGTCCACCTTCAGCTCTCCCCGCCAGTCATCAAGCAGCCGGTGCCGATAATGGCCGGCGAGGTCAAGCTCCTGATCGAACAGAGAAAAGGTACCCTTAAAGTCCGCCTGGCCCTGACTCAGCTTGATCCTGACCTCTGGGCTGTGCAGCTCCGGCAAGTCGGGGCCTACGACCTCCAGATCACGGCCGACGATCCCCGCCTGATAACGCCACCGGTCAGGGCTCGACACCGGCCCCGAGAGGTGAACATCGCGCAACCGCGCCTGGCCCGACAACCTGGAAAGCCGCCCCTGGGCGAGACTGGCCAGGGCCAGTTCGCCGTTATCGGCGTGCAGAACGGCCTGGTTAAAGAGGGGTGCCAGGTCGAGGTCGGCGTCCAGGCGGTCGATGGCAAGCTGAACCGGGCCCTTGCCCCAGGTCACCTGGCCTTGGCCGTCGTGCACCTTCTGGTCGCCCAGCAAACCTCGCAGCCCCTCCCAGGCCACCCGGCCAGGGCCGATCGTCAGCCGTCCGGCACTCAGGGTGAAGGGCCAGGGCAGCCGGTCGTAGTTCCCCTGGCCCTGGGCCGCTTCCACCTTGACCTCGGTTTGCAGATCCCGCAAGTCATCGCCGATCCGTAGGTGCCCCTGGGCCCGGCCCTTGACCTTCACAAAATGATACAACTCATCCTGAAAGCGGGGGGAGGGAACCACCTGGACGAGCACGTCCCGCAGATCGCCCAGGTCGGCGTCCAGGTTCATGTCCAGCAGAAAGCCGTGCCGGTCGTCGGCCAGATCGAGGAGCAGCTCGCCGTCCTGGCCGTGGCTCTGATCTATGTCGGCGCTTAGGCCCTTGCCGGTCAGACGCCCGTCGAGGATGGAGATGGGGCCGCTCGCCCAGTCAAGGCTCAGTCCGACCTCGGGGATGAACACCGGCACCCGCCGGGCGTCGGCCCAGATCTTCATCCGTTCCAGGTGCGCGAAGTCACTCGCCTGACCCTTGAATACGTATCTGGCGGTCGCCGCCTCGCCCCCCCGCACGATGGCGCACACCTCCCGGGCCACCGGGTGCTCGCCGAACAGGGCCAGCACCTCCTCGCGCACCCGGCTCAGATCAATATCCTCACCGGCCAGATCGAGGCTCCAGACCGGGGCCGCGCCCGGCTTGTCCCCCGTCTCCCTGACCACCCGGCCATGCAGGCACAAGGCCGGATCGGCAAGCCTAAGGCCGCCGATCTCCACCGCCAGCGCCTCCGGAGAACGGCTGACGCTTAACCCGTCGATCCCGGCCAGCCGCAGCCGCCGGCCCCGCACCCAAAGTTCGCCGGGACCGCTATCGAGCCGGACGCGGTAACGCCCCCAGCCCTGGCCCTCGAGGCGGGCGGTGAAGTCCACCCCCCGCAGCACGGGCAGCAGGGAATCCGGCCCCGGCGGCAGCAGGCGTCCGCTGTCCAACCCCTGGCCGGCGACCTCGGCCTGATAGTCGCCCCGCCTCAGATCAATCCTGGCCGTCAGACCAAGCCGGGTGGCAAAAGGGCTGGTCGCCGCCTGGCCCGCAAAACTAAGCAGCGAGCGGCGACAGCTTAAACGGCCATTAAGGCCAGTGACCACGAGGCCGCCCGCCTCGCCAGCCGGGCCCGGCAAGGACAGACGACCGCCGGTCAGTTCCACCCGCGCCCAGACCGGCAGCGAGGTCAAGGACAAGGCCTCCAGGCGGCGATAGCTATTTATGGTTAACTCAGGGTCGGTCAGCCGGGCGCGCAGCCAGGACAACCTGCCGGAAAAGAGAAAGCCAGGGTCAATGATCGCCTCGGCCTGGGGCACGGTCAAGACCAGGGCCCCGGTCTCGACCCGCAACCCAGAGACCGTCAGGGCCGGGAGCGGCAGCCATCGCCAACCAGCGGCAGCCATCGACACCTGGGCGGGCACCAGACGCCCGGCATAGGTCAGAAGACGTTCCCGCCAGGGACGGTGTTCGACCAGCCGGGGCACGGCCAACAACACCAAGGCCAGCAGCACCACGAAGAGCCCTGGCACTAGCACCCTCTTTCTCCTCACCGGCTGACACAGCTCCCAAGCATAACTACATAGTCTCCCTAGATTTTCCCACGCCCCTGCCCGCGCGTCCGCCAGCCTCCCAACCCCGGTCGGCGGGCCGGGCTGATTATGCTCCAAACCGGAACAATAAGCAAGGAGACAAGCGGCGCGGGAGTCAAGCCCCAAATCCGTCTCCAGGCCCTGCGTGCGATTATATTGCACTGCCATATTTTTATTGCTGCAAAAAAAATGCGTCTAATGGCTGCCATTTTTTTTTATTATAAAAATCAATAAATTATCTGCATAAAAGCCTTGGCACCATTATTGCTTTGCCAGATTTACGAAGCCGATTGTCAGCCTTTTTTGACCGCCAAGGCCCGGATCAGGGCCGGGCGGCAGCCAGCATAGAGACAACCAAATTAAAGAGGTGCAGCCATGAACAGCAACTTACAGACCCCAAGCTTCCTTGCCGAACATCCGAGCCGCAAGTGGTTCATCCTGGCTACCGTACTTCTGGGTGCCACCATGTCGGCCCTTGACGTCAGCATCGTCAACGTCGCCATGCCCACCCTCAAAAC
>JAJXUT010000106.1 GCA_021782655.1 Deltaproteobacteria bacterium
CGCCATCCTGGCGGGCGATCAGCATGTCGTTTGCGATCTTGCCGCTCTTGTCCAGTTCGGTCTGGGCCGGGGCGATGACCATCTCCTGTTCGGCGATGGCGTTGAAGTAGCTGACCTCGTCCGTGACCTTGCGGTTGAGCACCCGGCGGTAGGGGGTCTCGATAAAGCCGAACTCGTTGACCCGGGCGTAGGCGGCCAGGGAGACGATCAGGCCGATGTTCGGGCCTTCCGGGGTCTCGACCGGGCAGATGCGACCGTAGTGGGTGGGATGCACGTCACGCACCTCGAACCCGGCCCGCTCCCGAGACAGACCGCCCGGCCCCAGGGCGCTCAGCCGACGCTTGTGGGTCACCTCGGAGAGGGGGTTGGTCTGATCCATGAACTGGGAGAGCTGGCTGGTGCCGAAGAACTCCTTGATCGCCGAGGTGATGGGCTTGGGGTTGATCAGGTCGTGGGGCATCAAGGTCTCGACCTCCTGGAGACTCATCCGCTCCTTGATCGCCCGCTCCATCCGCACCAGCCCCACCCGGTACTGGTTTTCGACCAGCTCGCCGATGGTGCGCACCCGGCGGTTGCCTAGGTGGTCGATGTCGTCCACCGGGCCCTGGGCGTCTTTAAGCCGCACCAACTGCCGGATGGAGAGGATAATGTCGTCCCTGGTCAGGGTGCGGACGCTGATATCGGTGTCAATGCCCAGCTTGGCGTTGATCTTGAAACGCCCCACCTCCGACAGGTCGTAGGTTTCGGCATTGAAGAACAGCCCCTCAAAAAAGGTGGTGGCCACCTCGATGGTGGGCGGGCTGCTGGGCCGCAGGCGGCGGTAAATCTCCAGCAGGGCCTCCTCATGGGTGTTAACCTTGTCCAGGGCCAGGGTCTTGCGGAAGGAGTCGGTGTACTTGATCCCGTCGATGAACAGGGTGACAAACTCCTGGATCCTGGCGCCGGCGATGTTCTCCAGCATGGACTCGGTCAGCTCGCCGTTACAGGGCACCAGCACCTCGCCGGTGGCCGGATGGACGATGTCCTGGGCCACGATCTGGCCGATCAGGCTGGCGGTTTCGATCTCGATGCGGGCAAAGCCCGACTCGGCGATCTTCCTGGCCAGCGACTTGCCGATCTTGCGGTTCTGCTTGACCAGCACCTCGCCGGTAGTGGGGTGAACGATGTCGTGCAAGGCCCGCTGGCCAACCGCCAGCTCCTCGTTGAAGGCCTTGTAAAAGACACCCTGATCCACCATGACCCGCTCAGTGGGGTAGAAGAAGCTGAGTAGATCGGCGGCGCTCTGGCCCAGGGCCTTAAGCAGGGTGGTAACCGGGAACTTGCGGCGGCGGTCGATGCGGACGTAGAGGACATCCTTGGCGTCGAACTCCAGATCGATCCAAGAGCCGCGCACCGGAATGATCCGGGCCGAGTAGAGCAGCTTGCCCATCGAGTGGTTCTTGCCGTCGTCGTGGGCGTAGAAGAGACCGGGCGAGCGCTGGAGCTGGCTGACGATTACCCGCTCGGTGCCATTGACCACGAACACCCCGGCCTTGGTCATCAGCGGCAGGCTGCCGAGATAGACGGACTGCTCCTTGATGTCGCGAATGGTCCGGACCCCGGTCTCGGCATCCACGTCGAAGGTAATCAGGCGCACGGTGATCTTAACCGGCACCTCGTAGGTCATCCCACGCTCAACGCACTCCTCGACGCTGTATTTCGGCTCCCCGAAGGAGTAGTTGACAAATTCAAGAGAGCAGGCCCCATTGAAGTCCTCAATGGGGAAGATGTTTTTGAAGATCCCCTGCAAGCCAATATCGGCGCGGTCTTCCGGCTCGATATCCATTTGCAGGAACTTCTCATACGACAGTTGCTGCATCTCAATCAGATGCGGCTTTTCCACCGCCTCGCCAATCTTGGCAAAACTCTTCCGCACTCGTCTCATCATCTTCATTGCCGACCTGCCCTCGCCATTTGCTTGACTTAAGTTACACGCCCTTAGACGCGGCGCGCAAAAACGCACTAAAACGTTACGGAGTCCCGCAACGTTTTAGTGCATCAAAAGGCCTCCCGAAAGGGAGGCGCAACCAACAAGGGTCTTACTTGATTTCGACAACCCCACCAGCGGCCTCGATCTTGGCCTTGATGTCAGCCGCCTCTTCCTTGCTGACCCCTTCCTTGACGGTGGAGGGAGCGCCTTCCACCATATCCTTGGCCTCCTTCAGACCCAGAGAGGTGATGGCGCGCACCTCCTTGATGACCTGGATCTTCTTGTCACCGCCGGACTTCAGGATAACGTCAAACTCAGTCTTCTCCTCCACCGGGGCGGCGGCCACCGGGGCGGCGGCAGCCACCGCCACCGGGGCGGCGGCGCTGACCCCGAACTTCTCCTCCATCTCCTTGATCAACTCCGACAGCTCAAGGACGGTCATATTGGCAATAAAATCGATTACATCTTGCTTGGAAACAGACATGGTAATTCCTCCAGATAGTTAGCGCCGCGATGGCGCTTGATCCACAATTTTCTACTGCTCCTTTTGTTCCTTGATCGCCTGCAGTGCGTAGACCAGCTTCTGCGGGATGGCGTTCAGCACCCGGACAAAGCCGGTGGGCACCGCCTGCATCACCGAAAGCAACTGGCTGAGCAACACCTCCCGACTGGGCAGGGATGACAGGGAGACAAGGTCGGCGCCAGAAAGCAATTTGCCGTCCAGTACCGCGCTCTTGATGCTCAACTTCTCGTGTCCCTTGGCAAACTCGACCAACACCTTGGCCGGGCTCACCGGATCGCCGTAGGCGAGAGAGACGGCGGTGGTGCCCTGAAAATAATCGCCCAGGGGCGCGAAGGGGGTCTCCAGGCTAGCCTTGCGCAACAGGGTGTTCTTGGCGACCTTGATCTCGGAATCGCACTTCTTTAAGGCGATGCGCAACTCCTCAAATTCGGATACGGTCAGACCTCGATAGTCGCTGGCCACGGCGATGGACGCCTTGGCAAACTTTTCCGACAACTCCTTAACAACCGATGTTTTTTCCTCGCGGTTCAATACGTTTCACCTCCTTTGCTAGAACTTTGATTTTTGGTAAAGGAACAGTCGAGGTCGACGTAGATGACAGGTTGTAAAACCGTTGTCTCGGCAGGCCGGGAATAATGCCTCTTCCCAATTAAACCTTAAACAAGCAAGGAACCTGCTGTCTTCGACTTCAGAACTGCTCACCATCGTAACGGTGCGCTACGAACAACAAGAAATGCGGAAAAAATCTAATTTGCCGCCATATAATTTGAGGGATACAACAGGTGCACCATCAGTTCACAAAAAAAGAAGCTGCAAACTGAACTTGTCTCTTACGGCCAGGATAGGAGGCAAGCCGGGAGGTGACGTCAAGGCGCCGGGGCACAACTCAGCACTCCCGGCCCACCTTTGATTACACGCCGGCTCGTTATCCCAGCCGAACGGGACCGTTAACGGGAAATCGTCCGCAAGGGCAAGGGGTCGAGCTTGACCCCGGGGCCCATGGTAGAGGAGAGGCTGACGCCCCGGAGGTAGATCCCCTTGGCGCTGGAGGGTTTCAAGTGATTTAATCTGTCGATCAGCGCCATGGCGTTGTCGCGCAGCTTGTCCAGGCCAAAGGAGGCCTTGCCGATCATGGCGTGGACAATCCCCGCCTTATCGACCTTGAACTCGATCTTGCCGGACTTAATCTCGCCCACCACCCGCGCCACGTCAAAGGTGACGGTACCCAGCTTGGCGTTGGGCATCAAACCGCGGGGGCCGAGGATACGTCCGATCTTACCGACCGTGCCCATCATGTCGGGGGTGGCGACGGCCCGTTCAAAGTCCATCCAGCCGCCCTGAATCTTCTCGATATACTCATCACTGCCCGCGTAGTCGGCACCGGCGTCCAAGGCCTCCTTGACCTTGTCGCCCTTGGCAAAGACCAGCACCCGCTCGACCTTGCCCGTTCCATGCGGCAAGACCAGGCTGCTTCTAATCATCTGATCGGCGTGACGAGGGTCCACCCCCAAACGGACGGCGAGATCGATCGACTCGTCAAACTTGCCACGCACGCACTGCAAGGAGACGGCAATGGCCTCGTCAACAGTGTAAAGCTGCTGAGATTTAACCTTAGCGATATTTTCCTTGTGCTTCTTTCCCATCTTCGACATTATGTTCACCTAGAAATTGTAATGGTCTGCCATCCTGCTGACAGATCATGTCGGAAATCACTCCGTGACGGTGATCCCGCAGCTCTTGGCCGTCCCCTCAATAATCCGCATCGCCGCCTCGACATCGTAGGCGTTCAGATCCGGTAACTTCAAGGTGGCGATCTCCCGCACCTTCTCCTTGGATATCTTGCCAATCCTCTCCCGCTTGGGGTTACTAGAACCCTTGCCGGCATTTAGGGCCTTGAGCAACAAGACCGAGGCGGGCGGGGTCTTGGTGATAAAGGAGAAGGAGCGGTCGGCATACACGGTGATGACCACGGGGATAATCATGTCCCC
Source organism: Deltaproteobacteria bacterium (assembly GCA_021782655.1). Lineage (GTDB taxonomy): Bacteria > Desulfobacterota > Desulfobulbia > Desulfobulbales > VMSU01 > VMSU01. The sequence continues at coordinate 4,481 of JAJXUT010000106.1, forward strand.
CTCGCCTTGGGTCTTGGCGTTGAAGGCCTTGCAGAACTCCATGATATTTACGCCGTGCTGACCAAGCGCCGGGCCAATCGGCGGGGAGGGATTTGCCTTGCCGGCAGGGACTTGCAGCTTGATGTACCCGGTTATTTTCTTAGCCATTTTCTAACTCCTGTTGATAAAAAACCACTTCTTGTTGAATGCCAAAGGCCGCTCAGCCCTTGGTCACCTGTATGTACTCGAGCTCCACCGGAGTCTCCCGCCCAAAGATGCTGACCATAACCTTAACCCGGCCCTTTTCGGGATAGACATGGTCCACCACCCCCTGGAAATTAGAGAACGGGCCATCCGTCACCCGGACCACGTCGCCCTCCTCATAGGAAACCTTGGGCTTGGGCTTTAACGCCCCGTCCTTGATCCGGTTGATGATCTTGTTGGCCTCCTCGTCTGGCAACGGGTCGGGATGAATGTCGTTGCCAATGAACCCGGAGATCTTCGGGGTGCCGGTCACCGTATGCCAAGTGCGATCGTTAAGATCGACGTTGACCAGGATGTAACCAGGGAAGAATTTTCTGGCCGAGGTCTTCTTGGCGCCCTTGACCATCTCGACCACCTGCTCGGTCGGGATCAGCACCTCGCCGAAGAACTCCTCCTGATTGGAATTCTTGATCCGTTCCAACAGGGCGGCCTTGGCCTTTTCCTCAAACCCAGAGAATGTGTTGACTATGTACCAGCGAAGAGCCATCAATATGCCTAAGAATTGTTATTCCCGAGACCAGGCCCGCAGGCCTATCTCAGAACCGCCCCGATCAATTTTCCCAGTAGCAAATCAACCGTTGCCAGATATAGAGACAAAATTGTCACCAAGACCACCACCACCCCCGTGGAGGCCAGGGTATGCTTTCTGTCCGGCCAGGCAATCTTGTTAAACTCGTTTTGAACCTCGCCAGCAAACCTCTTGATGAGATCAACGCTGAGCTTAGGCTTCTGCTCCACCGCTGACAGATTCTTTTCGCTAACCTTGTTGTCTTTTGCCATGGTCTGGTCGTCTCTTAATTCAGCAACTCAAATAAAACGATCGGCTCGCCACATCTAGCGTTTTACATCCACCAGACCCGGCTATTGCTATCATATAAATGGCAGGCCAGGAGGGACTCGAACCCCCAGCCCTCGGATTTGGAGTCCGATGCTCTACCATTAGAGCTACTGGCCTGCTTTTAGCGCTATTTCGTCTCTTTGTGCAGGGTATGGGTCCGGCAAAAAGGACAATATTTCTTTAACTCCAGCTTGTTGGGTGTCTTTCTCTTGTTCTTGGTGCTGCTGTAGTTCCTCTGTTTACAGTCGGTACAACCCAGCGTGATAATATCTCTCATAAATCCACCCTCAATTAGTTACCAATCAATCCCGATAAAATCATTAAGAGAAGATGGTTGGCCATCTTCTCTTAATGATTAGAGATAGCTCCGAAAAGAAAAAAGCCGGAAGCCTATTCGATGATCTTGTTGATGACCCCGGCGCCCACGGTGCGACCACCCTCGCGGATGGCAAACCGCAATCCCTCCGCCATCGCGATCGGCGTGATCAAACTCGCGTCTA
>JAJXUT010000107.1 GCA_021782655.1 Deltaproteobacteria bacterium
TGCTACTCTCGCTCTCGCCCCTGACCTTCACCCACGAGATGGCCCGGCTGATCCTGCTTGAGCAGGTGTACCGGGCCTTCAATATCCTGGCCGGCAGCCAGTACCACAAGTGAGCTTAGGAGCCGTACGTAAGCAACCTGGACGATTTCCCCACGCTTCTTACGGCTCCTTATGCCGTTTTGCTATAAAAAATTAGGGGCTGTTTTGTGATAACGGCTCAGACCGGCAGCACCGCCTTGACCCCCGGCACCTCGGATTTCAAGAATTTTTCGATCCCGTTTTTGAGCGTCGCCTGGGACATGGGGCAACCCTGACAGGCTCCGGTCAACTGCACCTGCACCACCCCCTCGGGGCTGACATCGACCAGCAGCACGTCGCCCCCGTCCTGTTGCAGGGTGGGGCGCATCTTGTCAAGTGCCGCCTGCACCTCGTCTCGCATCGTCTCCTCTCCTTGGCCGCTGGTTAGCCCGCCGCCCCTTCCAGGGTGTTTGGTTTCTTGTAGAGTCCGATCTCCTGGGAGATCTGGGTGGCCAGTTCCTCGATGGAGCGGCCCGAGGTGTTGAGCACCGGGATGTTGTATTTTTGAAAGATCTGCTGGGCCTGCTCCAGCTCTTGGATGCAGGTGGAGCGTTTGGCATAGTTGCTGCCGGGATAGCGTTTTTCCCGGACGGTGCTGAGGATCTCCGGGGTGATGGTCAGCCCTACCGTCTTCTTGCGGTTGCGGCGCAGTTCCTCCGGCAGGGTGTAGAGGTTCAGGTTCTGGGCGGTGAGCGGGTAATTGGCGGCCTTTAAGCCCATGTGGGTGGCGAGATAGACGCAGACCGGGGTCTTGCCCGAGCGGGAGACGCCTAGCAGGATCACGTCCGCCTCGGGGTACTCGTCGAATTTGGTGCCGTCGTCGTGGCTCAGGCAGAAGTGGATGGCCTCCACCCGGCGGGTCATGCTGCCGTCATCGACATGCCGCGAGTAGCCGGGCAGGCCCAGGGCCTTGGCCTCCAGGCACTGTTCGAGCCTCCCCAGGAAGACATCGCAGACATCGAACAGTTCCACCTCCGGATGATTGAAGATGGCCCTAAGCTTGGGGCTGACCAAGGTGCTGAAGATTATCGGGCGTCGGCCGGTTGATTTTTTCAGGATGTAGTGGATAGTCTTTTCTGCGTCGCTAGTTGTCTTGATAAAGGGGAATTTTTCCTCATGGAAGCTTGTTTCCGGGAACTGACAAATTAGTGATTGCCCGAGGTTGATGGCCAGTATCCCGGTGCTGTCCGAGACGTAATATATGTCTTTTGATTTCCACATTGGTTTATATCCGTTGTTGTCTAACTGAGATTCCGGTTTGCAGGTCTAGTGAATATCCATGATCTTCAGGATCACGATACCCACCTCGTAGAGCCCGTAAAGCGGCAGACCCATCATCATCATGTTGAAGACATCCGGGGTCGGGGTGAGGAGGGCGGCCACGATGCTGATGAGCAGGATGGCGTAGCGCCGGTTGCGCTCGAAAAGGGCCCGGGGCAAGAGGCCGACCTTGGCGGTGAAGACCATGAACACCGGCAACTCGAAGATCAGCCCGAAGCTCAACACGAACACCCCCACGAAGGTCACGAACTGATCGATGGAGATTAGGGGCCGCAATTCCGCCGAGCCGAAGCTGAGCAGGAAGTCGATGCCGTAGGACAGGGGGAATAGGTAGCAGAACAGCGCCCCGCCGTAGAACAAGAGGCAGGTGCAGATGGTGAAGAGGACCTGACTGGTACGGCTGAGTTTAAAGGGCACGGCCAGTGCCCGCCACAGGCCGCTGGCGAGCAGCGGCAGGGTGGCGAGCAGGGCGGTGCCCACCGCCAGCTTTATATGGGCGACAAAGGGCTCGGCCACGGTGTAGAAGACCAGCTTCTGGTGCAGGTGCCCCTGGAGCAGGGCAAAGAGCTTTTGCGAGAGCAGATAGGCCCCGACCGTGGCCCCCAGAAAGGCGAGGAGCAGAAGTAGACCCTGACGGCGCAGGGCGCAGGCGAAGGCGACCAGCCTGGGGTAGGGGGCCGACTTCTGGCCTTTAGGCTGGCCGGCGGCGGTCAGCGGGGCGTTCGCCATCGTTGGTCAAGCCGGTAGAGGGCCTCCTCAAGCCCGGTCTCCGGGGGCAGACGGTAGAGTTGGTCGAGGTATAGTTCTCCCTCTTCCACGCTCAGCCGCCGCAGACGGCCATCCGTCCCGGTCAGCAGGGCGAGGAGGCGGTCGCTTGCGGCGTTGTACTCGGCAAGTCCTTGATCCTGTTGCCAGTCCTGGGCGGTCTGGGGCCGGGGTTCGGCGAATCCCCGGCAGTGGTCTTCCCTGACCAGCACCAGGTGTTCCCGCCGCTGGCCGTCCGGCCGCAGAGATACGCCTCGGCCCAGCGGATAGGCCCTGCAGGCGGCGGGTCGGTCGGGATAGACCCGGCAGCCTTCCGGACCGACAAAGGGGCAACTGGCCCGGCCATCGTCGAGCATGGCCAGATAGACCTGGGGGTAGGGATCGTCGGGGGTGAACTCGACGATGGCGTGCCGCTCCATGAATTCCTTAGCGCCTAGGCCTAGATTGCGGCGCAGGCGGAGGGCGTCGTAGGGGCTTAAGGCCAGCTCCAGCTCCCGGCAGCACTCGGTGAAGCAGTCGACCCCCGGATGGCAGCGAAAGTTGAACCTGGTCTCCGCCTCCAGGGGCTCGGCCTGGTGGGGAAGCCTGGTCATACGCGGGTCGATTCCTCCTTGTTCCAGACGCATAGCAGGGGGCTGGCCACGAACACCGAGGAGTAGGTGCCGATGATGAAGCCCAGGATCAAAACGAAGGAGAAGTCGTGCACCACCACCCCGCCCAGGAAGAAGAGGGCGGTGACGGTCAGGAAGGTGGTCAGGGAGACGACCAGCGTCCGGGAGAGCACCTCGTTCACGCTCTCGTTGATGATCTCGGGCAGTTTTTTGGTCTGGCCGTGGCGGTGGATGTTCTCCCGGATGCGGTCGAAGACGATGACCGTGTCATTTAGGGAGTATCCGGCCAGGGTGAGGAGGGCGGTGACGATGAGCAGCGTCAGTTCGATGTTGAACAGGTAGCAGAGGCCGAGGACGATGATGATGTCGTGGAAGGTGGCCACCGCCGCCGCCACCCCGAAGCGCAGGTTGAAGCGGAAGCCCAGATAGACCATGACCCCCAGCATGGAGATGAGGATGGCCTGCACCGCCTTGTTACGCAGGGCGTCGCTTATCGAGGAGCCGATCTCGAAGGTGCTCTCCACCTTGAACTTCACCTCCGGCAGCTCGGTGTTCAAGTCGCTGGTGATCTTCTCGGTCATGTTCTCCACCTTGGCGGTGGATTTCTTGAGCTTGACGATCAACTGGTTGGCGCTGGTCACCCGTTGCAGCTCCACGTCACCCAGACCGTGTTTTTTTAGGGCGGCGCGGGCCGCGTCCAGGGTGAAATCCTTTTCTGCCTGGTACTGGATCATGGAGCCGCCGGCGAAGTCGATGCCCAGGTTGGCGTGGCCGCGCAGGATCTGGATGAAGGCGAAGACCCCAACTAGGGCCAGGACGATGGAGAAGGTGAAGGCCAAGCCGCGCAGCTTCATGTAGTCCAGGTTGGGCTTGTTGATGAAGTGGAGGAAGTGCATGGGCTTCAGCTTGCGCCGGCTGGTCATAAAGTCGTAGAACAGTTTGGAGCCGAAGAGGGTGGAGAACAGGTTGAAGGTGACGCCGAAGCACAGGGTGACCGCAAAGCCCTTGATCGGGCCGGTGCCGAACATGAACAGGGCCACGGCGGTGACCAGGGTGGTGACGTGGGAATCGACGATGGTCCAGAAGGCCTTGTCGTAGCCGGCCTCGATCCCGGAACGGGCCGACTTGCCGATGGCGAATTCCTCTCGCATCCGCTCGAAGATTAGCACGTTTGAGTCCACCGCCATGCCGATGGCCAGGATGATGCCGGCGATGCCGGGCATGGTCAGGGTGGCGCTCATGAAGGCCAGGCCGGCGAAGATCAAGAGCACGTTTAAGGCCATGGCCAGGCAGGCGATGGCCCCCGAGCCCCGGTAGTAGATGAGCATGAAGACGATGACCAGGGCGGTGCCCAGGAGGCCGGAGGCGATGCCCTTCTCGATCGAGTCGCGGCCCATGGAGGCACCCACGGTCAGGTTCTGGACGATCTCCACCGGGGCCGGCAGGGCGCCGATCCTCAGGACGATGGCCAGGTCAGTGGCCTCCTCGTAGGTGAAGTTGCCGGAGATCTGGGCCGAGCCGCCCAGGATCTTCTCCCGGATCACCGGCGCTGACTTGACCACCCCGTCCAGGATGATGGCGAAGCGTTTGTTGACGTTCTTCTCGGTGATCTGGCCAAAGACCTTGCCGCCGTGGCCGGTCAACTCCAGGGTGACGTAGGGCTCGTTGAAGGTGCCGCCCACCCGCACCTGGGCGTCGGCCACCATGTCGCCGCTCATCATCACCTGGTTGTGGATCAGGAGCGGGGTCTCGACCTTGGCCTTGGTCTGGGGGTTGACGTTGGTCTCGAAGTAGATCTGGGTGTCGGGCGGCAGTTCGCGACCTAGGGCGGCGTTAAGCAGTTTCATGCTCTGGCCCCGCTGCCACTTCCCGGAGGCGACAACCTGGTCGATCAGCTTGTTAAGATCCAGGCCGCCGTTGTTGTCCACCACCATCTTGAACTGCAACTGGGCGGTCTGGCCGATTAAGGCCAGGGCCCGGGATGCGTCTTTTACCCCCGGCAGTTGCACCACGATCTCGTCCTCGCCCTGGCGGATGATCACCGGCTCGGAGACCCCGAACTGGTCGATGCGGTTCCTGATGATCTCCAGCGACTGGCTGACCGCGTTTTTCTTGATGAAGTCGATGCGCTCCTGCTTGAGGGAGAGGAGGATCTGGGGGAAGGAGCCCGCCTCCTCGCGGATGTCGATATTCAAGTTAGAGAAGCTGTCGGCCTTGATCAGCTCCTTGACGGTGACCAGGGCGCTCTTGTTGGGCAAGGTGAAGATCACCTGGCCGGCCTTTGGCGATTTGGTCTGCACCACGGTGATCTTTTTTTCGCTTAATGCGTCCTTCAAGTCCTGGGCCGCAAAGTTGAGCGAGTTCTCGATCGCCTTTTGCAGGTCCACCTTGAGCACCAGGTGCATGCCGCCCTGGAGGTCGAGGCCGAGCTTGAGCCCGCTGGGGGCCAGGTACTTCTTCCACCAGTTGGGAACGTTACTGTTCAGGGAGGGGACGATGCTGACCGCCGAAAAGATGGTGACGAAGCAGAGGAAGATTATTTTCCAGCGCAGGGAATTTTTCATTGGTTTTTCCTTGGGAGAAGATGGCTGTCGGTTCGGCCTTGCGTCCCCGGTGGGAAGAGCCCGGCGAGACGACGTTTTTATCTAAAAATGGCAGGTGATTATACCGCGTCGGGCAAGGATGTCAAACTTAGATGCTGGCAGGCCGGCTTTTTTCTCCTCGCGTCCTGGGGGCGGCGGGAGTACGCATAGGGCTTGGCAAGTCATGGCCTGATCGAGTATATAGCGCCAAGCATGATGGCGTCGCAAAAAATCCGACCTACTGCGGCGCGCGGCGGTTTTGGCTCGTTTGGGCATGCCATAACACCACCGTGCGCCTTGCATGTCGGCCCTTTTGCTTGGCCATCGGCTACCTTTTTCGAAACCATCAATCATCTCCGGTAGGCGGCGGCGAGAGTGGATCGTCTCGACGCCCCTGGTGGCGTCGGTGAATGGCATTTTATTAGAGGAAATGGAAAACTCATGGAGAAACGTAATAAAAAGGCCTTGTCCGGCGCCGATACCCTGGAGGTGGCGGCCATTCTCTGCGCCGCCGCCGTGGACAAGAAGGCGGAAAACCTGACGCTGCTG
>JAJXUT010000108.1 GCA_021782655.1 Deltaproteobacteria bacterium
CTTTTCGGTGGGGATGGGTGAACAGCAGCGCGCCAGCTTGACGCAGGCCGGGTCCAGGGTGCTTAGGAAGATCTGGTTCAAGGCCCCGGTGGGCGGCTCCAGATGCTTTTTGCCGCCGTAGAGGGTATCGCGGACGAAAAGCACCACCGTCCGCAAGGGGATCTGGCCGCTGCCCACCTCCTCGTAGAGGGCGGCTATGGATTCCAGGTCGAAGTGCTCCGCCACCGCCACCGCCTCCTCGCGCTCCAGGATCTCCCGGGGAATGCCGTAGCGCTTCAGCTCCTGGCGGAGGATGGAGGCCCCGATCTCCCGGGCCAGGGCCAGGCGCTGGTCGCGGAACATCTTGACCAGCAGGGAACGCGCCTTCACCGTCTGGCAGAGCTCGATCATCTCGGGCTCGAACTGGCTCTGTTGCCTGCGGGTGATGATCTCCACCCGGTCGCCGTCCTTCAAGACGTGACGAAGGTCCACCCGATGGCCGCCGATCAGTCCGGCGACGCAGTGGCGGCCAATCTCGGAGTGCACCTTGAAGGCGAAGTCGAGCACCGTGCTCTGCTTGGGCAGGCAGATCCGCTCGCCCTTGGGGGTGAAGGTGTAAATCTCGCGCCCCCCGGAGGCGGCGATGGCGTCGGTGTAGGAAAGCTCCTCCTCGCTTAGGGTGTCGAAGATCTCCCTGATCTCCTCCTCGTAGGCCGATGGCCCCCCCTGGCGGCGATCGAGCCACATCCTAATCAGCCCGATGCGGCCCGTCCGGTACATGTGGTTGGTGCGGAACTTGAACAGGCAGTTCTGGCCGTCGATGTTGGCCCGAGCGTGCAGGCTCTGGTAGCCGGTGGGCTTGGGGTTGGCGATGAAGTCGCGGATGCTGGTGGGGATGGGCGGGTAAAGCTGGTTGACCACCCCCATGGTCCGGTAGCAGGACTGGACGTCGGCGACCGCGATGATGATCTCGAGCGGGGTCTCGATCTCCTTGCGCAGGCTCTGGTTGGCGGCGTCGAAATAGGCCCACAGCCCCTTGACCACCACGTAGATGCCGGCGGAGATCCACGACTGTTCAAGCTCGGCCCGGATGCGCTCCCGGATGGCCTCCACCCGTGGGTCGTGGGCCAACTTGTCGATATAGGATTTAAGCTTATGACTCTGCCGGGGAAACTTATAGGTGATGGCCAGGTTGTACAGCTCGCGCTTCAGCTCGAAGATCCCCATGATCCGGGACATGGGGGCGTAGATATTCAAGGTCTCCTCGGCGATGCGCTGGCGCTTGTCCTTGGGCATGGAGTCCATGGTGCGCATGTTGTGAAGCCGGTCCGCCATCTTGATCAGCATCACCTCGATCCGGGAGGCGGCCCCGGAGAAGATCTTGCGGTGCACCTGCTTGGAGAAGGCCTGACGGTCGCCGGCGAACTGGCCTACCTTGGTGCAGCCATCGACGATGGCCTCGATGTGGCGGCCAAAATGCTCGCCGATCACCTCCTGGGTCACCCCCGGCACGTCCTCGATGGTGTCGTGCAGGATGGCGGCAGCCAGGGTCTCCGGGTCGGTCACCTCCAGCTCCTGCACCAGGATCTGGGCCACCCGGCAGGGATGGCTGATGTAGGGCTCGCCCGACTTGCGCACCTGGCCCTGATGGGCGTCCACCGCAAAGCTCAAGGCCTTCCAGAAGGGCCGGGCCGGGCCGTTCTGGCCGCCAAGCAAACCTTCCATCAGGGCGATATATTCTGGCAAGACGAAGTTAGGCGGCATGAGTGGCAAGGAGTTTGTTTTGTGACAGCCGGGCACCAAGGAAAAATTTTACCTACCGCAAAGCCGGCGAAAAGGCAAAATAAATCGTAAGCACGCCCAGTTAATTGGCCAGTCCGCTGCCAGTGGTCTTGCTTTCTTGGGCCAGGCCGGGTAAAAAATGAGATTTTCAACCTCCACCCTCCCGCGCCCCATGACCAACCGCCAACTTATCCGCCGCACCGCCACCCTGATCAAACCCTACCGTGGCCAGCTAGTCATCGCCATGGTCAGCATGGTGATCGTCTCGATCATGGGCTCGGCCCAGGCCTATCTCATCAAGCCGCTGATCGACAAGATCTTCGTCACCCGTGACCAGACCATGCTCAACCTCCTGCCCTTCGCCCTAATCGGGGTATTCCTGATCAAGGGGGTGTTCTACTATACCTACACCTCGCTTTTGGACATCGCCGGGCAGAGCGTCATCAGCGATCTGCGCAAAAGGCTGTTCGCCCACATCCACGACCTGCCCATCTCCTTCTTCCACCACACCCCCACCGGCGAGCTGATGGCCAGGATCATCAACGACGCCACCCTGATCCAAAACGCCGTCTCCCGGGCCCTGATCGGGGTACTGAAGGACCTGTGCCAGATCATCGGCCTGCTGGGGGTGGTATTTTATCTCAACTGGCGGCTGGCCTCGATCTCTCTGATCTTTCTCCCCCTGGCGGTGGTGCCGGTGGTGAAGTTCGGCAAGCGCTTCCGGCGGCTCAGCACCAACAACCAGAAGACGGTGGCCAAGGTGTCGAATATCCTGCACGAGACCATCACCGGCCAGCGGATCGTCAAGGCCTTCGGCATGGAGGGTTACGAGACTCGCCGCTTCTCGGCCACCGTCGACGACCTGCTGTCGATCATCGTCAAGGACATCCGCACCAACAGCCTCCAGCACCCGCTGATGGAGTTCCTGGGCGGCCTGGGCATCGGGGCGGTGATCTGGTATGGGGGGCATCAGGTAATCAAGGGCCAGTCCACCCCCGGCGCCTTTCTGTCCTTCCTGGCCTCGATGGTGATGATCTACGAGCCGATCAAGGGGGTGAGCGACATCAACAGCGCCTTGCAACAGGGCCTGGCGGCGGCGGCGCGGGTCTTCGGCCTGCTGGATGTCAAGCCCGCCATCACCGATGCCGTTGGGGCCGTCGAACTGCCGCCCTTCCGGCGAACAATCGACTTTCAGGGGGTGGATTTCGCCTACGACCAGGGAGAGCCGGTGTTCAGCGGCCTGAATCTGACGATCAGGGCGGGCGAGGTGCTGGCCATCGTCGGCCCCAGCGGTGGCGGCAAGACCACCCTGGCCAATCTCCTGCCCCGCTTCTTCGACGTGACCGGCGGCGTCATCTTGCTTGACGGCCACGACCTGCGGCGGGTGACCATGCGCTCCCTGCGGGCCCAGATGGCGGTGGTCTCCCAACAGACCATCCTGTTCAACGACACGGTGCGCAACAACATCGCCTACGGCGACCCGAACCGGGACTTGCGCGAGATAGAGGCGGCGGCCCAGGCCGCCTACGCCTTGGACTTCATCCGCGAGCTGCCGGAGGGCTTCGACACCGTGGTCGGCGAGTCCGGGGCGCGGCTATCCGGGGGCCAGCAGCAGCGGCTGTCCATCGCCCGGGCCCTGCTTAAAAACGCCCCCATCCTGATCCTGGACGAGGCCACCTCCGCCCTAGACACCGAGTCGGAACGCGAGGTGCAGAAGGCCTTGGACAACCTGATGCAAAACCGAACAACCCTGGTAATCGCCCACCGGCTATCGACCATCGCCAAGGCGGATCGGATCGTGGTGATCAAGGAGGGGAGGATCGTCGAGGAGGGCCGGCACGAGGAACTGCTGGCCAAGGGCGGCTTGTACACCACCTTGCACGGGATGCAGTTTGCCTAAGCCCCAGGCCCGCGCTTATTGATTTACCATAAGGCTCAGTCTATGTGATTTTCTATGACTGGGACGTGAAACCTGTAACGCTTTCACCCTGCCACCCTGTCTGTTCCCTGGCAAAACTTGAAGCAGAAACGGCAACTCGAGCTCGAGTTGCGAAACAAGAAATTGCGGTGACGGATTCGGGAATAGTGCCTATATTTTCTTTCAAACGGCTGACCAAGCGTGTATGATTGAGGAAAAGGCCGTCATCCCTGGTCGCCGTTAAATAGGCCGCTTGGCGGCGGGCGCGGGTTACGCGCCGGGCGCATCCGCTCCTCCCGGACGTGCGAAAGGGGCGGATGTAGGAAAAATAAATCTGTGGAGGGTTCCTATGGAGCTACAAGTAGAAGGCCGCAACCTTGACTTGAGAAAATCGTGGCAGGAAAAGATCGAGGAGGAGAAGACCCGCCTCGAGCACCATCATTCTGGCCTGGTGCATAACCTGAGGATCACCATCGCCGCCACCACCCATCACAAGGAGGGCGGCTACGAGCTGCAGGTGGTCGCCTCGGTGCCCAACGACACGGTGGTGGTCAAGCGCAAGGGGGAAAAGGTCAGGCCGCTGCTGGTCGAAGCCTTTGACACCCTGGGGATGCAACTTAAGGAGTTGCAGCGCAAACGGCGTCAGACCGTCAAGCTGGGCGAACTGGATCAGGAGGAGGCGACAGTCGAGGGGGTGGTCAAGAAGTTGGTGCCCCACGAGTCCTACGGCTTCATCGCCGCCTTGGACGGGCGGGAGGTCTATTTCCACGAAAACGCCCTAAGAGACCTGACCATGTCGCAACTTGCCGAAGGCGATATGGTGCGCTTCGGCGAGTCGGATGGCGACAAGGGCCCCTGTGCCTCCTGGGTGAGACCCGCCTGAGCCGATAATCAAACTAGTATTTAGATAGCAAAAAGCCCGCGGATATGTCTTCCGTGGGCTTAACTTTTTTCCAGAACACCTTTTAAGAGAACACGCCATGCAGAGCCTATCGCAAATCGACATCGGCCCCGCCTACCGCGAGGAGAAGGAGGAACGGCTGCTGGCCAGGATTGCGGCCCGCAAACAGGAGCTGGGCGACCAGCTGCTCATCCTCTGCCACCACTACCAGCAGGACAGTGTCTTCTCTTTCGCCCATGTCACCGGCGACTCACTGAAGCTGGCCCGCCAGGCCGCCCTGGCTACCGACCGCCGCTACATCGTCTTTTGCGGGGTGCACTTCATGGCTGAGTCGGCGGATATCCTGACCGCAGACGAGCAGATGGTCATCCTGCCTGACCTGACCGCCGGCTGCTCAATGGCGGACATGGCCAGCCGCGAGCAGGTGGCGGCGGCCTGGCAGGAACTGGCGCCGCTGGTCGATCTGGAGGAGATCATTCCTATCACCTACGTCAACTCCTCGGCCCGGCTCAAGGCCTTTGTCGGCGAGCGGAACGGCTCGGTATGCACCTCGTCCAACGCCGAGCGGGCCCTGACCTGGGCCCTGAGCCAAGGGGAAAAGGTATTCTTTTTCCCGGACGAGCATCTGGGCCGCAACTCCGCCCAGGCCGTGGGCATCCCGCCCGAGCAGGTCGTCTTGTGGTCGCGGGGCGAGCCTCTGGGCGGCAACTCCGCCGCCGGTCTGCGCCAGGCCAAGGTAATCCTCTGGGACGGTTACTGCACGGTGCACATGCAGTTTTCGGAGGCCCAGGTGCGGGCCGTCCGCCAGGCCGATCCGGGGGTACAGGTGATCGTCCACCCGGAATGCCGCCAGGAGGTGGTGCAGGCCGCCGATTTCTACGGCTCGACCGAGGCGATCATCAAGGCGGTCTCCGAGTCGCCAGCCGGCTCCAGTTGGGCGGTGGGCACGGAGATCAACCTGGTCCGCCGTCTGGCCTGGCAGCATCCCGACAAGAAGATCCGTTCCCTTTCGCCCGTGGATTGCCTGTGCTCGACCATGTACCGTATCGATCCGGCCCACCTGCTCTGGACACTGGACAATCTGGCCGAGGGCCGGATCGTCAATCAGATCAGCGTGGACGAGGAAACAGCGGCTCAGGCCAGAACGGCCTTGGATCGGATGCTGAACATCTAGCCTTGAGGTTAGTTAGGCCACACCGGCGGGGGCCAGATGGGCAGGCCGGGAACCTGGACGAAGGCCATCTCCGGCAGGATCAG
>JAJXUT010000109.1 GCA_021782655.1 Deltaproteobacteria bacterium
CACAGCCATTCGTTGAGCTTGGCCACCAGGGATTCCAGCATGATGGGTTTGGCGAGATAGTCATCGCAGCCGGCGGCCAGCGCCCGCTCCCGGTCTCCGAACATGGCCAGGGCGGTCAGGGCGATCACCGGGATGGCCTGGGTTTGGGGATCATCCTTCAGCCGCCGGGTGGCGGCCAGGCCATCCATGACCGGGAGTTGGATATCCATCAGAATCAGGTCCGGACGCCGCAGCCCCGCCAGCTCGACCGCCACGCGTCCGTCTTCCGCCTCCAGGACAACGTAGCCCAGGGCCCCCAAAACTTTAGAGAGCATCTTCCGTTGCATCTCCTCGTCGTCAACCACCAGGATAACAAAATTCCTTTTCATGAGACATCCTTACTTGATGACCTCGCCAGGTTAACTGGCGGTAGATATTAATCCCTTTCCAGGGCCCGCCGCCGGATGGCGTCCAGGAGTTCACCGGCGGCCCGGCCATCGGTGGGATAGCTTGCCTGGACGAAGCCGGCGACGATTCCGGCCTCGGCCAGGATCTCGGTCAGCCTGGCCACGATGGCGTCCGGTTGGGAACCGGTTTCCCCGGAGAGCAAAAAGTAAAAAGCCCCGTCGCCTCCGTGCCGGCTGTAACTCTCATGCGACCTGATCTTGCCCGCCAGGGCGTTAACCACCTGCTGCCAGTCGTTGGCCTTCACGCCGCCTGCCGTCTCCAGCCGCAGCAGGCGAAAGGGCGCATTCAGCCGGCGGGAGAAGGACATCACCCGGTCGATGTGTTGCAGGAAAACCGGCCAGGGCAGGAAGCCGGAGGACAGTTGCTGGTCGGAGGCGGCCTGGCGCACCGGTAGGATGACGCTAAAGACGCTGCCGCAACCCAGCTCGCTGCTCACCATGATCCGCCCCCGGTGCTGATCCACGATCCGTTTGCAGAGCGCCAGGCCCAGGCCGGTGCCCTCCATCTCCTTGGTCAGACTGGAGTCGAGCTGCACGAAGGGATGAAACAGCCTCGCCTGATCCTCGGGGGCGATGCCGGGGCCGGTGTCGGCCACGGAGATGGTGACGTGCTCCGGCCCTGGCCTGGCGGCGCCTGCCTTCGTCTCCTGGACGGCGGGCGGGGTGGAGATGACCACCCGCACCTCGCCGCCGTCCGGGGTGAACTTCACCGCGTTGCTGAGCAGATTAACCAGCACCTGCCGCAGTCGCCGCTCGTCCGCATCGACCAGCGGCAGATCGGGGGTGGCCTCGGTCGTCAGCCGGATCCCGTGCCGCAGGGCCTTCTCCCGGATCATGAACAGGCTGCGGCTGGCCAATTCCTCCAGATCCACCTCGCCGAAATCCAGCTTCATCATCCCCGCCTCGACCTTGGAGAGGTCCAGGATGTCGTTGACCAGGGACAGGAGATGCTTGCCGCTCTCCATGATGTCGGTTAGGTACTCCCGCTGTTCCGGGGCCAGGTCCCCGCTTAGGCCTTGCAGCATCAGGTCGGCGAAGCCGAGGATGGAGTTGAGCGGCGTCCTTAACTCGTGGCTCATGTTGGCCAGGAAACTGCTCTTGGCCCGGTCAGCGGCCTCGGCCATCTCCTTGGCGGCCAGCAGCTCCGTGGTCCTGAGCCGCACCTTGTCTTCCAGACTGCTGATCAGGTGGTCGTTTTCCAGCACCGCGACCACGTGGTTGGCGTAGGCCGCCAGGAGCTGCACCCGCTCGGGGGTGAAGAAATCCCTTTCCCGGCTGTACAGGTTCAAGGCCCCATAGCACCCCTTCGACTCGGAGTTCAGGGGCAGGGCCAGGGAGGAAAGGTAGCCCTGGCGGGCCGCCCGCTCTCGCCAGGGTTGAAAGGCTTGCTCATGTTGGGTGTCGTGACAGCTCACTGGCCTGATGGTACGGATCGCTGTGCCGGTGGGCCCGCCCGCCGCCGCGCCCTCGTCCACCCTGATCTCTAGCCCCTCCAGATAGGCCTGGCCCGACCCGCAATCAGCCACCGGCACCACCGCCCCGCCCTGGTCATCAACCATCCCCAGCCAGACCAGGGCGAGGGCGAAGGAGTCCTTGGCCAGGCGGCAGACGAATCCCGGCAGTTCCCCCTCTCGCTCCTGCCGGTAGTGCAGCAGCAGGTAGGTGGCGTTGCTTAGCCGGCTCAACTCGTCCCGTTGCCGCTTTAGGGCGTTTTCGGCCTTTTTTCGCAGAATGATGGCCGCAGCGCTGCTGGCCACGGTCATCAGGCTATCCTCCATCTCGCGGCGCCGGATGGCGCCGGCCCGGATGTAGAGGGTGAAGACCCCCAGCAGTCTTCCGGCGGAGGTCTTGATCGGCACGCAGTAGTGCCCGTGGGGCAGGATGCCGGAGTAGTGGACATCGTGCCGCTCGTCCACCTGGTCGGCGAAGACCACCTCGCCGGTCGCTGCCGCCCGGCCGCACAGGCAGTGCCCGAGCGGCAGCCGTCCGCACTGGGTGAGCAGGGACTCGTGCAGGCCGCGATGGGCGGTGAGCCGCAGGTGTTCGCCCTCTTTCAGGAAGATCGCCCCCTTGGGCAGCAGGTCGTACCAGGGGAAGGAGATGATGTGCGCCAGCAGCGAGTCCAGCACCTCGGGGAGGCTTAGATCGACCAGGGCCAACTGCAACAGGCGGTTGATGATCTCTTGAGTCTTGTTGGCGATCTCCAGCTCGCGGGTGGCCTTGATGACCCGGTCGCGCAGCACCGCCTGGTAGTGTTCGGAGAACAGATCGCAGGCCTCCCCGTTTGTTACCGGGGCCGGCAGACGGTCGTGCCGGCAGTCGGCCAGCACCTCCTCCACCTCGGCGAAGAAGGCGGCGCTGTTTGCCGGCTTGCAGATGAAACGGACCGCGCCCAGGGCCTCGCCCAGCTGCCGGCTCTGGTCATCGACGAACTTGCCGGTGTAGAACACGAAGGGGATGCCGGCCAGCCGCTCGTCCGCCAGCATGGCCCGCCGCAGTTGGAAGCCGTCCATGTCGGGCATGACGATGTCGGAAACGATAATCGCGGGTGGCTCCCTCCGCGCCGCCTCCAGGGCCTCGGCGCCGGAGCCCACGGCGACCGCCTCGAAGCCCTTTTCCTTAAAAAGCCGGGACAACATCTCCCGGAGGATGTCCTCGTCATCGACCAGCAGCACCTTCATCGTTTAATCCCCTTCAGCACGGTACGCACATCACGATAATCCCCTCCTGCTGGTGGCCGGCGGCGAGTCGGCCGCCGATCACCTGATAGTCCTCGTCGTTAAGCGCCATCGTTATCCGCAGGCGCTCGTGCTCCCTGGCCTTAAGGATGAAATCGAGCAGCCCCTGGGGTAGCACCTGGGCTCCGTCCAGGCCGGTCAGGGTCGGTCGGCCAGCGGCCAGGAGCCGGTCCGCCTCCTGGTTGGCGAGGACGATCAGGCCCGACATGTCCAGGCCCAGCACCGCCGCTGGCAGGGCGTCCATGACCTGGTGGGTGAACTGCATGACCTCGTTTTGAAAGATCAGGGTCTCGGTGCGGCTGCGGACCTCCTCCTCCAGATTGGCGTTGATCGATTCAAGCTTAAGGTAGGCCTCCATCAGCTCGTCGCTTAAGGTCTCGTTCTTCTGGCGCAGAAAATAGACCTCCAATGCCTTGGCGATGGTGACCTTGAGCTCCTCGTCGTTCCAGGGCTTGGGGATGAACTTGTAGATCTGGCCCTCGTTGATCGCCCCGACCACCGAGGCGATATCGGCGAAGCCCGAGAGCACGATGCGGATGGTCTTGGGCCAGGACTCGTTGACCTGGCGCAGGAAATCCACCCCGTCCATGCCCGGCATCCGGTAGTCGGAGATAATCAGTTGAATGCCGGGCTCCTGGCGCAGGATGGCCAGGGCCTCCTCGCCGTTGCCGGCGGTCAGGAGCTGGTAATCGTCGTCCATGAACAGCCGGGCCAGGGCCCGCAGGACGTTTTTTTCGTCATCGACACACAGGATCTTGATTGTCTCTTTCATGCCCACTTTCTCCCGTTACCTGTTTTATTCTATGTTCCAGGCCCGCAGGATCTTCTGGTAGTCTTCCCGGATCTCGGCGCTCATGGCCGGCAGCGACTCCCTTCCGATGCCGAGGTGGCTCCACAGCAGCGCGGGAATCGGGGCGCGCACCGGGTTGGTGCTTACCCCCAAGAGCAGGGCCTTGGCCAGTTGGTTGGCCACGCCCAGGGCCCTGGTCAACTGGGCGGTCTGTTCATCCAGGCCGTTCGTCTCCGGCGGTAGGTCGTGGTGCAGCTTCACCCCGCTGGCGAAACAGTCCGGGAACTTCCACTCCTTGATCAGCAGGGCGCCCAGTCGCTGGTGGGTGAAGCCGAACACCTGGCCCTCGGCCTCCTCCTGGCTTAGGCCTTCCTTGAGCATTCGCGCCGCCTGCTCCATGTCGGCGAGCGCCTGGGAGATCAGCACCACCTTGCCGATGTCGTGCAGGATGCCGAACAGAAAGGCCTGCTCGGCCAGCTTGGGGTTGGTGTGGCGGATCAAGGCCCGGGCGCTCACCGCCACCCCCAGGCTGTGGTTCCACAGGCCAACCACATCGATAGCCGGGCTCTTGCCGGCCTTGAAGAAGGAGAAGATCGACAGGCTCAAGGCCAGGTTCTTCACCGTGTCGAAGCCCAGCACCATCACCGCCCTCTCGATGCTGGAAATCTGTCTCGGCATCCCGTAGAAGGCCGAGTTGGACAACCTCAGGATACGGGCGGCCAGGGACGAATCCTCGCTGATGATGGCGCCCAGGATTTTGGCGGACATGGCCTCGCTCTCGATTTCGGCGTTGATCCGGGCCGCCACCGTGGGCAGGGAGGGCAGGTCTCCCACCCGGGCGATGATGTCCTTTTCACTGGTCATTCCGAAGGCTCCTCTTGGTTGGCGAGGCGGCTCAAGCTGCCGTCTCGCAGGGTAGCTTGACGGTAAAGGTGGTGCCCTGGCCGACCTGACTCTCCACCCGGATCTCGCCGTGGTGGTTCTTGGTGACGATGTCGTAAGCGATGGACAGCCCCAGGCCGGTGCCCTTGCCCACCTCCTTGGTGGTGAAGAAGGGCTCGAAGATATGGCTGAGATTCTCGGGCGGGATGCCGCAGCCGGTGTCGGCAATCGAGACGTAGGCGAACCCCTCGTCCTGCCAGGTCTTGATGGTGATGATCCCCTCTTTCTCAATGGCATGGGCGGCGTTGACCAGGAGGTTCATGAACACCTGGTTCAACTGCTGGGGGAAACAGGTGACCGGGCGGCGGGCCTGGTAATCCCGCATTACCTTGGTCTTGTATTTTAGCTCGTTCCAGACGATGTTGACGGTGCTGTCGATGCACTCGTGGATGTCCACCGTCTGCTCCCGGGCCTGATCGACCCGGGAGAAGCCCTTCAGGTCTTGAACGATCTTCTTGACCCGGTCGCAGCCCTCCAGGGACTCCCGTACCAGGTCGTCGATGTCGCCCAGCATGAAGTCGATCTTGAACTTTTTCCGGCTCTCCGCCTGGCGGGTGGCGAGTCCGGCCGCCCCGGACTGGGCCGCAAGCTCGGCATCCTCCTTGAGAAACTCCCTGATCCGGCCGCTGTACCTGCCCAACGTCCCCAGGTTGCTGGCGATAAAGCCCACCGGGTTGTTGATCTCGTGGGCCACTCCCGCCGCCAATTGGCCGATGGAGGCCATCTTCTCGTGCTGCACGAGATGGCTCTGGGTTTGCTTCAACTCGGCATAGGCCTGTTTTAGCTCGGTGTTCTTGCTCTCCAGGATGTGCATCATGCTGTTGAACTGCTCGCCGATCATGGAGATCGGCTTGGCGGTCATGGTTTTGAAGTAGCTACAGTTGGCGCACAACTTGA
>JAJXUT010000110.1 GCA_021782655.1 Deltaproteobacteria bacterium
ATGTTATGTCTCCAGGCTAAAGGTAGCGCTATCTAACGCCTGAAAATTTAACACAACATGCTGAAATATCAATAAAAATATTAAAAATATGCTACGTCAGTGACGGGTAATTTTTCAAGGAACCCTTTAGCATTTACCAAAAAACACACCCTAGGGTCGCGACGCCTAACCATAGAATTTCCCTAGGTACTGGCACCGCAACCCCGTTTCAACGAAGGCGCAAATGTAATCGATTTGCACGAAAAGCACAACGAGCAAACAAGAAATCGGCGCCACTTTTTGCCTCAGGTTAAGTTTAATTATTACAGTATGTTAATGGCAGCTTAACCTTCATCCCGCCCCCAGGTGCGTACTGATACCCACCCCCCATCGGCCAGCAATTGAGTTGCATTTTGCCCTGGGATATGCTATCCTGCCCCATCGTTGCGAAAAGTTACACACGATGTGGCGTCAAGGCCACCCTTCCTCCCTGATCGACCTCCTCGCCTCCTCCCCGGTTACCGCCTCGAGCGGCAACCAACCTCTAACGCAGGGAAAGACTATGGCTCAAAAAAAGAAATCGTTATCGTTCAAGGTCGGAGACATGGCGGTTTATCCCGCCCACGGAGTGGGCCGGATAGAATCGATTGAAACCCGCTCGATAGGAGAGTTGCGGCAGTCATTTTACGTGATCAACATCATCGAGACCAAGATGACGGTGATGATTCCCATCAACTCCTGCGCCAACGTCGGGCTGCGGGCCATCATCCATGCGGACGAGGTGGAGGAGATCTACTCCATCCTGAAGGACCGCCAGGGGACCATCACCCCGCAACCCTGGAACCAGCGCTACCGCGACTACATGGAAAAGATCAAGACCGGCTCGGTGTTCGAGATCGCCAGGGTGCTGCGCGACCTCTACATCCTGCAAGCCGACAAGGCCCTCTCCTTCGGGGAGCGCAAGATGCTGGACACCGCCAAAAACTTCCTGGTCAAGGAAATCTCCATCGCCGGCCACACCAACGAGGACATGGTCACCAAGCACATCAACCATATCCTCTCCTAAAAAGGGGTGGCCCCTTCAGGCCCGCCCCTTTTATGCCTCAGCATCTACCCCGCGCCTTCCTTGTCTAGCCCGCCGCCCGCAGCAATCCCCTTCCCCGACTCCCCGCCCCGGCGTCTTGAGCTGGTGGTGAAGTCCGAGGGCAAGGGCCAGCGTCTGGACCGTTTCCTCTCCCGCCTGGGGGCGGAGGAACTGGGGGAGCATCTGTCCCGCGCCCGACTTCAGGAACTCATCGCCAGCGGCCTGGTGCTGGTGGAGGGCAAGTTGCGCCCCAACGACTACCGACTGCGGGCTGGGCAACGGATCCAGCTTACAGTGCCAGCCCCCGTGGCCCTGGAGTTGATCCCGGAGCCCATCGCCTTGACCATCCTGCACCAGGACGCCGACCTCCTGGTCATCGAAAAGCCGGCGGGCCTGGTAGTGCATCCCGCCTGCGGCAACCAGAGCGGCACCCTGGTGCATGGCCTGCTCTATCACTGCCCGGATCTTTCCGGCATTAATGGCAAGGTCCGGCCGGGGATAGTTCACCGTCTCGACAAGGACACCTCGGGGGTCATGGTGATCGCCAAAAACGACCTGGCACATCGCCACCTGGCCACCCAATTCAAGGACAAAACCGCCCGCAAGACCTATCACGCCCTGCTCGACGGGGTGCCAAACGCGGCGAGTGGGGTAATCAACGCCCCCATCGGCAGGCACCAGGTAAACCGCCAGAAAATGGCCATCACCCCCGGCCAGGGCAAGGAGGCCGTGACCCGCTGGCGGCTGAAGCGGCGGTTGCGGAAAGGTTTTTCCCTGGTCGAGGTGGAGATCGAGACTGGCCGCACCCACCAGATCCGGGTGCACCTGGCCTCGATCGGCCTGCCGGTCGCCGGGGACCGAGTTTACGGGAAGAAAAATCCCCTCTACCCCGCCCTGGAAATTAACCGGCAATGCCTGCACGCCTCCACCCTGTCATTTATCCACCCAAGCACCAACGAGCGGGTGAGCTTCACCGCCGAGCTGGCGGCGGACATCCGCCTGGCCCTGGAGCGACTGCAGGAGAGTGAAGGGTCTTGACCGGCGGCCAAACGCCTAGGATGCGGCTGCCTACCGCTATCACCGGGGGTATCGGCTCGGGCAAGAGCCGGGTGGCCAGTTGGCTGGCCGCGGAATGCGAATTGCCGCTTCTGGCCGCCGACCAGGAGGTGCGCGCCCTGCTTGAGCCGGGCGAGGCGGGATGGCAGCGGCTGCGGTGGCTAGGGGCGGATTTTTTCGATCCGGACGGGAAACTGCGCAAGGCCAGACTGCGGCGGGCCATCTTCTCCGACCCCGGACTCAAACGGCAAGTGGAGTCCGCTCTCCATCCCCTGGCCTTGGCCGCCCTGCTCGCCAAGATGGCCAGCGTCCCAGGGCGTTGCCTGATCGAGGTGCCGCTGCTCTACGAGGCCGGATGGCAGGACTATTTCGTCGAGGTGGTGGCGGTGGTCGCCCCGGTGACGATTTGTCTTGAACGGATCATGCGGCGCGACCAAGTGAGCGAGGACGAGGCCCGGGCCGCCATCGCCGCCCAAATACCCATCGCGGACAAGGCCGCCCAGGCCGATAAGGTGATCGACAACGGCGGGGCGTGGCCAGACACCGTGCACCAGTTGCAGGCAATAAAAAAAGCCTGGCTCCTCGCCGGGGGGACGAAAAAAGCTTGACAGTTCCAGCGGCAACCCCGTATATAAAATTATCATCTTACATGCAGATGCCCTTAGAGGCGACAGCCAGGCGGTTCGCGCCCTCCGCCGTCTCCCCGATCTTTCATCCCTAGTTTTTTTACAACTTCCGACCTCCTAAATCGATCCCCTCCCATCTCCGCGGGCATCTTTTCGCGCCCGACGCAGTGTAATCGGAATCGGAACACCCCATACCTTTGGGTTAAACGGCCTTTAAGCCCACATCACCCCGCAACAGACAATTCCTCGTAATTAATAATAATTTTTTCACATATTGCGTCCATCCCTATTTTTCGTCCCCGGCCAGACCCGCGCCTTGGACGCCTCGGGGCACACCACTTTAAGGAAGGAGACCCTCCCGCATGGATCTAGCCGAATTAAAACTTAAGAAGATCGACGAACTAACCAAACTCGCCAAGACTTACAAGGTCGAGGACTACAGCGGTCTGCGCAAGCAGGAGTTGATCTTTGAGATCCTAAAGGCGATCGCGGCCCAGGAGGAAAAGGCCGAGGCCAACCGCGGCAACGGCGTGCTCGAGATCCTGCCCGACGGCTTCGGCTTCCTGCGGGCCCCGGACTACAACTACCTGCCCGGCCCGGACGACATCTACGTCTCGCCCTCCCAGATCCGGCGGCTCAACCTGCGCACCGGCGACACCATCGCCGGCCCCATCCGCTCCCCCAAGGAGGGCGAACGCTACTTCGCCCTGCTCAAGGTCGATTCGGTCAACTTCGAGGCCCCGGAAAAAAACCGCGACAAGACCCTGTTTTCCAACCTCACCCCCCTGCATCCCAGCGAACGGATCAACCTCGAGGATCAGCCGGACAACTTCTCGATGCGGGTGATGAACATCATGTCGCCCATCGGCAAGGGCCAGCGCGGCCTGGTGGTGGCGCCGCCCCGCACCGGCAAGACGGTGTTGCTCAAAAAGGTCGCCAACAGCATCATCAAGAATCACAAGGAAATCACCCTGATCGTCCTGCTGATCGACGAGCGGCCCGAGGAGGTCACCGACATGGCCCGCAGCGTCGATGCCGAGGTGGTCAGCTCCACCTTCGACGAGCCGCCCCAGCGCCACATCCAGGTGGCGGAGATGGTGATCGCCAAGGCCAAGCGCCTGGTCGAGGCCAAGAAGGACGTGGTCATCCTGCTCGACAGCATCACCCGTCTGGCCAGGGCCTACAACATCGTGGTACCGTCGAGCGGCAAGATCCTCTCCGGCGGGGTCGATTCCAACGCCCTGCACCGGCCCAAGCGCTTCTTCGGCGCCGCCCGCAACATCGAGGAGGGCGGCAGCCTGACGATCATCGCCACTGCCCTGGTCGAGACCGGCAGCCGGATGGACGAGGTGATCTTCGAGGAGTTCAAGGGCACCGGCAACATGGAGATCGTCCTGGACCGCAAGATGTCGGAGCGCCGCATCTATCCCGCCATCGACATGAACCGTTCCGGCACCAGAAAGGAAGACCTGCTGCTCTCCCCCAGCGAGTTGAACCGGGCCTGGATCCTGCGCAAGCTGCTCTCCTCCATGAATCCGGCGGACGCCATGGAGTTCCTGATGGACAAAATGAAGGGCACCAAAAACAACGCCGAATTTTTCCAGACAATGAACACTTGAAAAATCGGCCTTGATGGGGTAAATAATGCTGTTTGTTTCAGGCTGCCGTCCACCGGCCCCGGCTGGGGCCGAAGAAGTAAGCTAACATTCATGTTGAGGAAGATAACGATGAAGAACGATATCCATCCGGAATACCACAAGATTACCGCCACCTGCGCCTGTGGCAACACCGTCGATCTGGGCTCGGTCAACCCCGAGATGCGAGTCGAGATCTGCTCCAACTGCCACCCCTTCTTCACCGGCAAGCAAAAGCTGGTCGATACCGCTGGCCGGGTCGACAAGTTCATGAAGAAGTACGAGAAGCACTACCAGAAGTCGGCGGCGCAGTAATCCCCTCCTCCCGGATCATCCGTCAAGCATCATCAGTCGCTGGATTGGTGATGCTTTTTTTTTGAGCGTCGCTCATGTTTGCAAAATTCGCCCACCTACACGAAAAGCGGCTAGAACTAGAGGCCAGACTCGCCGACCCGGGGGTACTCGCCAACCAGTCCGAGTTTAGGCGCCTAGCCAAGGAGCACGCCCAGGTGCTCAAGATGGACGAACTGTACGAAGAATTCACTCGCACCAAGGAACAACTGCTCGAAAATCAACAACTTCTCCTCGCGGAAACGGACGACGAGATGCTGGCCATGATCAAGTCGGATGTCGCCGACCTGCTGGCCAAGCAGACGGAGTTGGAGCGGGAGATGAAGATCCTGCTCCTGCCCGCCGATCCCAACGACCAGAAAAATATCCTGCTGGAGATCAGGGCCGGCACCGGCGGGGACGAGGCGGCCCTCTTCGTGGCCGACCTCTTTAGGATGTACAGCCGTTACGCCGAGTCCCAGGGCTGGCGGATCGAGGTGTTGAGCAGCAACGCCATCGGCATCGGCGGCTTCAAGGAGATCATCGCCCTGGTCAAGGGCGACAAGGTGTTCAGCAAGCTGAAGTACGAGTCCGGGGCCCACCGGGTGCAGCGGGTGCCGGAGACCGAGGCCCAGGGCCGCATCCACACCTCGGCGGTCACGGTGGCGGTGATGCCGGAGGCAGAGGAGGTGGAGTTGCAGATCCAGCCCCAGGATCTGCGCATCGACATCTTCCGCTCCTCGGGGCCGGGCGGCCAGAGCGTCAACACCACCGACTCGGCGGTGCGCATCACCCATCTGCCCACCGGCCTGGTGGTGACCTGCCAGGACGAAAAATCCCAGCACAAAAACAAGGACGCGGCCATGCGGGTGCTGCGAGCCCGGCTGCTCGACAAGCTCCAGCAGGAGCAACACGACCAGATCTCGGCCACCCGCAAGAGCCAGATCGGCTCCGGCGACCGCAGCGAGCGCATCCGCACCTACAACTTCCCCCAGGGCCGGGTCAGCGACCACCGGATCAACCTCACCCTCTACAAGATCGAGGACATCATGCTGGGCAAGCTTGACGA
>JAJXUT010000111.1 GCA_021782655.1 Deltaproteobacteria bacterium
CCGGGCGGCCTCTTCCCGGAATTCCTTTGTGTACCGGCCGTGCGGAATTTTTGCCATGATGACACCTCCACTCTGGTTTATGAATGATCAGAGTTTTCGTGTCCATAATTTTCAGCCTACCTCAAACCTGTCGAAGTCGATGGAAATAATAAGATGCTGTGGACTTGTTAACTCCAACAAGAACTGAAGATGTCCGGGCAGTTGTCCCGGCGATAAAATCGCTCGATCAGTCGGTGTTGTTTGGCTTTACTGAGCCTGCTTTTTCTCATAAGGCCATCCTAAATAATTTTCATTATCTAGGACAGCCCCAACAATTATCTGGTGACACTATCCAGTCTTGACAGCGGACAAAAATTGCATTAAATGCGGGAATGAACATTCATTCCGACCGGAGTAAGGCTTGATGAACCCTGAAAAACGCGCCGACATCATGCAGGCGACCTTGGAGCTGATCGCCGAGCACGGGTTCCATGGCGCCCCCATGTCGTTGATCGCCGAGCGGGCGGGGGTGGGGGCGGGGACGATCTACCGCTATTTCGCGAGCAAGGACGTGCTCATCAACGAGCTGTTTCTGGAGCTAGACGAAAAAATCAAGGCCCAGATCCTGAAGGGTTACTCGACGGCCCGGCCGATCCGGGAGCGCTTCCTGCACCTTAGCTGCGGCCTGTTTGGCTACTTCGTCGAGTTCCCGCTCCACTTCCGCTACGTGGAGCAGTTCCACAACTCACCCTATGGCGCCGCCCGTCGCCGAAGCAAGATCCTGGGGGAGGCAGGCCAAGACGACGTGTTCAAGTCGCTGTTTGCAGATGGGCTGCAACAGCGGGCCATGAAGGAACTTCCCGTCCTCAGCCTCTGCTCCCTGGCCTTCGGCCCCATGTTCTCGGCGATCCGGGATCACATCCTGGGCTTTATCGAGCTGACGCCATCCCTGATCGCGCAGCTTGCCGAGGCCTGCTGGGACGGGGTAAAAAGATGATGGCGTCGCAAAAAGACCGATCTACGGCGTTGCGGGATGCGTTTGGCGAGTGAGGCATACCATAATGTATGGCCTCACTCGCCAAACGCATCCCGCGCCTTGTATCTCGGCCCTTTTGCTTAGCCATCGGTTGCCTTTTGCGAGACCAGCGAGCCTCTTGCAAAATCAAACTTAACTGGCATTAATGGTAATTTTCCCCCTGTAATTTCGTGTCGTTTTCGTCTTTTTGCAAGATGCTCCATCAATTTTCTCTTTTTAAAATCTTCGAGGTGTTTATGCAGACCATGCGCGGAATCAAGCTGATGGCCCTGGCGGGCATGTTGTCGGCGGCAATGATGCTTAGCGGCTGCGGCAAGAAAGGCAATGCCGCCGCTACCCCGCCCGGCGGGCCTCCCGAGGTGGCGGTGCTGACGATCAAACCGGAGCGGGTGGTGTTGACCACCGAACTTCCCGGCCGAACCTCTCCGCATCTAATCGCCGAGGTCCGGCCCCAGGTGGGCGGGATCATCAAACAACGCCTGTTTACCGAGGGCGGCGAGGTCAAGGCCGGGCAGGTCTTGTATCAGATCGACCCCGCCAGCTACGAGGCGACTTTAGCCAGCGCCAAGGCGGCCCAGGCCAAGGCCGAGGCGACCCTAGGCGCGGCCCGGCTCAAGGCGGAGCGCTACCGGGATCTGGTCAAGGTCAAGGCGGTGAGCGAGCAGGACAACGACGACGCCCAGGCCAGCTTGCAACAGGCGGAGGCCGACCTGGCCGCAACCCAGGCGGCGGTCAAGACCGCCGGTATCAACCTGGGCTACACCCGGATTAGCGCCCCCATCTCCGGCCGGATCGGCCGTTCCTCGGTCACCGAGGGGGCGCTGGTCACCGCCAATCAGACGGCGGCCCTGGCCGTCATTCAGCAGCTTAATCCGATCTATGTGGATGTTGCCCAGTCCAACGCCGAGATGCTGGAGTTGCGGCGGCGTCTGGCCAGCGGCCAGATCAAGGAGGACGGCGACAGGTCGCGGGTCAAGTTGTTGCTTGAGGACGGCAGCCCCTATCCGCAGACTGGCGTCCTCAAGTTCTCGGAGGTGACGGTTGATCAGAGCACCGGCTCTATCACCCTACGGGCGGTCTTCCCCAACCCGAAGCAGTTATTGCTGCCGGGGATGTTTGTCCGGGCGGTGTTGGAGGAGGGGGTGAAGGATAACGCGATCCTGGCGCCGCAGCGGGCCGTCACCCGCAACACCAAGGGCGAGGCGATGGTGATGCTGGCCGGGGCCGATGACCAGGTGGAGCCCCGGATCATCCAGGTCTCCCGGACGGTGGGGGAGAACTGGCTGGTCGCCTCCGGGCTCAAGGTGGGCGATCGGGTGATCATGGAAGGCATCCAGCGGGCCCGGCCCGGCGTCAAGGTGAAGGTGGTGCCCTTTACGGCCAAGCCCAGCGGCGAAGCCAAGCATTGATGGCGTCGCAAAAAGTCCGATCTACGGCGTCCCCGTCCAACACCAGCGGGGATTGAACAGAATTGCGGGGCGGTTGGGCTCATTCGGCATACCACATGTATGGCCTCACTCGCCAAACACACCCCGCGCCTTGTACCTCGGCCCTTTTGCTTAGCCATCGGCTGCCTGTTGTGAGACCATCAAGCGTTAACCAAGTCTAGAGGAGCGCCTTCATGCCCCGTTTTTTTATCAATCGCCCAATCTTCGCCTGGGTTATCGCCCTCTTGGTGATGCTGGCCGGCCTGCTGTCGATCAAGATTCTGCCGGTCTCCCAGTACCCGCCCATCGCCCCGCCTCAGATCGCCATCAACGCCATGTATCCGGGGGCCTCGGCCCAGACGGTGCAGGATACGGTCACCCAGGTCATCGAGCAGAAGCTAAACGGCATCGACAACCTGATCTACATGGCCTCGACCAGCGACTCCACCGGGGCGGTGTCCATCACCCTGACCTTTTCCGCCGGCACCGACCCCAATATCGCCCAGGTGCAGGTGCAAAACAAGCTTCAGCTCGCCATCCCCCTCCTGCCGCAACTGGTGCAGAGACAGGGGATTCAGGTGGTCAAGTCCACCCGTAACTTCCTGATGATCGCCGGCCTGGAGTCGGAAGACGGCTCCATGGATCGCAACTCGCTCACCGACTACATGGTCTCCAACCTCCAGGACATCATCAGCCGCCTGGACGGGGTGGGCGAGGTGATGCTGTTCGGCACCCAGAACGCCATGCGGATCTGGTTGAACCCGGCGAAACTAAACAACTACCACCTGACCGTCGCCGAGGTGACCGCAGCGATTCAGGCCCAGAACGCCCAGGTTTCGGCGGGCCAGCTGGGCGGCACCCCCTCACTGCCGGGGCAGCAGCTCAACGCCGCCATCACCGCCCGCACCCTGCTCAAGACCCCGGAGGAGTTCGGGGCCATCGTCCTGCGCACCACCCCCGACGGTTCGACCGTCAAGCTTAAGGACGTGGCCACCATCAACATCGGCACCGAGAACTACGACATCCAGTCGTTCTACAACGGCAAGCCCATGGGCGGCATGGCCATCCGGCTGGCCGCCGGGGCCAACGCGCTCGAGACCGGCAAACGGGTCAAGGCCAAGCTGGACGAGTTGTCCAAGTACTTCCCGCCGGGCATGAAGGTGGTCTATCCCTACGACACCACCCCCTTTGTCAAGATCTCCATCGAGGAGGTGGTGCGCACCCTGGTGGAGGCGATCTTCCTGGTCTTTATCATCATGTTCCTCTTCCTCCAGAACCTCCGCGCCACCCTGATCCCCACCATCGCGGTGCCGGTGGTGCTCCTGGGCACCTTCGGGGTGCTGGCGGCCAGCGGTTTTTCCATCAACACCCTGACCATGTTCGCCCTGGTGATCGTCATCGGGCTGCTGGTTGACGATGCCATCGTGGTGGTCGAGAACGTGGAACGGATCATGTCCGAGGATGGCCTCTCCCCCCACGACGCCACCCTGAAGTCGATGGGCCAGATCACCAGCGCCCTGTGGGGCATCGCCACCGTCTTGTCGGCGGTCTTTTTGCCCATGGCCTTCTTCGGCGGCTCCACCGGGGTAATCTACCGCCAGTTCTCCATCACCATCATCTCGGCCATGATCCTGTCGGTCTTTACCGCCATGATCCTGACCCCGGCCCTGTGCGCCACCATCTTGAAGCCGATCGAGAAGGGGCACCATTTCGGCGAAGGCGGCTTGTTAGGCTGGTTCTTTGGCCGTTTCAACCGCGCCTTTGATTACTGCCGGGGCAAATACGAGGGGATCGTGGGCCGCTCCTTTGGCAAGCCGCTGCGCTATCTGGTGGTGTACGGGGCCGTGGTCGCCGTCATGGTGCATTTGGCGCTTAGGCTGCCCACCGCCTTCCTGCCCGAGGAGGATCAGGGCTTCCTGATCTGTCAGGTGCAGTTGCCCGCCGGCGCCACCCAGGCGCGCACCCTCCAGGTGCTGCGCCAGGTGCAGGGGCATTTTTTAAAAGACGAGGCCAAGACGGTGGAGGGGATTATTACCGTGGCCGGATTCAGCTTCGCGGGCCGGGGCCAAAACATGGGTCTGGCCTGGGTGCGGCTCAAGGACTGGCGGCTGCGCAAAGGCGCGGCGATGAAGGCCCCGGCCATTGCCCAGCGGGCGATGAAGGCCTTCTCCAAGTTCCGCGACGGCCTGGCCTTCGCCTTCGCGCCGCCGGCGGTGTTGGAGTTGGGGGTGGCGAACGGCTTTGACATGCAGCTTCAGGATCGGGGCGGTCTGGGCCACGAGCAGCTGATGGCGGCCAGAAACCAGCTTCTGGGCCTGGCGATGCAGGATCACAAACTGGTGGCGGTGCGGCCCAACGGCCAGGACGACTCGCCCCAGTTCAAGCTCGACATCGACGACGTGCGGGCCGGCAGCCAGGGGTTGTCACTGGACGACATCAACAGCACCCTTTCCACCGCCTGGGGCAGTTCCTACGTCAACGACTTTATTCAAAACGGCCGGGTGAAAAAGGTTTATCTCCAGTCGGAGGCCAAATACCGGATGCTGCCCGAGGACATCAACCGCTGGTACGTCCGCAACAAGACCGGGCAGATGGTGCCGTTTTCGGCCTTCTCCAGCGCCCGTTGGCAGTACGGCTCGCCCAAGCTTGAGCGTTACAACGGCATCCCGTCGGTGGAGATCATGGGCCAGGCCGCCCCTGGGGTGAGCACCGGCGAGGCAATGGCCGAGATGGAAAAGCTGGCCGCCCAGTTGCCGACCGGGATCGGCTACGAGTGGACCGGCCTCTCCTACGAGGAGAAGAACGCCGGCAAGCAGGCGCCCGCCCTCTACGCCATCTCGCTTTTGGTGGTGTTCCTAAGCGTGGCGGCCCTGTACGAGAGCTGGGCCATCCCCTTCGTCAACCTGCTGATGCTGCCCCTGGGCCTGGTGGGGGCGGTGAGCGCCGTGACCATGCGGGGGCTGCCCAACGACATCTATCTCCAGATCGGCCTGCTGACCACCGTGGGGCTTTCGACCAAGAATGCCATTTTGATCATCCAGTTCATCAAGGAGCAGTTGCGGCAGGGCCACGAGCTGATCGAGGCCACCCTGACGGCGGTCAAGATTCGGCTGCGGCCGGTGATCATGACCTCGATGGCCTTCTTTTTCGGCACCCTGCCCCTGGCCCTGACCAATGGCGCCGGGGCCGGGGCCCAGAACGCCATCGGCACCGCGGTCACCGGCGGGCTGCTCTCCGCCACATTCATCGACCTGATCTTCATCCCCTTCTTCT
>JAJXUT010000027.1 GCA_021782655.1 Deltaproteobacteria bacterium
TGCGCTACCACACCGTCTATTCCTAAGATTAACCCCAAATTAAACCTTACCCCTACCCACCCAGATAGGCCCGCCGCACCTGGTCGCTGTTCAACAGCTCCCCAGCCGAGCCGGACAAAACCATCTCCCCGTTTTCCAGCACGTAGCCCCGGCTGGCAGTCTTGAGCGCCAGGTTGGCGTTCTGCTCCACCAGCAGCACCGAGACCCCCTGCTCCTGGTTGATCTGGCGCACCACGGAAAAGATCTGGCGGATGACAATCGGTGCCAGGCCCAGGGAGGGCTCGTCAAGCAGGAGCAGACGCGGCCCGGCCATGATGGCCCTGGCGATGGCCAGCATCTGCTGCTCGCCGCCGCTCAAGGTGCCGCCGTCCTGTCGCCGCCGTTCGGCCAGGATGGGAAAAAACGAGAACACGTAGTCCCGATCGGCCCGCACCCCCTGACGATCGCGACGCCGAAAGGCCCCCAGCTCCAGGTTCTCCAGCACCGTGAGCTGGGGGAAGATGCGCCGGCCCTCCGGCACCTGGGCGATGCCCAGCCCGACGATCCGATGGGGAGGCAGGCCGTCGATCCTCTGGCCAGCCAAGACGATCTCCCCCCGCCGGGCCGCCACCAGCCCGGAGATGGCGAGCAGCAGGGTGCTCTTGCCCGCCCCGTTGGCCCCGATCAGGGTAACGATCTCACCCTGCCCGACCGTAAGATCCACCCCCCGCAAGGCGGCCACCGGGCCGTATCCCGCCTCCACCCCCCGCAGGCTAAGCAGCATCGTCCTCTCCCAGATAGGCGGCGATTACCGCCGGATTGGCCCTGATCTCGGCAGGGGCGCCGCTCGCGATCAGCTCGCCGTGATCCATGACGTAGATCCGGTCTGAAAGGCGCATCACCAGCCGCATGTCGTGCTCGATCAAGACGATGGCCAGCCCCCGCTGCTCGCGCAGCCTAAGGATGCAGGCGTCGAGGGCGGCGGTCTCGGTTATGTTGAGCCCCGCCGCCGGCTCGTCTAAGAGGAGGATGACGGGCTCGGTGGCCAGGGCCCGGCCGATCTCCAGGTACCGCTGCAAGCCGTAAGGCAGATTCTTGGCCGCCAGGTCGGCCAGCTCGGCCAGCCCCAGCTCGGCCAGGATCCGGTAGCTGCCCTCGACGATGATTCGCTCCTCCCGGCGCACGGCGGAGGGACGCAGGATGGCCCCCAGGATGCCGGCCCGGTGCCGACAGTGACAGCCGATCATGACGTTTTCGATCACCGTCATCTCGGGAAACAACCGGATGTTCTGGAAGGTGCGGGCTAGGCCACACTCGGTGATCCGGTTGGGTTTCAAGCCGTTTAAGCGCCGGGGTGGCTGGCCGGGCCGGTTCAAGACGATCTCGCCGGCGCTGGGCGGGTAGATGCCGGTCAGGCAGTTAAAAAAGGTGGTCTTGCCCGCCCCGTTGGGCCCGATTAAGGCCACGATCTCGCCCGCCCGCACCTCCAGGTCGAGACCGCGCACCGCCTTAAGACCGCCGAAATCCATGCCCAGGTCTTGCACCTTAAGCAAGGGTTCGCCGCTACTCATCGCCTCCTCCAGCCACGCCCCGGTAAGAACGGCGGCGGACGCCCATGATCCCCTGGGGCCTGAAGACCATCACCCCGACCATGACCGCCCCGAAGATGAGCATCCGGTAGCTGGCAAAGGCGCGCAGATACTCGGGCAGCAGGGAGAAGACCAGGGCGCCGATGATCACCCCGACCGTGGAGCCCAGGCCGCCCAAGACCACAATGGCCAGAATAACCGCCGACTCCAGAAAGGTAAAGCTCGCCGGGTTGATAAAGCTGGTCTTGGCGGCGAACAGCACCCCCGCCATCCCGGCCCAGGTGGCGCCCAGGGCGAAGGCCGAAAGCTTGGTGCGGGTCTTGTCGATCCCCATGACCTGGCAGGCCAGCTCGTCCTCCCGCAGCGCGACCCAGGCCCGGCCGATCCGCGAGTCCCGCAGCCGGTTGACCACCAAGACGGTGACCAGCGCCAAGACCAGCACCAGGTAATAAAGGTAGCGCTGCTCGTCCGCCAGCGACAGATGCAGCCCGAACAGCCCGGGCTTGGGGATATTGGCAATGCCGCTGGGGCCGTTGGAGAAATCGTTCCAGTTCTCCAGCACCAGGCGGATGATCTCCCCAAACCCCAGGGTGACGATGGCCAGGTAATCACCCCGCAGACGGAGCACCGGAAACCCCAACAGCACCCCGAACAGGGCCGCCAGCCCGGCCCCCACCGGCAGGGCGGCCCAGAAGCCCAGGCCGAAATGGCGGTGCAGCAGGGCGTAGCTGTAAGCCCCCACCGCGTAGAAGGCCACGTAGCCCAAATCCAGGAGCCCAGCCAGCCCCACCACGATGTTCAACCCCAGGCCGAGTACCACGTAGATCAAGGCGGTGGTCATGATCGTCACCTGATACGACGAGAAAACAAGGGGGAAAATAAGGGCCGACAAGGACAAGACAATCAGGGCCACCCGGCAGGCCAGGGGATGGGCGGCAAGCGACGGCCCGGAGGCTTGAACAAATCCGGCCTCCCGGCGTCGGCGCCAGCGCCGGGAAAGCAGGCCGCCGGCCCCGAACACGATGAAGGCCGCCACCCCGACCAGCAGCAGGTTGCGCCCCCGCCAGACGACCGCCGGCTGGCCGGGGTTGAGCTCGACCGCCAAAAACGGCAGGGTCAGGAACATGAACCAGAGGGCGGCGAACAACGCCCTTTTCAGCAGCGCCGCCACCCTCACACCTTGCGGTTGACCCGCCGCCCCAACAACCCGGAGGGCCGGAAAATCAGGATCAGCACCAGAAGGACAAAGGCGAACACGTCCTCGTAGTCGCTGGAAACGTAACCGGTGGCGAAGCTCTCGGTCCAGCCCAGGATCAGGCCGCCCAGCACCGCCCCCGGCACGCTGCCCACCCCGCCCAGCACCGCGGCGGTGAAGGCCTTGATCCCGGCCAGGAAGCCAATCGCGAAGTTGATCTGACCGATGTGGGAGGCGATCAGCACCCCGCCCAGACCGGCCAGCACCGAGCCGATGGCGAAGGTGGCCGAGATCACCCGATCGACATCGATGCCGAGCAGCAGGGCCATCTCCTTGTCCTGGGCCACGGCCCGCATGGCGCAACCGAGCTTGGTGCCCTTGATCAGGAAGATTAAAAGCAGCATGGCGACAGCGGTAGTGACCAGGATCACCAGACCGGAAGAACCCAGGATGTCGCGGTAGGGGGCGAGAAAGGCGAACTTGGGAATCAGGGAGGGGAAGGGCACGAAGTCCGGGGTCTGGGCCAGGAGCACGAAGTTTTGCAGCACCATCGACATGCCGATGGCGCTGATTAAGGGCGAGAGCCGGGGGGCCTGGCGCAGGGGCCGGTAGGCGATCCGCTCCACCGTCACCCCGTAGGCCGCGGCCCAGATCATAGCCGCCAGGGCGGAGAGGACGAGCACCAGCACCGGATTAAGCCCCCAGCCGGAGAGGACGCTGGCGGCGATCAGGGCAGTGAAGGCACCGATCATGTAGATCTCGCCGTGGGCGAAGTTGATCAGCCCGATACTGCCATAGACCATGGTGTAGCCCAGGGCGATCAGGGCGTAGATGCTGCCCCGGGTCAGGCCGCTGAAGAAAAGCTCAAGAAAATAGGTCATTTATCGTTATCATCGGCCAGCCGCGCTATCGCACCTCCACCCCCCGCTCCCGCAGGTGGCTCTTAACCGCCGCAATCGGCACCTCCCGGCGGTGGAAGATGCCGGCGGCCAGTGCCGCGTCGGCCTTGGTCTCCCGAAATACCTCGCTGAAGTGCTCGACCCGGCCAGCGCCGCTGGAGGCGATCACCGGGATGGAGACTTGGTCGCGCACCAGGTTGATCAGCTCCAAATCAAAGCCGGAGTTGGTGCCGTCCCGGTCGATGCAGTTTAGGAGAATCTCACCCGCCCCCAGCTCCTCGCAGGTCTTGGCCAGGGTCAGGGCGTCCAACTCCCGACCCTCGCGGCCACCCTTGACCGTACACTGGTACCAGCAGTACTCCTCGCCGTTGGGGCCGGGATGGCTGGTCTTGATGGCGTTTTTTTCTGGTCTGGGCCCCTGGCAGTAAACCCGGCGGGGATCAACCGAGATCACCACCGCCTGGTTGCCGTAAATCCGGGCGATCTGCTCGATGGAACTGGCCCCGGTCTTCTTGCCGCTTAGAAGATAGGACTCCACCGCCGCCACCGCGTCGCCGCCGATGGAGACCTTGTCGGCCCCGGAGCGGAAATACTCGGCAGCCACCTCGAGCGCCGTGTAATGCCGGCCCTCGGAGTCGGTGTACTCGCGGATGCCGCCGCCGATGGTGAGCGGCACGAAGACCTGCTCGGAGGCGCGCAGCAGCACCTCGATCATCGGCTGATCCTTTAGGGGGAAATCCCTAAAGGCGGTGATGTTCAGAAAGGTGATCTCATCCGCCCCCTCCTGGTAGTAACGCCGGGCCAGCTCCACCGGCTTGCCCAGGTTCCGCACCTTGCCGGACTCCCGGACATCGTACTGGTCGCCCTTGGTCACCACCAGGTCGCCCTCGTCGTTGCTGCGCACGTCCAGACAGGCGATGATCCGCTTGGCGAGCCGGGTCGGCTGGTCAACGGGCGCCGTGGTCACGCTCAGGCATTCGGGCTTGATAAAGTTGCCGAGCAGGGCCACCCCCGCCTCGCCGCTCTTTTCGGGGTGAAACTGGCAGGCCGCCACGTTGCCCCGCTCTACCCCGCTTACGAACTCCTCGCCGTAGTCGGTGGTGGCAAGCACCCAATCGGCGTTCTCCGGGCCGGGCATGGCCCGGTAGGAGTGGACGAAGTAAAATTTATCCCCCTGATAGCCGGAGAACAGGGCCGACTCCCGCTTGAGCCGCACCCCGTTCCAGCCGATCTGGGGCACCGAGAGGCCGGGGCTGGCAAAGCGGCCCACCGTGCCGGGGATGAGCCCCAGCCCGGCCACCCCCAGGGCCTCCTCGCTGGCCGCAAACAGGGTCTGCAAGCCCAGGCAGATGCCGAGAAATGGTCGATCGGCCCGCAGATAGGCCAGGAGCGGCTCGACGTAGCCCAGCTCCCGCAAGCGCCCCATGGCGCTGCCAAAACTGCCCACCCCGGGGAATACCAGGCGCTCGGCATTATTGATGTCGCGGGGGTCGCGCACCTCCCGGACCTCGCAGCCCAGGCGTTTGATGGCGTTTCTGACGCTCTGGACGTTGCCGGCACCGTAATCAAGCAGGGTAATCATGATGATGACCTAAAATGAGATGAGACGAAGGGGCGTGAAGGTTGACGTGCCCGCCCGGCGGGCCGACGTGGGCCAATGTACCGGAGCAGAGGGGCAAAAGCAAGATTTGAGTTTTTTCTCAAAGTTGAGTAAGGAGAGGCCTCGGGCGGACTAGACAGAAAAACTCAGGGCGGTGAAAACCAAGGCGGGCGACGGAACATGAACGAGATGGACAGCGAGGAGCTGATCACCGAGCTTAACTTCAAGCACGTCATCGTGGATGAGCGCCGACGGGGCAAGTCCTTCAACATCCGCCGGATGTTCGACCTCCTGCCGCCCACCGTGGCCGACAAGCGCACCCTGCGGCTAATCGAGATCCACGGCCTGTTCAAGGCCATCGACCACACCCGGACCATGGTCGGCTCGGCCAGGCTCTTCCACTCCCTGATGAACCCGCCCCAGTCCATCGAGCTGGTGCATGCCAAGCAGGACTCCTACTGCGAGCTGGAGAACAACCACCGTCTGCAAGAGGCGATCTGCGACTTCCTGGCCGAGTTCGAGAAGTGCGAGGCCGCCCTGTTCAAGATCCTAAACGTCCACACCCACCCGTTGATGGCCTACGGCGATTACCAAGCCGCCACCCGGGCCATCGACCGGATGCTGGCCGCCGCCGACCGGCTGCCCCAGCCAGAGACGGTCTATCTCGACTCGCTTTTTAAGTGCATCGCCAGTTTCAAGGCCTCGCCCACCCGCCGCATCCTGGCCGGCTCCGCCTACCGCACCTGGGAGGGGATCAAGTCCAGAGACGAGATCTCCGCCTTCACCCCCAGGCTTAGCTTCAGCCCCCACCGCCTGGGCCTGGGCTCCCTGCTGCCGGCCATGCCCGGGCTCTTCTTCGGCCTGGCCTGGATGTTCTCGCTGATGAACCCCTTCATCGCCAAGGCCCTGTGCCTGTCCACCAGTTGGTTCAGCGTAGTGGGCTTCATCTACGGCGGGGTGCTCAAACCGATGTTCGACTACGAAACCGCCATCCTGCCCATCCGCCAGCGGCTAATCGAATCCAACCGCTTCGCCTCGGCCATCGAGGGGGTGGCGGCCATCGACGAGCTGCTCAGCTTCGTCCTGTTCAGCAAGGCCATGCCGCACCCGACAGTGCTGCCCGAGGTGACCAACGAGGAGAGCCACTTCTTCGTGGCCAAGGAGATGCGAAACCCGATCCTCGCCAACCACGACCAGAACTTCGTGGCCAACGACGTCAACCTTTCCGGCGCCCGTCTGACCTTCATCACCGGCCCCAACAGCGGCGGCAAGACCACCTTCTGCAAGAGCATCGTCCAGAACCAGATCCTGGCCCAGATCGGCGCCCCGGTGGTGGCGCGGGCGGCGATGATCAACCTGACGGACAACCTCACCTACCAGGCCCCGGCCTTCGACACCCTCTCCGACAACGAGGGCCGCTTCGGCACCGAACTGAAGGTGACCCGCGACATCTTCTACACCACCACCCCCCAGAGCCTAATCATCCTAGACGAGATCGCCGAGGGCACCACCACCCACGAGAAGCTCGACCTCTCCGCCGAGATCATCAACGGCTTCCACGCCATCGGCAACAACACCCTGCTGGTGACCCACAGCTTTGAGATGGTGGAGGATTTCGCCCGCCGGGGCCAGGGGCAGTATCTCCAGGTGGAGTTCCAGGGTGAAGAGTCAACCCACCGGATCATCCCCGGCATCTCGACCGATAGCCACGCCCTAAGGGTGGCCGCCAAGATCGGCTTCTCGCCCGAGGATATCCGCCGGTATCTAATCGACAAGGGCTACCTGGCTAATAAAGACACCATCCCCGCCAGATAGGCGGCCGTTGCCCATCTAAAAGAAAAACCGCACGGACAGTTTCCCGTCGTGCGGCTCAAGCGCTGCCACCGTCCATCACTCTTACTCGGGGGCAAATCGGCAAACCCCAATCACCCTGGGAATAACCCCTTAATCCACCAGGCCGCCCTTATTTGCGCGGCGGCAACTCGGCGAAGTTCTCGTTTAGGAACTCGCACTCGCGGGGCGAGAGGTTGAAGCGGATCTCGGCCTGCTCCAGGATCTGGCGGCGGGTCTGGCCGGAATCGCTCTGGGCCATCTCGCCCAGCCACTTGATGGCCTTGCGAAGTTTTTCCCCCGGCGGTTGGATGCCGCCTTCCTGATTGGTCATGGTCTTCTCGTCTCCGGCTTGAAGATGATCCCGGCCAGGGGCGGCACCGAGACCTTGATGTGCATCTGCGCCTCGCCGAATGGCTCGTGGATCGGCAGTTTAACCTCCCCGTTCTCCACCCCGCTGCCACCGAACGCTTCGCTATCGGAGCAGAACACCTGGCGGTAAGGCACGTCGTTCAGCACCCCGAGTCGGTAGTCGTGATGCACCTGGGGGGTGAAGTTAAGCAGGCAGATCAGGTGGTCGCCCGGGTCCTTGGCCTTGCGGGCGTAGGCGATAATGCTGTTGTTCACGTCCTTGAAGTCCAGCCACTGAAAACCCTGATACTGGTGATCTTCCTCCCACAGCGCCCGGCTCTCCCGGTAGAAGCGGTTCAAATCCCGGACAAAATCCTGAAGCTGCCGGTGCCGGGGCCGCTCCTCCACCAGATGCCAATCCAGGCTGACCTTGCAGTACCACTCGGAGAGCTGACCGAACTCGCCGCCCATGAACAGAATCTTCTTGCCGGGATGGGTCCAGAGGTAGAAGAACAAGAGCCTGAGGTTGGCGAACTGCTGCCACTCGTCGCCCGGCATCTTGGAGAGCAGGGAGCGCTTGCCGTGCACCACCTCGTCGTGGGACAGGGGCAGGATGAAGTTCTCCGAAAAGGCGTAGAGCAGGGAGAAGGTCAGGGCGTTGTGGTGGTACTTGCGGTAGAGGGGGTCGCGGCTGAAATAGGATAAGGTGTCGTTCATCCAGCCCATGTTCCACTTGAAGCCGAAGCCCAGGCCGCCTAAGTCGGCGGCTTTCGACACCCCGTAGAAGCTGGTGGACTCCTCGGCGATCATCGCCACCCCTGGAAAGCGGTCGTAGATCACGCTGTTTAGGTGCTTCATGAACTCGATGGCCTCCAGATTCTCCTTGCCGCCATGGGGGTTGGGCAGCCACTGCCCCTCCCGCCGGGCGTAATCGAGGTAGAGCATGGAGGCCACCGCATCGACCCGCAGGCCGTCGATGTGAAATTTTTCCAGCCAGAATATGGCGTTGGAGATCAGAAAGCTGATTACCTCCTTGCGTCCGTAGTTGAAGATGAAGGTGCCCCACTCCGGGTGATGGCCCTGGCGCGGGTCGGCGTGCTCGTAAAGGGCGGTACCGTCGAATCGGCCCAGGCTGTGACCGTCGGTGGGGAAATGGGAGGGCACCCAGTCCAGGATCACCCCGATGCCGTTCTGGTGGCACTGGTCGATGAAATACATGAAATCCTGGGGCGAGCCGAAGCGGCTGGTGGTGGAGAAGTAGCCGGTGACCTGATAGCCCCAGGACTCGTCCAATGGATGTTCCATCACCGGCAGCAGCTCGATGTGGGTGAAGCCCATGTCCTTGACGTAGGGCACCAGACTGTCGGCCAGCTCCCGGAAGCTTAAAAAACGGTCGGCGTTGGTCGGATCGCGCCGCCAGGAGCCGAGATGCACCTCGTAGATCGACATCGGGGCCCGGTAGATCGACTGGCCATCCCGCCGGGCCAGCCAATCGGCGTCGTGCCAATCATAACCGGCAAGACCGGCGACGATCGAGGCGCTCTTGGGCCTCAGTTCGGCGGTGAATTGCAGGGGGTCGATCTTCTCCAGGATGTCCATGTTCTGGGCCCGGATCTCGAACTTGTAGAGGTCGCCCTCGCCCAGCCCGGGGATGAACAGCTCCCAGATGCCGGAGGAGCCGATGGCCCGCATCTGGTGCGCCCGGCCATCCCAGTAGTTGAAATCGCCGATGACGCTGACCCGCCGCGCCGAGGGTGCCCAGACCCGGAAAATCACCCCGGCCTGGCCGTCGATGACCAGGGGGTGGGCGCCCAGGCGTTCCTCGATCTGGTAGTGGGTGCCGCTGTTAAACAGGTGACAATCGAAATCGGTCAGTTGCGGCAAGGCCCGGTAGGGGTCGTGGACGATCCTGGCCACCCCGTTGTAGAGGGTAACCTCGAAGTGGTAGTCCACCGGCTCCTGAAACGAGGAGATGACAATCTCAAACAGCCCCTCGGCCCGCATCTTGTACATATCGATCTTCTGCGGCCCCAGCACCAAACGCACCGATTCGGCGAGCGGCTGGAAGGTGCGGATCACCGCCGAGGGCTTGTGCCGGTCGATGAGGTGAAAGCCCAGCACCTGAAAGGGGTCGTGCTGGTCCGAGGCGATGACGCGATCGAGTTCCTTGACAATATCCATTGACATAATATTCTCTTTTGTACGGGTTTAATTTTAGCATTAAGCTGTTTAGGGAAGGACAAACCCCACGTCTCCCTGGGCAGGTCAGATGGAGGGTTGCCCTAGTTTAGCACAACTCGCGGACGGACCGGCAAAAAAAATGCCCTGGGTCTAGCCCAAGGGAACCGGGCAGCTCCGGGCGCTGATCCCGCGTTTTACCACCTCAGCGTTGTAGGCGTTAATCGCGTCCCGGCGTTTCAGCATCCCCACCACCCACAGGTGCTGGCTGGACTCCACCACCGGCAGCTCCTCAAAGCCCTTCTGGTCGAAGAGGGTGAGGGCGGTGTGCAGGGTGTCGTCCGGGGTGAGGAAGACGACCCGGCGGGCGCAAACCTCACCCACCGTGGCGGTGCAGCGCAGGGCCTCGTCGTACAGGGCGTTCCTAACGTCCTGGAGGGAGACGATGCCGGTCATGGCCCCGCTCTGGTCGATGACCGGGAAATAAAAACTGCGGCCCCCCAGGCAGAACAGGTGGAGCAGTTGATCGATTTTGGCCTCCTCGCCGATGAAGTCCACATCCTCCCGCATAACCCGGCCCACCTTGATGGAGCGCATGATGGCAGTCTCGCGGCCCTCGCTGATGTCGATACCCTCCCGGCTGAAGTCAACGGTATCGATGGAGTCGTGATTCAGCCGGGCGGAGACCACCACCCCGATGACGCTGGCGAGCATGATGGGGATGATGATGCTCGAGTCCCCGGTCATCTCGAAGAGCAGGAAGATGGCGGTTAGCGGGGCGTGGGTCGAGGCGGCCAGAAAGGCGCCGACGCCCACTGCGGCGTAGGCCCCGGCGGTGGCGGTTACGGCGGGGAAGAAATAATGGGCTAGCCAGCCGAAGGAGCCGCCCGCCATGGCGCCGATGAACAGGGCCGGGGCGAAGACCCCGCCGGCGCCACCCGAGCCCAAGGTGACGGCGGTGGCAACGATCTTCAGACCGATCAGTACCGCCATCAGGCCAAGGCCGACATGGTCGGTGAGCGCCGCCTTGATGACCAGGTATCCGTCGCCCATGACCTGGGGAAAAAAGATGGCGATGACCCCGACCAGCAGACCGCCGGCCACCGGTTGCAACTGCGGGTGCCAGGCGAGGCTGGCGAAGCAGTCGCGCACCCAATAGAAGACCTTGATATGCAGGACGGAGAGGATGCCGATCCAAACCCCCATAAGAATGTAGAGCGGAATCTCGGCGACCGGGTTGACCAGGGTGAAATCGGTGATGGGAAAGGCGGGATGGGCGCCGTAATAGGCCCGGGAGAGAACGGTGGCCAAGGCCGAGGCGATGACCAGGGCCGAGAAGGAGGCGATCTCGTAGGTGCCGAGCAGCACGATCTCCGAGGCGAAGAACATCCCGGCGATTGGGGCGTTGAACATCGCCGCCACCCCCCCGGCGCAGCCAGCCGCGATATAGACCTTCATCCGGTCGCTGGAGACCTGGAAGAAACGCCCCACCTGGGAGCCCAAGGCACCGCCCACCTGAGCGATGGGCCCTTCTACCCCCGCCGAGTTGCCGGTGCCGATGGTCAGGGCGCAGGCGATGGTGCGCAGGATTATAGTCCGAAAGCCGATATAACCGCCCTGGAGGTTGACCTTGCGCAGGAAGTTGGTGAAGCCGTAGCCATTCACCTCCCCTGGGAAGAGGAGCGAAAAGGGGATGAGCAGCGCCATGCCGGTCATGGGGACGAGCGGCAGCAGGAGGATGTGCCAGCCCCCCTGACTCACGAAGGCGTAACCAGGCGTGAAGATCAGCCGCCGCACCAGCTCGGTGAAACTGCGGAAGCCGATATTGGCCACCCCCGCCCCCAGGCCGATGCACGCGGCAATGATCACCATCAGGAAGTTTTCGCCGGGGATAAATTCTTTGGCGCGAATCTTCATCTCAACATTTATTGCTTAATGGTCTCGCAAAAAGCTAGCCGATGGCTAAGCAAAAGGGCCGACATGCAAGGCACGGGGTGCTTTTGGCGAGGAGAGGCCATGCATCTGAGGATGCCGAAACCAGCCAAACCGCCCCGCAAAGCCGCAGATCGAACTTTTTGCGACGCCATCACTGTTTGGGGGGGATGGGGAAGCCTAGCAGGACGGCCTGGGCCCGGAAATAGTCGTCGGTCATCCCGGCGATGAAGTCGCGCACCACCCCGGCGGGCGGGGTCTGGGCCAGGCGCTGAGGCTCCAGGTAATGGGCGAAATCGCGGATGATGCGCGAGTTCACGTCCTGGCTGGCCAGGTGCTTGAGGTAGGTATCGAACATTGCCTGGTAACAGGCCCTGATCTCCGCCTGGCCGCGCTTGACCTGGGGATTCAGGTAGATGGCCTGATAGTTGAAGCGCTTGAGCGCCAGCAAGGCGCCGCCGATCACGGGGCTGAAGCCGATAGCGTCCATACCAGTGCTGTGGCTGATCAGGTCGGTGACCAGGGTATAGACAATGGTGCCGTTGGTGTCGCCCAGCACCGCCACGCATTCTTTGGGCAGGTCGGCGCGGCGGATGATGCCGATTTCGATGGCGTCCTCGATGTCGCGCCCGATGTAGGCTATGGTGTCGGCTAAGCGCACCACGCAGCCCTCAAGGGTCATGGGGACAAGCTGCAAGCTGGGATCAGCCTCCTTGGCGGCGATCTCCCGGTCCAGGTCGGCAAAGGTCTTGTCCCGCCGGGGGGAGAGGTTGTTGAGATTGACCTCCCCGTCGTGACAGAGGATGCCGTCTAAGGTTTGCAGGGTCAAGTTCAGGCCCGCACCCTTCTTCTCCAGATGTTCCAGGAAGCGGACGCTTTGCAGGTTATGGAGAAAGGGCGGCAGACCGTGCGCCTGGCACAGTTCGGAGAGGATAGTCTCGCCCTGGTGGCCAAAGGGCGGATGTCCCAGGTCGTGGCCCAGGGCGATGGCCTCGATCAAGTCCTCGTTTAAGCGCAGGAAGCGGCCAATGGTGCGCCCGATCTTGGAGACCAGCTGGACGTGCAGCACCCGGTGGGTGATGTGGTCGTTGGCCACCATCGAAAAGACCTGGGTCTTGTCGATGTAGCGGGTGTAGCTCTTGGCGTGCAGGATACGGTCGCAGTCCACCGCGAAGTTCTGGCGGTAGCCCTTGAGCCGCTCCGGGCGGCGACGGAGGCCGGCCACGCTCAGGCAGGCCAAGGGATGCAGGATGTCTTTTTCCCGCCGATCTAGCTCCTCCTGGATGCCGCACAACTCGATACCGCTGTCGCCCACCATCTCGCCGCCTTCCTTAAAGTCGTTTGAAAATCTGAAGCTCCCCGCCCCCCTCCGCCCAAGCCCGTCCACCGACAACGGCGTTTCGATATTGACTTACCCAGAGCGACAGGCTATTTTATTTTTACGGAGGCTGGCATAAAGTCAGCACTTCCGCCGCCCTCAAACCCCAACTCATCGTTCCGCCGCATGGGAAACGCCCTCCCTCCCATCACCTGTTCGCGGGTAGAATTTTCCGCCACCATGGTCCGCGAAATCGATGGCCAGCGGATCCTCGCCACCATCCCCCGAGAGCATATCCGCCAGATCAGCTTAAGCTACGACAGCAAGTCCGCCCACCCTTTTCTGCATTTTTTACTAGGATTCACCATGCTAAGTCTGGGGATAATCGGAGTAACGGTATCGTTCTTCGCCAACCCCGGCGGAGGTTTCCCTCTAAGCGTCGGGGCCGAGGACGAGGTGCGCATCCACCTGATACCACTCGCCTGCTGGCTGATGACCGGGCTAGGTCTCTGGTGTCTGATCGAGATCTGCAAGGTGAGCTACTGCCTGACTGTCGAGACCGAAAAGGGGATACGCAAGATCCGGCTCCGGCAATCCCCCGATCCGCA
This sequence comes from Deltaproteobacteria bacterium, assembly GCA_021782655.1. GTDB lineage: Bacteria > Desulfobacterota > Desulfobulbia > Desulfobulbales > VMSU01 > VMSU01. Next base: position 13,480 of record JAJXUT010000027.1, read on the forward strand.
GGAGATGCGGCGAATCATCCGCAAGGCCAGTTGGAGCTTTGGCTATCAGATAGACACCTCGGTGTTGGATGGACATTCCGAGTCCGAACTGGGGGAAGGAGACTGAAGCCCGCCTCGCCATCAACGATGGAACTGGATGCCGGCCTTGCACTCCACCTTGGACTGACAGGTCCAGACCACGGTGCCCCGAGAGGGAAGATTGGGATCGAGGAAGAAGACGGCCTGCCCCAACTCGAAGGGTTCGGCGGCGATCAGGCTGATCCCGGAATCGCTTAAATTCACGACCCTGACCTGCCGGACGGGAAGCTGCGGACTAAGGGCGGAGGCCTCCTGGTCCCCGACCTTGATCTGCAACCAGACCTGGTGACAGGCGACCCGGGGATTACTTCGACGTTCGCTGGCGGTGCTCATGGGCTGGACGCTTTTTCTTTAAGTAAGGTGGCCGGCGCCCAAGACAAGGCCCGGAAGATTGGCTGATTATGCTCCAAAACCCGAGAATCCGCAAGGGCGGAGAGGACAAACTTACCTTAAAACCCCGACGGCCCGGCGCCGTCGCTCCGGCCCTGACCCCTTTATGGCCGGAACAAACCCAGTTGCTCAAGGCGGGTCAAAAACGAGGGGGGGCGGGCAGGGGACTGGTGACGATTATGGTCAGCCGCTCGTGGGCGGCAGTCAGGGGATAGCTCCCCAGGTGATGCTGGGCTTCATGGCGCAGCAGGTGGTCGCCACCTCTGGTAGAAACGCCGCAACTCCTCATCCACGATGGGCCGGCCCCCGACCACGTTATGCGGGGGTCATCTTTGAGCTTATCGGTACAACCGGGACAGGGGGAAAATGAGCAGAATCAAGATCTGCCCGTACACCGCCAGCACCCGGGCGAACTGGGGGCCGGCCCCGAACCGCCCGCCCAGCAGGCAATGCAGAGCCCACAGTGACCCCCGCCGCCAGCAACAGGTCGAGGGCTCGAAAGACGAGCAGGAACAACTCGTTGTGGGATTTTAGCAGACCGCGCACGGATTACTATCCAACCCCGGGCAAGCCGCCGCCCAACGCCTCAAAGACGCCAAGCTCCCCACCCAATAAAACCAACTGCGACTATTCACCGTTAATGCGGTCGCGCAGGATTCCAGACGGCTTGAAGGTCACCACCGTGCGGGCGTCGAGCATCAGGGCGTCGCCGGTCTGGGGGTTGCGCCCGCGCCGGGGCTTCTTCTTCTTGACCGAGAACTTGCCAAACCCGCTCAGCAAAAGGTCGTTACCATCCTCCAGGCAACCCTTGGAGATACGAAGAAAAACCTCCACCACATCGGTGGCCTCCACCTTGGTCAAGTCATAGGTGTCGTAAACCTTGTGCACCAGATCCGCCTTGGTCAACGTCATGAGTTCCTCCCTTAAACTTTGATAATCTCGCCAGAAACTAGCCGATGGCTAAACAAAAAGGCCAAGATGCCAGGCGCGGGGTGCGCCTGGCAAGTAAGGCCTACATCCGGTAAGCAACCGAGCAAAACCGTCCCGCTATTCTGTCTCTTCCCCGCTGGGGTTGGACGGGGGAGGCGGGAGATCGGACTTTTGGCCACGCCATCAACTTTTGGGATCAGGGGCCAGACTCCTCCCGCCACCCCCGTAATTTTGCCGGCGGATCCCGCCGGACTCAAGCCCGCAGATGTTTGACCCCCGCCCGTCCGGCATAGCGGCCAGCCGGCCCCAGGGCCTCCTCGATCCGCAGCAGTTGATTGTACTTGGCGATCCGCTCTCCGCGAGACAGGGAGCCGGTCTTGATCAGCCCGGCGTTGACCGCCACCGCCAGGTCGGCGATAGTGGTATCCTCCGTCTCCCCCGAACGGTGGGAGATGACCGCCGTATAACCGGCCCGGTGGGCCGTCTCCACCGCCTCTAAGGTCTCGGTGACGGTGCCGATCTGATTGAGCTTGATCAGCACGGAGTTGGCCACCCCCGCCTCGACACCCCGCCTGATGAGCGCCGGATTGGTGACGAAGATGTCGTCACCCACCAGCTGGATCTTCTCTCCCAGGCGGTCGGTCAAGCGGCGCCAGCCCGACCAGTCCGACTCGCCCAGGCCATCCTCGATCGAGACCACCGGATACCTCGCAACCCAGTCCGCGAACCACTCGACCATCTCCTCCGAGGTCTTGGCCCGGCCCTGCTCTCCTGCCAGGACGTAACGCTTCCTCTTCGCGTCCCAAAGCTCGCTCGCCGCCGGGTCCAGGGCCAGAACCACCTCCTGGCCGGGGGTGTATCCCGCCTGGACAATCGCCAGGAGCAGCAATTCCACCGCCTCCTCGTTGGAGCGCAGGTTGGGGGCGAACCCGCCCTCGTCGCCCACCGTGGTCTGGTGCCCCGCCTTTTTCAACACCGCCTTTAGACTTTGGAAACACTCCACCCCCATCCCCAAGGCCTCGGTAAAGCTCTTGGCCCCCACCGGCAGGATCATAAACTCCTGGATGTCGACGTTGTTGTCGGCATGGACGCCGCCGTTGATGACGTTCATCATCGGCACCGGCAGGGTGCGGGCGTTCACCCCGCCCAAATAGGCGTAGAGGGGCAGGCCCACCGCCGTCGCCGCCGCCCTAGCCACCGCCATCGACACCCCGAGGATGGCGTTGGCCCCCAATTTCCCCTTATTGTCGGTGCCGTCCAGGGCAATCATGAGCTGATCGATCAAGGCCTGCCGCCGGGCGTCCAGGCCGATGAGCCCCGGACCGATGACCTTGTTGACGTTGTCCACCGCCCGCGAAACCCCCTTGCCGTTGAGCCGCTTGCGCTTTACGTCCCTAAGTTCCAGGGCCTCACGGCTGCCGGTCGAGGCCCCCGAGGGTACAATGGCCCGCCCCGAGAGGCCGCAGGCCAAGAATACCTCCACCTCCACGGTGGGATTACCCCGCGAATCGAATACCTCCCGCCCCCGCACTCCGCTGATTTCCGTCATCCCGCCTCCTTACTTGATCGCCCCGGCCATCGAGAAGATCGGCAGATACATGGCCACCACCAGGCCGCCGATCATCCCGCCCAAAAAGACCATCATCAGCGGTTCGATGGCTGCGGTCAGGTTCTCCACCGCCTGATCTACCTCCTCGTCGTAAAAATCGGCAATCTTCTCCAGCATGGTGTCCAAGGCCCCGGTGGACTCGCCGACGTTGATCATCTGCACCACCATGCTCGGAAAGACCCCAGTCTCCTCCAGGGGCTCGGCCAGGGCTCGGCCCTCCTTGATCGCATCCACCACCCGGAAGACCGCTATCTCGATCACCTTGTTGCCCGCCGTCCTGGCCACCACGTTTAAGGCATCCATGATCGGCACCCCGCTGGTCATCATCGTCCCCAGGGTGCGGGTGAACTTGGCCACCGCCACCCGCCGGATCAGCGGCCCGAGAATTGGCAGCACCAGGAGCAGTTGGTCGATCTTTTTCTTACCCTTCTCTGTGCGGTTGATGCGCTTGATCAGCCAGACCAGCGCAAAGACGCCCCCCAGCATAAAGAGGATATTGCCCTTGACGAACTGGCTCATGTCGACCACCATCTGGGTGGGGGCGGGCAAGGCCGAGCCGAAGTCGGCGAACATCTTCTGGAACACCGGCACCACGAAGACCAGCATCACCGCCATGACCACTACCGAGATGCACAGGCAGATCACCGGATAGGTCATGGCGCCCTTGACCTTCTTGACCAGGGCCATGTTCTTTTCCATGTAAGCGGCCAGTCGGGAAAGGATGGTGTCCAGGATGCCGCCCACCTCGCCGGCGTCGATCATGTTGCAGTAGAGGTTGTCGAAGACTTGCGGGTGCTTCTTCATCGCCTCGGCAATGGTACTGCCGGTCTCCACGTCGGTACGCACGGTTTGCAGGATCTTCTTAAAGGTGGCGTTCTCCTGCTGCCGGGTCAGGATCTCCAGGCTCTGCACCAGTGGCAGGCCGGCGTCAATCATGGTGGAGAGCTGGCGGGTGAAGATCACCACGTCCTTGCCGGTGACCTTGGGCTGAAAAAAGGGGATGCCGCTCAGGATGTCCTTGGGGGCTTCCTTCACCAGCGAGGGGGTGATGCGCATCTTCTTCAGGGTGGTCTGGGCCGCGGCCAGATTCACCGCCTCGATCTTGCCCTTGCGCTTCTCCCCGTAGGAGTTGATCCCCTTGTAGATAAATAGTGGCACCTTTGGCCTCCTAAAAAGGGCTCAGCCGACCTCAAGCTACCCCCTTCTTGAAAGTTATCATCGACACGTATCAAGCCTCCCCGCCCACCCTCCGGGGAGACAAGACAGCTGTAAATGAAATAGTTTAGCCTCCCTTTCCCTTCTTGGTCAAGGTCAAATATCTTCGTTTATTGAACATTTCCCGCCGCAAATATCGCCGGGAAACACTCGTCCAGCAGACCCATGCAGGTCTCGGGCTGGGTGAAGGGCAGGCCATGGCCGGCCCCCGCGATCATCAGCAGCCGGCTGGCCGGGATAAAGGCGGCCAACTCCCGGGCCCGTTCCGGGCGCACAATACGGTCGTCCTGGCCGTGCAGAATGAGCGTGGGCGGCCAAGTGGCCGGCAACCGCGCCTTGAGCCAGCCTTGATCGAGGAGATTCAAATCGTGCGCCAAAAGCTCGGTGTCCATCTCCTTAGACTGCGACACCGGTTCCCACGGGCAGCCGCAATCCCGGTGAAAGTCACGGATCAGGACCGCAGGGTTGGAGGCTAGCCGGGAGCGCAGGCGTTTTAAGTGCCCCCTGGTGAACCGGCCATCATCGAGGGACTGACCGTGGAAGTGGACAAAGCCGCCGATGATTACCAACAGCCGCGCCTGGTCGATTAAAGCATCCGGCAGAAGATGCAGCCCCAGAGAGTGGCAGATCAACACCAGCGGGCCGGTTGATCCGTCTACGGCCAGGGCGTCGAGGGGAGACTCCCGGCCCCAGTAGCCCCGGTTCCCCAACGCCCAGACGGAGCCTACAGGCAGCAATCCCAGCCAGCCACGCCAGCAGTCAGCGGCAAAACCCCAGCCGTGCTGGAAGGCAAATCGCATGTCAACCGTTGAGAAAAGAAGAGATGGCGGCCAGCAGCCGATCAACCTGCTCCTGGGTATGCAGGGCGGAGAGGGCAAGTCGCAACCGGGCCTGTCCTGGCTCCACGGTGGGCGGCCGGATGGCGGCCGCCAGAAACCCGTGCCGCGACAACCAACGAGACATGGCCAGGGCGCGGCTTACGTCGCCCAGAATGACCGGCACGATCTGGGTGGTCGAGTCACCGGTGGAGAGACCAAGAGCGCGCAGCCCCTGGCGCAGGCCATCGGCCAAGCGGTGCAGATGTGCCCGCTCCCGATCCATTTTCGGGGCCAGGGCGAGGGCCGCCTCGATGGCGCCCAGCACCGGCGGCGGCAGGGCGGTGGAGTAGATCAGTCCGGAGCAAAAATTTATCAGATATTCCCTAAGCTCGGCGGAACAGGCCACATAGGCCCCGTAGCTACCCAGGCCCTTGCCGAAGGTGCCCATCAACACATCGATGTCCTTGCCGCCGCCCAGGCCCATGCCTCCCGGCCCCAGCACCCCGGTGGCGTGGGCCTCGTCGATCATCAGCAAAGCCCGGTGCCTGCGGCTCACCGCAATCAAGGCGTCGAGATCGGCCCGATCGCCGTCCATGCTGAACACCGACTCGCTGACCACCAATATCCGCTCGGCGTCCTGGCCGTGCCGGGTTAACAACTCTTCAAGATGCGCAAGGTCGTTGTGGCGGAAGCGAATCAGTTTCGCCCGGCTTAAAACGACACCCTGGATCAGGCTGTTGTGACAGAGCCGGTCGGCCAGCACCAGGGAGCGCCGGTTGACTAGGGCCGGGATCAGGGAAACGTTGGCCTGATACCCGGAGTTCAGGATCAGGGCCGCCTCAGCGCCCTTAAGCCGGGCCAGCCTCGCCTCCAGTTCCGGCAGGCAATCCAGGTTGCCGCAAACTAGCCGCGAGGCAGTGGCCCCGGCCCCATAGCGCCTGAGGTAACGGGCCGCCCCCTCGATCAGGGCGGTATGGCGGGCCAAGCCCAGGTAATCGTTGGAGCTGAAATTGATGAGGGCCTGTCCCGCCACCTCGACCAGGGTTCCGGTCAGGGGAGTTATGGCGGGCAGGCCCCGAAGTTGATCAGCGCGCCGCCGCGACTCCAGGGCGGTGCGCAGAAAGGAAGGGAGGCGGCCCCCAGTAGGCGCCGCCATGGGCTCCCCGCTCACGCCTCGCCAATGACCTCCTTGGTCTTCCTGGCGGCGGCCCGCTTGACGGCGGGCTTGGCCTTGGCAACGGTCTTGCCCTTCTTCTCCGCAATGGACTTCATCAAGTTGTCGGGAATCCCGCGCTCCTTGCCCGCCTTCTTGCGGCTGGCGGACAGAGACTTGGCGCACAGGGGCTGACGCAGCTTAAAGCCATATTTCTGGCGATACTGGCGGCCATCGAGGTTGTGGGATTCCAGATGCTTAGGCGACAACACCTTGAACTCCTGGCCGCACTCCAGACAGACGACCTTGTTCTTCATGATTGATTTTCCCGGGGTCAGGGCCAGGGACTGAACCTCCTGCCCATCGTCCGGATTCTGCTCCTTGGCCTGCAAGTTTTGCAGGGCCTTGTAAGTTGATTGCAAGGCCAGGGCTATCTCCTCAGGGGTCATGCTCTTGGTGGCGCTTTGGGCCTGAACAATATCGGCCGCCATTTCAACTAGTGATTTACTCATGCAATGGTCTCCTCTCTCGGTTTATGGCTTGACCTGACAACAAGCCCAGCCTTTAATTAAAAACGACCCATTGCCTTCCCTGTTAAGTTATCTAAAAACAAAAAGCAACCAAATAATGCGGTAATCATACAAAAACAACCAATCTCACCAGCTCATGAGGGAGGTTGCAAAAAATGGACGCCAGCCATTTCCATTTTGACGGTAGTCTTAAGCAAAAGCCAAAATTCCAGCCACCAGGGCGGGCTAAAGTCGCCTCAATAACAATAATAGACTTTAGAGTTATAGCAATCCCGGCCCAGCCTCAGTAGGCGTGACGAAACATTGGTGGATATTTGCTGAGCTGCTGGCCTACTCAACGTTGTGTCAATGAAATGATGACATCACCCAAAGGTAGCCGGAGGATACGGGCTCACCACCTTTCCCGCGCCCCGGTCACCTGTTTTCCGGCACCCCCAGGGCCTTTAAGATCAAGCCCAGGGGACAGAACTTGGTGAGTCCGAACTGGAAAAGGTTAGCGCCCACGAAGGCGGTGACCCACAGCCAGTAGGGGCTGTGAAAGAAGGGGCTGGCCGGGGCGCCCAGGGCCAGACTGACTAGAATGAAGGTGCCGGCGATGCTGTGGATCCAGTCGTTGATGATCATGGCGGGTTTCCTCATTTGGGGGTGATGGCGGGTGGTGGTGGAGTTTCGCCGATTTCCGCGCAGTAGAGACGGCGCAGCACCAGAATCAGCTCCCTGAGTCCGGGGGCGGCGATGGAGTAATGGACGAAGTTGGCCTTCTTTTCGGTGACCACCAGGCCCTGGTGCTGAAGACGTTGCAGGTGCTGCGAGACGTTGGCGTAAGAGGTGGCCAGACGTTCATGAATCTGGCTCACGCTTAACCCCTCATCGGCCAGCAGGCAGAGGATCTTCAGCCGGATGGGGTTACCGATGGACTTGATGATCTTGGCAAGGTTGGCGATGGTGGCGGGCTGCATGGGCGGGTGTCGGGATTTTTAGTATTCAATTTTTTACTAACATACCAGATGCGCCCCCTGGGTCAAGGGGAAAATGGCGCCGGGCGCCCCGGCCACCTGCGAAATCCATCAACCTCGGCCCGCCTCGTCTTCCTCTTCCGTCTCTTCAAGTTCCGACGCTTCAAAAGGCAGCAAGGCCATCGCCTCGCTGACCGGCAACTCTTGCACGTTCTTGAGTTTTCTCCCCACCGCTCGTGATCTTACTTGCGCCTTTTCAATGGTATCCGATGCCTGGTGGAGTTTTTTCTGCACGACATCCAGGACATCGCCATATTTTGTCCACTCGGTTTTGACTGCGGCCAGGAGATTCCAGACCTCGCTGGAACGCTCTTGGATGGCCAGGGTGCGGAACCCCATCTGCAGGCTACTCAGGATCGACCAAAGGGTAGTCGGGCCGGCAATAACCACCCGGCAATCACGTTGGATCGCCTCGGTCAAACCCGTCCGGCGGATGACCTCGGCAAAAAGACCCTCGATGGGCAAAAATAAAATACCAAAGTCCGTGGTCTTGGGCGGGTTTAGGTACTTGTGGCAGATATCCCCGGCGCAAGCCTTAACCCGGTTCTCCAACTGTTTTCCCGCCACCTCCACCCCTTCGCTGTCGGCCTTCTCCTGGGCGTCAAGCAATCGCTGGTAGTCTTCGACCGGGAACTTGGCATCAATCGGCAGCCAGACCGGCTCCTCCTTATCCAAGCCTTGACCAGGCAGCTTGATCGCAAATTCCACCCGCTCGCCACCGTCCTTGGTGGCCACGTTGGTGGCGAACTGATCGTGGTTGAGCACCTGCTCCAGCAAGGCGCCAAGCTGCACCTCCCCCCAGGTGCCACGGGTCTTTACGTTCGTTAATACCTTTTTCAGATCGCCAACCCCGGTGGCAAGCGATTGCATCTCGCCCAGCCCCTTGTGCACCAGCTCCAAACGTTCGCTGACTTGCTTGAATGACTCCCCCAAACGTTTTTCCAAGGTGCCCTGAAGTTTTTCGTCCACGGTTTGCCGCATCTGCTCAAGCTGCTTGGCGTTATCGGTCTGGATGTTTTGGAGTTTAGTCTCCACCGTGGCCCTGATCGCCTCCAGTCTTTTTTCATTGGAATCCGAAAGCTTGCCCATATTGGCCGACAAGGCTTCAAGTTGATTTTTTTGTTGTTTCGCCAGTTCGCCCATGGTCTTGGTGTTGGCGTCCGTGATGCCCCCTAGCGCGGCGATGACCTCTTCTCTTAGCTGTTTAGCGCCGGTAGCGGACTCCGTTCTAATCCCGTCAAGTTTCTCTCCGCTAGTCTTGGTCAAGGAGGCAATCTGCGCCGAGAAGGCCTCAAGCTGAGCCTTCTCGGCACTGCTTAGGTCCTTCATGGTGTCGGCCATGGTCTTGGACATGCTATTGAGAGTCTTTACGACCTCTTCCCGAAGGTCCTTGCCGCTATTTGCGGATGCAACACGAACGCCGTCAAGTTTTTCACCGCTGGCCTGGGAGAATGCGGCAAGCTGACTGGAAAAGGACTCAAGTTGACCTTGCTGCACATTGGCAACCTCGGTCATTCTTTGCACCACGGAATCGCCGAAGTTTCTAAAGGCCTCATTAAGTTCCTGCCGTTGCTCTCGATCCGCCTTGTTTAGTTCCTCTCTACTTCGCGCCACTTCATCTCTTACGGCTCGCTCGCTACGTTCCTGCGCCTTTTCCAAGGCATCAAGACGAGAAGCAATGATTGATGCCTCGGCTGGCGATGATACCTTCTTAAAAATTACCAACAGCAACGTCACCGCCATGAGTAGCAGAACAATGATCACCATCATCATGACATTAATCACGAGACAACTCCCTTGAAGAAGGTTAATGAGCCAAGTCAGCCCAACTGCCAGTAGGTGGATTGCCGCTCCCTAGCCGAGTGCTGCAAGACCCCGACCTGATCGTCGATGTAGTCGTACACCGTGGCCCGCTTGCCGCCGGCGGGACGCAGGATGCGGCCGATCACCTGCTTTAGGCGGCCCGAGAACTTGATGGGGGTGGCGAGGAACAGGGTGCTGAGGCCGGGGGCGTCGAAACCCTCGCCGATCAACTGCACGGTCGAGATCAGCACCTTGACCGTCCCGCTCTTGAGCCCGGCCACGATCTCGGCCCGTCTCTCCGGGCTCTGCCGGCCGGTGAGCACTGCCGCCTCGCCGCCGCCTCGCTCGGCAATCAACTCCGCCAGGCGCTGGCAGTGGGCCACCCGGTCGGAGACAATCAGGATGGCGCCCGGCTCCCTGGCCGCCACCCCCAGCGCGTCGTCGGCAATTTGGCGGTTGCGGCCCTCGTCCGTGGTCAGGGCACTCATCAGGGCCGGGTAGTCGTCCCGGTAGTTGTAGCTGAAGCCGGTGTTCCTAAGCTCGATCCGGGGCCTGAGCACCGCCCCGGTCTCCATCAGTTGCCGGGGATCGACTTGATGCGACCGGCTGCCCATGTAGAGGTAGATCAGCCGGGTTAGGACATCCTCCCGCCGGTAGGCGGTGGCCGACAGGCCCAGGGCGTAGCGGGCCGGAAAGCCGGTGACCACCTCGGTGAACAGGGTGGCCGGCACCCGGTGGCACTCATCCACCACCAGGTGGCCGAAGCGCGGGGTCAGGAGCTCGAGCTGGTTGCGGGCCGAGTTGACAATGGCCACCGTCACCGGCCCCAGCTCGCAACGGCCGTCGCCCACCAGGGCGGCCTCGATCCCCAGGAAGTCGGCCACCCGTTCCGCCCACTGGTGCATGAGCTCCTTGGTGTGCACCAGCACCAGGGTCGGCTGGCGGCGGAGGCTGATGACCTTGAGCGCCATCACCGTCTTGCCGCTGCCGGTGCCGGCCTCCAGCACCCCAAAGTCCCGGGTCAGCACCGCCCGCACCGCCTCCTCCTGGTAGTCGCGCAGCTCTCCGCTAAAGGCGAACTCCACCTCGGGCAGGGTCAGGCGTTGGTCGATGATTTCTGGTTTTACCCCCATGACCTCGCGGCAGTAGCGCAGCACCTCCCGGGCGAAACCGCGGGGCATGAGCAGGCCCTCCTTGGTCTCGGTAAAGTAGAAGAGCTGCTGGGGGAAGTTCTTGCCGATCCAGCGGCCGTACTTCTTGGCCGCCTGGTACTTGGGGTTGGGCAGGGTAAGGGCCCGCTTCAGGGCCGCGACCAGCGGCGCCGGGGCACCCTCAAGCAGACACTGGGCGCCGACGGTCAGGGTCGGCGGCTGGCTCCCGTCCGGGGCGGGGTTCATGGCCGGGCCTCGCCGTGGGTGTTTTCGAAATCGCGGATCAGGGCTATGGCCTGATTGCGAATGCCGTCACGCTCCATCAGGATCTCGTGCTTGGCCCCGGCGAGCGTGATTAAGGTGCAGTGCGGCAGCTTGCGGCACAGATCGTTCTGGGCCGCGTTGCCCACCACCGTGTCGTCTCCGGCCTGAAGCAGCAAGATGGGCATGGTCAGGCGGCGGTGATGGGCCGCCAGCCGCCCCATGCCGATAAAGGCCTGGTAGAGCCAGGCAAAGGTCGGGCTGCCCAGGGAGTTGGCCGGATTTTCCGCCACCAGGCGCCGATTCAAGTCGAAACGGGCCCGGCTGCCGGTCAGGTCGTTGCGGGCAAAGGGTTTCTTGGGATTATACGGGCCGCCTCGGGGCAGGTAGCGATCCCCCAGGCCCAGATCGACCATGCCGCCAGCCAGGAGCCGGGCCGCGAAGGCGGGCAAGGGCCGGGTATTGATGGCCAGCATAGGCGAGCAGAGGATGAGGCCTTGCACCCGTTCGGGGTGGGCGTCGGCGTAGAGGCAGGCGATGGCGCCGCCCAGGGAGTGGGCGAGCAGCACCAGCGGCCCCCGTTGCTCCGGGCGCACCACGGTGTCGAGGAAGCGGGCGAGATCATCCACATAGTCGTTAAAAGCCCCGACGTAGCCCTTGTCGTGGTCGGCCAGCATCCGGCTGGAGAGCCCCTGGCCCCGGAGGTCTAAGATGTATATCGAGACGGGCAGGGCGCGGAGGTCGTAGGCGAGCTCGGCGTACTTGGCGGCGAACTCGGTGCGGCCCGGCACCAGCACCAGGACGCCCTGGGGATGAGCCGCCGGACGTTTGACGTAGCGCAGGGTCAGACCGTCACGGGTGGCGAGCGAGCCTTCGATAAAGTGACCCTCGAAGAAGGGCTTGATCTGGCTGGTAAAATCGCGGGCCAGGGATGATTCGGTCGCCACCCGGCCCCTGATTGGCAGGCCAAGGAGCAAGGCCAGCAGCAAAAAGAGGGCAGCGCCCCAGGGGCCAATTGTCCGCCGCCGCCTCATCGGGCCACCGCCCCCGCGAGCTGGTCGTGATAGGCGAGCCAGGTCGGCTCGTTGAAACAGACGAAGATCACCCGCCTTAGGCCCGGATAGAGCCCCAAGGCCAGGGTGGTCTGCTCGATGGCGATACGGGCCGCCGCCTCCCTGGGATAGCCGTAGGCCCCGGTGCTGATGGCGGGGAAGGCGATGGAGGCCAGCCCCGCCTCCTGGTGCAGCCGAAAACAGTGGCGGTAGCAACTGGCGAGCAACTCCGCCTCGCCCTGCCCCCCGCCCCGCCACACCGGGCCCACGGTGTGGATGATGTGCCGGGCCGCCAGCCGGTGGCCCGAGGTCAGGCGCGCCTCGCCGGTCGGGCAGCCGTTAAGCGAGCGGCACTCGGCGAGCAGGCCCGGGCCGGCGGCCCGGTGGATAGCGCCGTCCACCCCGCCGCCGCCCAGAAGCGAGGGGTTAGCGGCGTTGACGATGGCATCGACCTTAAGGCGGGTGAGGTCCTCCCGGCTCAGTTCCATCCGGCTATCCCCAGGGGTCTCGTTCATGACGATTCCCTGGCCAGGCGGGCGGCGCCCAGGAGGGCGGTGTAAGGGTTTAAGATCAGCCAGACCGGCATGGCGGCCAAGAGCTCCCGCATCGGGCCGGACGACCCGACAAAGGCGGCCCGGAAGGCGTCACGGAAGACCTCTGGCATCCGGGGCGGGATGCCGCCACCCACAAACACCCCGCCGGTGCTTAACGATTTCAGGGCCAGGTTGCGGGCCTCGACCGCCAAAATCTCAACGAAGAGCTTAAGGGTGGCGAGGCAGAGGGGATTGGCCAGGCCGAGCGCCGCCTGGGTGATGGCGGAGGCGAGAGCGTCCCCACCGGCCTCGTCAAGCCAGAAAGAGCGGGGGAAGCCGCCGGTTTCCTTGATGAATTCGTAGAGCAACGGCAGCCCCCGGCCCGAGGCCAGGAGGTCGAAGGACACCGCCCCCCGCGCCGGGAACAGGAATTCAGCCAAGGCCAACTGCTCCCGGCTGGCAGGTGAAAACAGGGCATGGCCGCCCTCGGTGGCCTGGGCCCGGTAGCCGTCGCCCTCCCAGAACATCATCGCCTCGCCCAGCCCGGTGCCCGGGGCGATCACCGCCCGCGACCCCCGCTCCTCGGGCCGGGCTGCGGGGTTGAGATTCAAGAGGTCGGCGTCGTCTAGGGCCTCGATGCCGCCAGCGGTGGCCACCAGGTCGTTAACCACCGTCACTGCCTCCAGACCCAAGGCCGTCTTGATCGCCCTGGCGTCCACCCCCCAGGAGAGCTTGGTGATCTGGGCCCGGCCCGCGAACACCGGCCCCGCCACCCCGAAGGCGGCCCGTTGGGCCTTGAGTCCGGCGCCGCTTAGAAATTTGGCCGCCATCTCCTCCAGACCCGTGTGTTCGCGGCTGACAAAGGAGGCCTGGGCCAGGGGGGGGCGTTCCAGTTCCGAGGTGAAGACGGCGAGGTTGGTCTTGGTGCCGCCCACATCGCCGGCGAGAATGAGTGCTTCAGTCATGGC
>JAJXUT010000028.1 GCA_021782655.1 Deltaproteobacteria bacterium
GGCGACAAGCTGCTTATTAGCATCGCCGCGCGATTACGCGGCGTGCTCCGCAAGGCTGATTTCGTTGCTTCCATGGCCGACGGCACAGCCGCTCGCGTCGGCGGGGATGAGTTCCTCGTGCTACTTGACGGCATGAAGCAGCAACACGAGGCCGTCCGTGTCGCCGAACGATTGTTGAGCGTCATGGCCGAACCGTATGAGGTGGACGAGCACACCATCAAGAGTACGGTAAGTATTGGTGTCACCACCAATGCCCTGCCGTATGTTTCGCCCGACGAAATGATCCGCGATGCCGACACGGCAATGTACCGCGCCAAGGCTGCTGGCAAGAATCGTTTTGTAGTTTTTGACAGCCGCATGCACGAGAATGTTCTCGCGCGGCTGGCCATGGAGAACGATCTCCGACTGGCCATTGATGATGACCAGCTCCGTCTTGTTTACCAACCGATCGTCAGCCTGGAGAACGGCTGCGTCCGCGGCTTCGAAGCCCTAGTCCGCTGGCAACATCCGGCCAAAGGTGTCGTGTCTCCGCTGGACTTTATCCCCTTGGCCGAGGAGATCGGCATGATCGTGGCCATTGGCGAATGGGTACTGCGGGAGGCCTGTCTGGAACTGGCGCGGTGGCGGCGTCTGCCGGATCTCGGCGATCTTTGCGTCAGCGTCAACCTGTCGCGCAAACAGCTTGTTTGCCCGGATCTGGTCGAGCGTATTCATGACATTATCCAGCAAGCCGGCCTGCCGACCTCCGCCATCAAGCTCGAAATCACCGAAAACGCCATCATGGAGGACATGGACCATGGCGTGACCATCCTGAACCAAATCCGTGACCTCGGCATTGATCTGCACATAGACGATTTCGGCACTGGCTATTCCTCGCTCAGTTGCCTGCACCGCTTCCCCGTCGTCGGTATAAAAATCGACCGCTCTTTTATCAATAATGTCACCGACAATCCAGACTACGCCGCCGTCGTCAAAGCCATTGTCACGCTCGCCAAAAACTTGCGCCTGGGGCTCATCGCCGAGGGAGTCGAAACAGCCGATCAAATGTCCATGCTGCGGGGCATGGGCTGCGATTTGGCCCAAGGGTACTATTTCCAGCGCCCCCTGCCGAGCGATCAGGCGCTGATGTATGCCCAGAGCCAAGCCGACATAAACAGCGGCATAAGACGGCACGAATCGAATTCTGGAGCAAGCAATCAAAGCCTATTGCACTGATTTATTTCATCAATCAAGGCGTATCTGCTGCGTAAAGATTCCTATCCGCGGGGATCAGGGTTGGCCAGGGCCAATGTCGTCTCGGTTGTTTTTACCTTCGGCAGGGTATTGTTCGTCGCTCCTGTTGTTGGTATTGCGGAGCAAGTTTTGGTAGATCGCCTGGGGGAGTTATCAATTTTAGTCAATGCCCTTGCCAATCATAGTCCTGTCCTTCTCTCCAGCTCTTCGGGATAGCGATCCCCTTGGATCGCTATCTTCTCTGTGGCGCTGTCGATTTCACGAAGATCCTCAGCGGTAAGTTCGATGCCCGCAGCTCCCAGGTTTTCATCCAGGCGCGCCAGCTTGGTAGTGCCCGGGATCGGCACGATCCACGGCTTCTGGGCCAGGAGCCAGGCGAGCGCGATCTGGGCAGGCGTCGCTTGCTTTCGTTTCGCGATGTCGCTAAGCAGTTCCACCACGGCTTGATTCGCCTTCCGAGCCTCCGGGGTAAAGCGTGGGACAAGGTTGCGAAAATCTGACTTGACGAACTCCGTCTTGTCGTCGATTTTTCCGGCCAGAAAGCCTCTGCCGAGGGGGCTGAACGGGACGAACCCGATCCCGAGCTCTTCGAGCGCCGTTAGCAATTCCTTCTCGGGCCGTCTCCACCACAGCGAGTATTCGCTCTGGACTGCCGTCACCGGCTGGACCGCATGGGCACGACGGATCGTGTTAACTCCCGGTTCGGAAAGGCCGAAATACTTGACCTTGCCTTCAAGGATCAAATCTTTCACCGTGCCCGCCACTTCCTCGATTGGCACCTCGGTGTCGACCCGGTGTTGATAGTAGAGGTCGATGGCCTCGACCTTGAGCCGCTTGAGTGAACCTTCAAGGCTCTGCCTGATGCGCTCGGGCCGGCTGTCCTGGATCTGCTTGCCGTTGGCGGCGTGCCGGATGCCGAACTTGGTGGCGATCGCAACTTGGCCGCGATAGGGGGCAAGGGCCTCGCCCAAGAGTTCCTCGTTGGTGTAAGGGCCATAAATCTCGGCGGTGTCGAAGAAGGTAACCCCGCGGGCCACGGCCTGGTGGATCAGGCCGATCATCTCCTTTTTGTCGGCAGGGAGGCCGTAGGCTATGCTCATGCCCATGCAGCCGAGCCCGAGGGCCGACACTTCCAGGGTGCTGTTTCCAAGTTTGCGTTTTTTCATGGTTTACTCCTTTTTGTTGGTTAAAGCTGAGTGCCTTTGCTGGTTTTGCGCAAAACGGCTTACCCTCTCGTTTGTGATCCTAATGTAACCCTGCCGGGATAGAGGCAGGTAGATCAATCCTGCTCGTTTTTTGCCTAATTGTCCGGATGGCTGAAAAACAGTTGTCGAATATCCTCTGGTTGGGTAGCATCCATCCAGGAGAAAACGATACGAAATTAGGTTGTTGATATGGATGAAACAGAGAATAAACGGATGGAAATTGCTCTTGAGAAGTTGGGGGTGACTATTGCCCGATGGGCCGAGCAAGACGAAATGCCCACCGACGCAATTCCGGGCTTGTCGCTGTTTAGGCGGGAGGAGCCGACCGAACCGATCACCGGCATGTACGAGCCGAGCCTCTGCGTGGTTGCCCAAGGCGCCAAGCGGGTGCTTCTCGGAGAAGACACGTACGTGTATGACGCTCACCACTATCTGATTACGGCCGTGCATTTGCCCACGGTGGTGCAGATTATCGAGGCGAGCCGGGAGAGACCATACCTAGGGCTTAGGTTGAAATTCGATCAGCACGAGCTGTCTAAACTGATGGCCGACAGTCATCTGCCCCGGCCCAAAACGCAACAGTCTAGTCGCGGCATGGCAACCGGGGAGGTGACCTTGCCGCTGCTTAATGCCCTGCAACGGTTGCTTGATTTGCTCGAGGCGCCAGAAGACATCCCAATACTGGCGCCAATCATTCAGCGGGAGATCATTTATCGGCTCCTGGTGGGCGATCAAGGCGCACGTCTACGTCAGATCGCCTCGTCCGGAAGCCAAAGTAACCAGATTGCGCAGGCGATTGATTGGCTGAAGGATAATTTCGCTCAGCCGTTGCGTGTCGGCGACCTCGCCGCTCACGTCAGGATGAGTACCTCGACCTTTCATCACCATTTCCGGGCGATGACCGCATTGAGCCCCTTACAATTTCAGAAGCAATTACGTTTGCAGGAAGCAAGGCGTTTGATGCTGACGGAATATGTGGATGCCGGGACCGCCGCCTTTCAAGTCGGCTATGAGAGCCCTTCCCAGTTCAGTCGTGAATATAGCCGGATGTTCGGGGCCTCGCCATCGCGGAATGTTGCCAGCCTTCGGCAATCAGCAATCAGTGGGATAGGCAACAGTGACGGGGGAGCTCTACGGTCGTAACTCCCCTATTTTTGCGGGTGGTTAGGCTGTCGCCGTTCGCCGACTTAGACTTAAGCCGCAAGCTGAGGGAAGAAGGCCAGGATCACCCGCAAGACAAGCCAGGCGTAGCCGCCGGCCAGGACGTCGTCCAGCACGATACCCAGCCCGCCGTTTAAGTGCCGATCGGCCCAGGAGACCGGCCAGGGCTTGGCAATGTCAAACAGGCGGAAGAGTCCGAAGGCCAAGAGCCAAGGCAGGAGATGCATGGGGACGCCGATTAAGGCGATCAGCATCCCCATGACCTCGTCGATCACGATCAGGCCAGGGTCCTTGCGGTCGGTGATTTTCTCCGCCGCCCCGGCGGTGTAAACCGCCAGCAGAAAGATGACGGCCAGGGAAAGGGGGTAGCCTAGGCCCGGCAGACGGAGGAGCAGGAGATTTACCGGCAGGGCGACCAGGCTGCCCCAGGTGCCGGGGGCAGCCGGCAGATATCCAACCCCGCCGCCGCTGGCGATGAGCATGATCAGACGGATCACGGCCCGGCACTCCGGCGGTCGGCGGGGACGGTATTCTCCGGCGGATCGGAGGTGAAATTCGAACTCGGCTGGCGGATCACGGCCCGGTAGATCTCGTCGATCGGCAGGCCGGTGGCCAGGGCGAGCCGCCGGCAATCCTCGTACTCCGGGGTGAGTCGCGGGCCGTGCGGGGTGGTGGCGAGCTTGGCCCGCACCGGCCCTAGTTCGGTGGCCACCGTCCCCAGGACGCGCACGAGGGTGATCCGCCGTTCCTCACGCAGCCTGAGGCCGATGGCCGAGGTCTCGGTCATTAGCAGCCCGGCCACGCCCTGGGCCATCTCCGGCGGGGCGATGACCTCCAGCCGGAAGCCAGGGCGACCCTTTTTCATCTGGATGGGGAGTAGATAGACATCGAGCGCCCCGGCGGCAAAGAGCCGGTCGCTGACGTGGGGGAAGGTCTCGGGCGACCAGTCGTCCAGGCTGGTCTCGATGACGGTGACCACCTGGGCCTCGGGCACATCCTGGCGCCGTCCGATCATGATGCGCAGCAGGTTGGGCCGCCCATCGGCGCGGAGGTTCAAGCCCGCGCCGTAGCCCACCCGCTCGACGATCATGGCCGGCAGGGGGCCGAAGCCGCCCGCCAGGGCCTTCAAGATGGCCGCCCCGGTGGGGGTGACCAGCTCCTGCGCCACCTCCACCCCGTACACCGGCAGTCCGCGCACCAGCTCGCACACCGCCGGGGCCGGCAGGGGCAGGCACCCGTGGGCCGAAGCCGTCCAACCCTGGCTGGGCATGGGCAACGGCGAGGCGGTAAGCTCGCCGATCTGGAAATAGGTAAGCCCGATGGCGGCACCCACCACATCGACGATGCTGTCCACTGCCCCCACCTCGTGGAAGTGTACCTCCTCCGCCAGGCAGCCGTGCACCGTGGCCTCGGCCTGGGCCAGGACCGCGAAGATGGCGCTGGCCTTGTCCCTGACCGCCGGGGTGAGACGGCTTTTTTCGAGCAATTCCCGGATGTCACGCCAGGTGCGCGGATGCGGCTCGCCCGTAACCTCGACCGTGATCCCGGTTGCCTTGATGCCGGCCTGCCGGGTGCTGGTGTGGGCTAAAAGCTGGTATTCTTCCAGATCGAGCCGGCCCAGTTCTTCCCGCAGGACGGCGAGGGGCAGGCCGGCATCGATCAGGGCGGCCAGGAACATGTCGCCGCTGATCCCGGATGGGCAATCGGCATGGGCCGCCGGACGGTTGGACATGGCGTCAGCCCAGGACCACGCCCGGCGGCAAGGGATAACCGCGCAGAAAATCGGCCACCGGCATCCGTCTCTTGCCCTCGGCCTGCACCTCACGGGTCAGCAGCCGGCCCTGGCCGCAGGCCACCACCAGGCCCTCCTGGCCCGCCCGCACCACGGCGCCGGGCGGCTCGGGGCCGGTCTCGTCAAGCACCACGGGGGAGAAGAGCTTGAGCTGCCGGCCAGCCAGGGAGGTGAAGGCATGGGGCCAGGGGTCGAGTGCCCTGATCTGGCAACTGATGGCCCAGGCCCGCTGTGACCAGTCGATCCGGCCATCCTCCTTGCTTAAGGGCGGGGACAGGGTGGCCAAGGCGTGATCCTGCTTGATCGGACTCAGCCTCCCCGCCGCCGCCTGATCGAGGGCGCAAAGCAGCAACTCGCCGCCCAACTCCGCCAGACGGGGGATGAGGCTTGAGGCGGTGTCCTGATCGCCGATCGGCACGCGGCCACTAAGCAGCATGTCGCCGGTATCCAGCCCGGCGTCCATCTGCATGATGGTGATCCCGGTCTCGGTCTCGCCGCGCAGGATGGCGGTCTGGATGGGGGCGGCGCCCCGGTATTTGGGCAGCAAAGAGCCGTGGACGTTGAGACAGCCCAGCCTAGGCAGGGCGAGGATGGCGGGGGTGAGGATGCGGCCGTAGGCGGCCACCAGGATGAGATCTGGCTGGTAGCCGCCAAGTTGATGCAGAAATTCCGGGGTCTTGATCCGCGCCGGTTGCAGCACCTCGATCCCCGCCTCCTGGGCCAGGGTCTTGACCGGGGGCGGGGCGAGCCGGTGGCCGCGGCCCTTGGGCCGGTCCGGTTGGGTGACCACCGCCAGCACCTGTTCCCGCCGGTCGATGAGCTTTTTTAACCCCGGCACCGCAAACTCCGGGGTGCCCATGAAGATCAGGCGTAGGTTGGATGGGGGCATGGCTGGTTGTCCGGGGTCGGCGGACGGCGGGTTATTAAGGCCGGTTCTACTCCTCGGCCAGGATCTTCTTTAATTTTTTCTTGTAGAGGCCGCGCTTGAGCGAACTTATCCGGTCGATGAACAGCTTGCCCTCCAGATGATCGCACTCGTGCTGGATAACCCGGGCGAAGAAATCCTCGGCCTCGAATTCACTGGTCGCGCCCTTTAAGTCCTGGGCCCTAACTACGATCTTCTGAAACCGCTCCACCTTGGTGGAATATTCCCGCACCGAAAGGCAGCCCTCCACCTCCACCTCCGAGCCCTCGCCGTGCAGGATCTCCGGGTTGATGAGGGCGATGGCCTGGCGATCCTCGTCCTCCTCCTTTTTGGAGGTGTTGATCACCACCACCCTGGTCGCCAGCCCGATCTGGTTGGCGGCTAGCCCCGCGCCCGGGGCATCGAACATGGTCTCCACCAGGTCGGCCACCAACTGGCGCAACTCCTCATCAAAGACGGTGACTGGCGCCGCCTTCTGGGCGAGAATCGGATGGGGATAGGTGAGAATCTTTCTAATCATCTTAATCGTCAGGCGGGATCGGCCCGTGGCCTTGAGCTTATACCATACTTTCCGGATCAACGTCCACCTGCAATTTGACCGCCGAGACCCCTAACACGGCGGGTTTGACCCCCGCCAGCCGGACGCTTAGGTCGTGGAGGGCCTTGAGGTTTACGCCCTTGAGCAGAAGCTGCCAGCGGTAGAGATCGCGGAGTTTGGCGATGGGCGCCGGGGCCGGGCCCAGCACCCCGATTCCCAGGGCCTGGGCCTCGTCCCTGGCCAGCCTTCCTAGTTTGATGGCCGCCCGTTCCACCTCCTTGGCCTGACGCCCCTCCAGCCGGATGTTTACCAGACGGCAGTAAGGAGGAAAGCCAAGCAGGCGCCTCCTGCTCAGCTCCTCGGCGTAGAGGGTATGGTAATCATGGCCCTGGGAGGTGACAATGCTGTAGTGTTCTGGATTTAGGGTCTGCACCACCACCCGGCCCGGACTCTCGCCCCGCCCGGCTCGGCCAAAGACCTGGGTTAAGAGCTGGAAGGTGCGTTCCCCGGCCTTGTAGTCGGGCAGGCCCAGCCCGGCGTCGGCCCACACCACCCCCACCAGGGTGACGTGGGGGAAATGGTGGCCCTTGGCGATCATCTGGGTGCCGACTAAAATGTCGATCTGCCGCTGGCGCATTGCCTTTAAGATGGCTATTTGCTGGCCGCGGCCGGTGGCGGTGTCGCGATCCAGGCGTCCGATGCGGGCCTCGGGCAGGAGGCGGGTCAACTCCTCCTCGATCCTTTCGGTGCCGAAGCCCACCGGAACGAGATGCGCGGAGTGGCACTGGGGGCAGAGGGCGGCCTTCTTCATGGCAAAGCCGCAATAGTGGCAGACGAGCTGGCCGCTTTGCTGATGCAGGGTCAGGCTCACCTGGCAGTGGCCGCAACGCAACACCTGGCCGCAGTCCTGGCAGAGCACCAGGTTGGCGAAGCCTCGCCGGTTTAAGAAGATCAGACTCTGGTTGCCCTGGGCCAGGGTCTCCTTGATCTGGCCGAGCAACTGGGGGCTGAACAGGGGCGGCCGGCCCGAGACGGTGGGCACCGCTCGCAAATCGACGATCTCCACCGCCGGCAGCAGCCGCTCCGCTACCCGCCGGGTCAGGGTGAGCCGTTGATATTTGCCGGTGGCCCCGTGATAAAAACTGGTGATCGCGGGAGTGGCGGAGCCTAGCAGCACCACGCAACCGGTCTGTTTGGCCCGCATGACCGCCGCGTCCCGAGCCTGATAGCGGAAGCCGTCCTCCTGCTTGTAGGCCCCGTCGTGCTCCTCGTCGACGATGATCAACCCCAGCCCGGTCAAGGGGGCAAAGAGGGCGGAACGGGCCCCGATCACTACCTGGGCCTGGCCGTTTAGGATACGCTGCCACTGGTCGAAACGCTCGCCGGCGTTAAGCCCGCTGTGCAGGATGGCGACTCGGTTCCCGAAGCGTGAGAGAAAGTCACCCTCGATCTGGTTAGCCAGGGCGATTTCCGGCACCAACACCAGCACCCCCTGGCCCTGCTGGGCCAGGGTCAGGGCGGTGGCCTGAAGATAGACCTCGGTCTTGCCGCTGCCGGTTACCCCGTGCAGGAGGAAAGGGGCATAGCGCCGGACGGCGAGGGCCGGGGCCAGGGCCCGCATCGCCGCCTCTTGCTCGTCGGTGAGTCGGACGGGTGGGGAGGACACGGGCGGCGGTTCGCCGAAGGGATCACGATAGACTGAACGCTCTGTAAGCTGCAGCAAGCCCCGTTCAGCCAAGGAGCGCATGGGCTTGCGGTAGCCCCGGTAGTGTGAGGCAAGCAAGCGGGCGGGCAGCCAGGGCTGGCCTCCCGCTTGCCCCAGCTCGTCGAGCAGGGCTAGCACTCGGCGCTCGGAGGAAAGGAGCCGGGTGCAGGAAGGCAGTCCGGGACCAGGGGGCAAGGCTAGGCACAGCTCAGTCTTCTCCCCCACCGCATCTTGGGCCGCGGTCGCGCTTGCCACGATCAGACCCTGTTGTTCCCAGCGGGCGAGCAGACCGCCCTGCCCGGACCGCCCAAGTTTTCGGATGGCCGCCGCCGTCAGCCGTCCCTCCTTCAGCAGGCTGGCCAACCACTTGCCGGGAGGGCGGTCGGGTTCGGGAAGCCTCGCGAGCGTCTCGCGGCCCCGGTCGGTCAGGGTGATCAGCCGTCCGCTCTGGGGGGCGAGCCCGGCGGGCAGGGCCGCCTTGATCACCTCGCCGATGGGGTGCTGGTAGTAATCGGCCAGCCAGCGGAAAAAATCCACCATCTCGGCGGGAAACAGGGGTTCGGGGTCGAGATAGCGGATAAGATCGCGGATGGCGTAGCCGCCTAGCTCGGGCGGGGACTCCAGGCAGGCGAGCAGGTAACCGGTGACCTGCCTGCCGCCCAAGGGCGCCAGGAGCCGTAGCCCCGGCCTGGGCACGACCGTCGAGGAGGGGGGGTGGCGATAGGTAAGGGTAGTGGCGATGGGCGTCGCCACCGCCACCTCAAGCCAGGGCATGGCCGGCCAAGTGGATCAGTTGGCCGCCGCCACTTCCTTGATGTGCCGCCTAAACTCGTCCTTGAGCTCCGGATGACGCAGGGCGAAGGCGATGATCGCCTTTAGGTAGCCCATCTTGTCGCCGGCATCGTAGCGGTCGCCTTCGAACTCGTAGGCGTACATCGACCGCTTGTTGGACAGGGCGAGCAGGGCGTCGGTGAGCTGGATCTCGCCGCCGTGGCCAGGGGTGGTGCGGCTTAGCATGTCGAAGATGTCGGGATGGAGGATGTAGCGGCCGATGATGGCCAGGTTGGAACTGGTGGTGCCGGGGGCCGGCTTCTCCACCAGCCGCTTGACCTCATAGACCCGTTCCCGGATCAGCTCACCCTCCACGATTCCGTACTGGTGGGTCTGTTCCAAGGGCACGGTCTGGATGGCGACGATCGACTCCTGCACCTCGTTGTAGAGGCTCATCATCTGCTTGGCGCAGGGCTGGTCCGAGACCACCAGATCGTCGCCCAAGAGCACCATGAACGGCTCGTCGCCCACCACGTTGCGGGCGGTCCAGATGGCGTGCCCCAGGCCCAGGGGTTTTTTCTGGCGTACCGCCACGATGTCGATTAGGTTGGCGAGATGGCGCAACTCCTCGCAGATCCTGAGTTTGCCCCGGCGCTCCAGGAGAAGATCGAGTTCCTGATTGTAGTCGAAGTGGTTCTCGATCGCCTGTTTGCCGGCGCTGGTGATGAGCACGATCTCCTCGATGCCGGAGGCCACCACCTCCTCGACGATATACTGGATGGTGGGCCGGTCGACGATGGTCAGCATCTCCTTGGGAATGGCCTTGCTGGCGGGAAGGAATCTGGTTCCCATTCCGGCCACGGGGATTACCGCCTTGCGTATCTGTTGCACTCGCTTCGTTTTTTTCATTGAAGTTGATCCCGGAAATAAGGTTTATGAAGCTGGCCTTGCGCCGCGTGAAATCCGGACGACGACCCCGGCGATTATAGCCGATCCGTCCGTTGTATCCACCTTTTTTTACACCATCTGCCCATACTCTTGCATCCCCTGGAAAGAGACATCCTTGCCCTGTGCCAGGCCCATTCCCTGCTCGCTCCTGGGGAGCGTCTGGTGGTTGGGGTCTCCGGCGGGCCTGATTCGATCGCCCTCTTGCGGGTGCTGCACGTGCTTGGCCAGGAACTTGATCTGACCCTGACCGTGGCCCATCTGGACCACGGTCTGCGGCCCGAGGCCGGACCAGTGGAGGAGTCCCTGGTCCGCCGGGCCGCGGCTGAGCTGGGAATAGATTGTCTAGCCAGGCGGGTGGACACGGCGGCCCACGCCCAACGGCACGGGCTCTCCCTAGAGGAGGCGGCCCGCGACCTGCGTTACGCCTTTTTCGAGGAGGCGCGGGCCGCAAGCCGGGCCGACAAAATCGCGGTCGGCCACACCGCCGACGATCAGGCGGAGGAGGTGCTCTTGCGGCTCATCCGGGGCGCCGGACGCCGGGGCCTCTCGGGCATGCCCCTGCTTAGGGACGACTTCTTGATCCGGCCCTTCCTGGAGGTGGAAAAGCGGCGTCTGCTAAGCTATCTTAAGGCCCTGGGGGCGGAATTCGCCCTCGACCCCTCAAACACCGACCGCCGCTATCTCCGCAATCGGATTCGTCACGAACTCATCCCCTATCTTGGCGAATTTAATCGCCATATCGGGCGCACCCTGCGCCAGGAGGCAGAGATCT
This sequence comes from Deltaproteobacteria bacterium, assembly GCA_021782655.1. GTDB lineage: Bacteria > Desulfobacterota > Desulfobulbia > Desulfobulbales > VMSU01 > VMSU01. The sequence goes on from JAJXUT010000028.1 coordinate 11,051, forward strand.
TAAGGGCGGAAGACGAGCTGCTCGACACCCAGACGCAAAACAATTACCACCTGATGGTGCGGGAGGAAAAACGCCATGGCGCCCCCGCCGCCATCCTGGATTGCGGGGAGTTGCTGGCCCAGCCGCTCGCCATCCAGAGACGAGTCGTGGAGAGGATGCTCATCCTCTTAGGCCAGCGACCAGGATTTCGGCAGATTCAGGCCCTTATTTCCCAGGCTAAATCCCCAGGCCAAGGCCGCCTACATCTGCCCTGGGGGTTGCGGGTGAGCAAGCAATCGCGGGAGATCGTCTGCCACTACCCTCGGGGTCGGAGACGGTGGCGGGGCGAGGATAACAAGAATTTAATTTTCAGGTGCCTCTTGCCCGGTCCAGGCCGCTATCCGATCCCGGAGGCAGGGGTGGAGATTACGGTTCAAACCTTGCCCAACCCACCAGATGCCAACGAGTTGCGACGGGGAGAGGCGGATTTCCTCGACGCCCGGCAAGCGGCCTTTCCGCTGGTGGCCCGCAATCGTAGGCCAGGAGATAGTTTTCATCCCCTGCACGGCCCAGGCCGACGCAAGGTGGCCGATTTCCTTACCGACCGCAAGCTGTCGCCCTCCGAAAAGGCCCGGGTGCCGGTGTTGACTAGCGAAGGCCGCATCGTGGCCTTGGTTGGTCAACGGATCGCCCACGAGGCCAGGGTAACAGACACAACTAGACAGATTGTCAAGATCTGCCTGCGTCCGGCATAAAGGGCTTTACGAAAAACGTTATCCGTGCTAAATAGGCCAGTTAAGAGATTTGTCTGCGTGGGCGGGTAGCTCAGATGGATAGAGTGTTGGCCTCCGAAGCCAAAGGTCGTGGGTTCGAATCCCGCTCCGCCTACCACGCATTTTTCAATGTCCACCTCCACCGCATAATCAAGGTGTCGATGGGGCTGTAGCTCAGCTGGGAGAGCGATACGTTCGCAACGTATAGGTCGTCGGTTCGATCCCGATCAGCTCCACCATTAGACTAGTTCAGACAAGTTCCAGGAAGTACATAAACCCGCATGGCTTAAGGCTTTGCGGGTTTTTTTGTTTTTCGGTGAAGTTCGTGGTGGCACGGTGAAATCCGCATTATTTAGGGGTAGATGCAGGGGCATCCAAGCTACCCCTAACACAGATACCCCCCAAACCCGAGGAGTGCCACCATGCCTAAGCGGTATTTTTGCCCGCCCTCCCCTTTCCCCTTTTATCCTTCGCCCCCGCTGAGCCGGTAAAGCACCAGATGGTAGGACACTGAGATCACAAAGACCACCAAGAGCAGGCAGGAGATCAGCACCGCCCGCCGCTGGAAGCGGTCCACCACCGCCGAGAGACCGCTTGCCGCCGGCACCAGCGAGGCCAGGGCGGCGCTGATCCCGAAGAAACCCGCCGGCAGCAAGGCACCGTAAATCAAAAAGCCGATATAGCCGTACTCGGGCTTGAGCAGGCAAAACGGACAGTGGTGGTAAGGCATGGCGTAGACGTAGGAAGAAAACACGCTGGTAATGGCCGCAAGCGATAACCCCACGAACACCGCCCACAGCCCGCCGCTGAGCCACATAAGCGACGGACGGCGGCGCCGGAAGAGAAAATGCCCCAGCACCGCCAGCACCGCCGCTAAACCGTAAAAGAGCGCAAGCGTTCGGTTTTCGGGCAGGGAGGCCATCAGGTTGCCGCCCTTACCCTCGCCCTCGCCAAAGACCACCGCGCAGCAGGAGGTGATGATGTCGGGCTTGAGCCCGGCGAGATAAAGCGTCTGGCAGGCGATGTCCGCCCCCAATAACGGCATCAGCCCGAGCAGGGCCGCGTATTTGAATTTCAACAGCGGGTAGCGTTCCGAGCTGATGTCGAAGTGGTGGACGACCAGCCACAGGCCGTAGAGGAAGGCCCCGGCCAGCTTGAGCCACAGGGCCGGCATCCCGTAGCGGTTGGCGGTCAGGGAGCCGACGGCGCACATGGCGCCGCTGATGACGTGGCTGAAGTTATCCGCCGCCAACACGAAGAGGACGAGGGAGAAGAGCTGGAAGCCCAGGGCGTACTGCACCAGGGTCGAGGAGAGCCAGGTTTCGTTCTCCAGGCTGATCTGCCGGTTGCTGTCCGAGGCGGGGTTCCAGTGGCGTAGCACCTTGACCGCGGTGCGGCTGGCGATGCCAAGCAGAATCAGCACCACCAGGCTCAGCAGGCAGAGGGCAACGCTCCAGGGGTTAAGGAACATGGAGCATTCCGTCGCTTAAGCCAATGAGCCGCTCCACCGCCGGATGGCCGGTGATCAACTGGTCGTGGGAGGTGAGGATGATGGTCTTGCCGTCCCGATGCAGTTCCCGCATAATCTCCATGAAGGTGAGGCTTAGGGCGTGATCCAGATGGGCGGTGGGCTCGTCGGCCAGGATGATGGGCGGATCGTTGATCAAGGCCCGGGCGATAGCCACCCGTTGCAGCTCCCCGCCCGAGATCTGGCGGGCCGGGAATCCCGCCCGGTGGCCGATGCCCAGCCGCTCCATCAGCCGCGCCGCCCGCTCCTTCCGCTCCCTGGGGCCAACGCCGAGCGGCATCAGCGGCAGGGTGATGTTGTCTTGCACCGTCAGCTCGGGCAGGAGGTTGAAGCGCTGGAAGATAAAGCCGATGCTGGCCCGCCGGTGCAAGGTCAGAAAGCGGTCTGGCAGCCGGGAGAGCTGTTTGCCGGCGATGGCGGCCCGGCCGCTGGTGGGCGGGAAGACGCAGCCGATGATCGAAAGCAGGGTGCTCTTGCCCGAGCCGCTGCTGCCCTGCAGGCAGACCACCGAGCCGGCCTCGATCTCAAGGTTGATCCCCTTAAGCGCCTTGACCTCATTAACCTGGCCCTGGTTGTAGGTCTTATCGACGTTTGCAAGCTCGATGAGCGCGGTCATCTTAAGTCTCAGTTCAAGGCGGAATCGGCCCGAATGATCGCCGCCCGCCAGGCCGGCACCACGGTGGCCGCCAGATAGGGCACCACGGTCAGGCAGAGCACCAGAAGGACATCGCTCAACTCCACCCCCGGCGACAGCCGCAGACGGGGATGAAGCACCGACCAGCCCAGCATGATGGGCCTAAAGAGCCCGGCGTCGAAGAAGGCGACGTGGACATAGGCCAGGGTGTAACCCGCCACGAAGGAGAGCAGGGCCACGATCACCCCCTCCCAGAAACGCAGGAGGATAACGTCTGCGGTCTGCCAGCCGACGATCTTTAAGATGCCAATTTCCCGCCGTTCCTCCGGGGTCAGGCCCGAGGCCTTGTCCCAGGCGAAGATGATGAACGAGGTCAGGGCGGTCAGCAGGCAGACGGAGGCGAAGCCGCTCCGCCAGCCGAACACCGCGTGGTAAGTCTTTTCGATCTGGCCTCGGGTCAACACCCGGGTGCCGGGAAGCAGGGCGGCGATCTTTTTGGCGATGGTGTCCACCTCGCTGGGGTTGGCCACCGTGACGCACAGGTCGGTGGCCAGCTCGGGCGGCAGCAAGAAGAGATCGCGGGCGTCGTCGGGGGGCAGGAACAGGGTGTCGTAGGTCAAGAGGTCGGTGGCGGGCCGGAAACGTCCCACCACGGTTAAGGGCTTTAGGCTCAGGTCGGGCCGAAACAGGGAGATTATCCGGTTTCCACCCAACAACTCCTCGGCCCCCTGCCCCAGCACCACCTCATGGTCGCCAGGCAAGCGGCCGGTGTCGATGGCCGAGGCAAGCTTTTCACCCAGGGGCATGAGCCGGGGATCGACCCCGATCACGGTGAGGTTGGCGGCGTGGGTCTCGTTGAAGTAGTAGCCCCAGACCCTGGGGGTGATCCGCCGGATGCCGAAGATGCCGGCCAGTTGCTTCTGGTAGGCGACCGGGATGGGCTCCTGCCGCCCGGCCCGCATCTTCTGGATGGTGATCTCGGGCGCCATGACCAGTAGCCTGCTCGCGGCCTGGGTCAAGGCCTTGGTGGTCATCTGGAATGAGGCCAGGAGAAAGATGACCGCCGCGAACACCACCATGACGCTTATGGACTTAAAACGCCGCCGCCAGAGGGAGGAGAGCGAGTAGTCGATGACGTTGAGCTGCCGGGAGAGGCCGTTCACCGCCACGCCTCCGGCCTGGCCCAGAAGGAGCCGGTGGGGAAATGCTCGAGGGCTCCGGGATGATCCATAAAGGGGGCCATGGGGTCGCTGACCGCCGGATGACGGGTATAGCGGGCCTCGGTGGCCAGGCAGAGATCGGTAAGGCCGAGGCCGGACACCGTCACCCGCAGTACCCCCGCCTCGGCATCGTTCTCGGCCCGCCGGGCCCGCTGGTGCAGGGCCAGGAGGCCATCGGCCAAGAGCAGCGCCCCGACGAGGAGCATGAAGATCACCGCTGGCCGCATGGCCTAGTTCATCATCATCTTGCTGCCGGAGCGTATCTTCTCGATCAGCTCGGCGGTCAGCTCGGAGAAGGCCAGCACCTTGTGGCCGTGGTGATCGTGGCTGAAGGACTCCGCCGCCGCCTTGCTGGCGAAGGGCACCAGATCCGGCCCCATCGGGCCGGGCACGTCGCCGCCCATGACGAAGAAGGCCTGCTTGGCGTTCACCGGGCTTAAGGTGTAGTAGTCGTTGACCGTCAGCTCGGACACCGTCACCCCGGCCTTGGCCCCGTACTTCTGGGGGGCGAAGAAATAGGCCATCATGTCCTTGACCCCGTCGAAGTACTCGGTCTGACCGTCACTTAGGGTTGCCCGGGTGACCCAGTTCGGATATTTGGCCACAAACATGCCGCACACCGCGCATCTGGTGTCCTTCTTGACCACGATGTCCACCGCCAAGGCCCGGCCACCGAGCACGGCCAGCAACATCACCAACGAAACGCCAAGCAAAATGTGCTTCATCTCTTATCCTCCCTAGCTCTAGGTTATTTGAGGAACGGCCCCAGCAACTCGTCAAGTTGTTCCTTGCTCACCCCGCCCAGGATGACGCCGATCACCTTGTGACTGGGATCGAGCACCACCGTCTGAGGCACGGCCCGCACCCGGTAGCGATTGGCAATCTTGCGGGTCGGATCGAGCACCACCGGAAAGGCGATCCGCAAGTCGTCGGCGAATTTCTGCACCTCGCCCGGCTGGGGATCGGTGTTGATGTAGAGGATGGTCAGACCCTTGTCCCGGTAGTCGCGGTAATACTGGTTGAAGATGGGGGTGTCGGCCCGGCAGAACTTACAGTCCGGAAGAAAGAAACGCAAGATCACCGGCTTGCCTTGACTGGCGGCCAGAGAAACCATCTGGCCGTGCAGATCCCTGGCGGTGAAGGCCGGGGCCGTCTCGCCGATGGCAAGTGGCCGATCCTGACCCCCGCCGCAGGCGGCCAGCAGGCAGAGGCAGGAGATTGAGATTAGGGAGAACAGGCCAAACCATAGACGGAAGGGACGGATCATGGTCATGCACCACGGGATAAGGGGAGAGGATAAACGTCCAGGCCGTAGCTGATATGACAATATTGATGGTGTCGCAAGAAGACCGATCTGCGGCGTCCCCTTCCAACATCAGCGGGGATTGGACAGAATTGCGGGGCGGGTTGCATGTCGGCCCTTTTGCTTAGCCATCGGCTAGCATTTTGCGACAACACCACGTCCAAGCAATGTTAACCTGGCCGCCCGCATTTTGCACCATCAACCTTGCGCGCCTCAGAAAACGAGCGGCAGTTTGGCCTGCTTCCAGGCGGCGATGCCGCCCGAGACGTTGTACAGCTCGTGATAACCCTTGCTGGCCAGGATCTGCATGGCGGCGTAACTTCGGCCGCCAACGGCGCAGACCAGAAGCAAGGGCCGGTCGTGGGGGATACTGTACTTGCCCCGCATGATGTCCATCAGCGGGATCAGCACCGAATTTTTGATCTTCCCCTCCCGTAGCTCCGCCGGGTCGCGCACGTCGATGATCAGTAAGTTGTTTTTCTCCCTGATCAGCGCCATCGCCTGGGCCGGGGTGCAGGTGGCGACGATCGTCCCCGCCTTGACCGCCGAGGCGGCGGACTGGCCTTGATCCTGACTGTTATTGGAGCAGGCGGCCAGGCAAAGGAGGGCCAAGAGGATGACGAGTTTATTCTTCACGGATGATTCCCGATAATGAAACTGGAAGTTGAAACCAGGGGGGTGGCGATCGATCACCACTGACTGGTCTCTCAAAAAAAAAAGCCGATGGCTAAGCAAAAGGTCTGCTATGCAAAGGCGCGGGGTGCGACGCCATCACAACTGTTCCGGGCGGTTGACATTGCGCCAGGCGGGACGCAACTCGGCGGCCGGCTCGGGATGCACTACCCCTGGGCCGGAAAGCAGGCTCGCCATCCGCCACTGGCCTTGGCGGGCCATGTCCTCAAGGGCCGGCAGGATCCGAAAATCGTAGAGGGCCAGCAGGGGCTGATGCCGGCCGTCAACCTGGGGAATGACCGCCCATGCCCCTGGCCGGCGCTGTTCCAGAAGCCAGTCCAAGGCCGGCAGCGAGAGTTCCGGCATGTCGCAGGCGCAGACCAGAAGGCTGGCCCACGGCTGCCAGCGCCGCGCCGCCAGCACCCCGGCCAGGGGCCCGGAGACGCCAGTGGCATCGGGCAATTGCGGCAGATCAAGCCCCGCCAGCTCACCCCGGCCCGCCGCCACCACCTGAGAACAGACCTGGGAGAGGACGTCCACGGCGCGGGCCAGCCAGGTTGAGCCGTCGGCGGTGGGCAATAGCTGCTTGGGCCGGCCCATGCGCGAGCTTCGTCCGCCAATCAGGACGCAACCCACGACCGGCGGCCTCCGCCACTGCCGGAACAAGAACTCCTCCAACTCCGCTGCCAGTCTTTCGGCGTCAGCGCCGGTCTTCTGGGCATCCAGCCGCAACTGAAAGCAAAGCTCAGGCAGACCCCGGCCCGCCGCCAGCACCAGGTCGTGGCTGGCGGCCAACCGCCGCAGTGCCCTCTCGGCCTCGCCTTCCCCCCTGGGGCCGCCATTGGCCAACCGGCAGACATCGGCCCCCGCTGCCCCGAGCCTGAACGCCGTCGTCTCGTCGTCACCCCGCCGTCCCATAAGCAGCAGGGCCGTCTTGAGCCCACGCCCCCGCAGCCGGCTCAGTAGCGCCGTAAGGATATCAAACCCGTTCCCGGAGAGGGGATCGCTTCCGGCCAGGGCGGCTATGGGGAGGGAGGACAGTTCCACGGCCAGGCCGGCGGGCAGGCAGGGCGGCTGCCGATTTAGCGCGGGGAAACGATGAACCCCTGGCTCATGGCGTACTTGATGAGATCCGCCGTGCTCTTGAGCTGGGTTTTCTTCATGATGTTGGCGCGATGGTGCTCGACGGTGCGGATGCTGATCGAAAGCAGCCGGGCGATCTCCTTGCTCTTGTGTCCCTCGGCCACCATGGTCACCACCTGCCGCTCACGGGAGGTAAGCTGGTCGTGGCCGCCCCGGCCCTTGGAACACATGGCGTCGAGTTCCTGAAGGCTGATCCCCGAGGCCAGCGACGGGGCCACGTAGAGCCGGCCATCCGAGCACTGCTGAATGGCCCGCAGCAGCTCGGTATCGCTATCCTCCTTCAGGGCGTAACCGTCGGCGCCGGCCCGCATGGCGCTGGCCAGAAATTCCCGGTTGCCGTGCATGGTCAGGATCAGCACCTTGGCGCGGGGGCAGAGCTTTTTCACCTGGGGGATGGCGTCGATCCCCCGCAGCTTGGGCATGGAGATGTCGAGCAGGATGATATCCGGCCGCTTATCCTTGAGAAACTCCAGCAGCTCCTGGCCATCCCCGGCCTCGCCCATGACCCGCAGTCCCGGCTGGCCATCGATAATCTTTTTCAATCCCCGGCGGATCAGGACATGGTCATCGGCTAGGACGATCTGGCAAGGTATCATGGTTGGCGCATCTCGACGGTTGAACGGTTGCAAGCCAAGGTCTCTCTCCCTCTCTCGCGGCCCAGAGTAAGATACTTTGCCGCAAGAGACAACCGGATTTTCATTCCTCACCCTTGGCCCGCCGGGCAAGCCCGCCCGCCCGTCGCGCCAGAAGCGAGGAGTAGAAACAGCCGGTCATGCCCAGCACCGTGCTAACGGTGGTGACCCAAAACAGCACCAGGTGCAGGCCCCGGTGCCGGTAGAAGAACAGATCGAGGATGAACAGCACTACGCCCAGATGCATGCAAGACGACCCCAGCCGCAGCCAGTAGCCCTTGGTCTCAAAGTTGAGCCGTTCGCTGCCGGCCAGGGCCAGGCCCAAGACCACCACTTGCAGGCCCAGGGTCAGGCAGAGGGCGATCTTCAACGCCGCCACCACCCCCCAGCGCCAGGCGATCAGCACACTCATAAGCCCCAAGGCCAGGGAGAAGCGATTGAGCCAGACGGCGGGCAGGATTCGCTTAGGCACGCAGACCGCCAGGGTCAAGATGAGGGCGATGATAAAGGGACTCACCAGCTCGTTCATCCGCTCCATGTAGGCGTTTTTTACCGGCAGAGGCATCCGCGAGAGCTCGGCGAACTTGAAGTAGAACATGCCATAGACGCAGATGGCGGAGATGGCGGCCAGCACCAGGACGGTGAACAGGATCAGGTAAAAGTCGTAAGAGGTTTTTTGGGGAGAGGCCATGCCGATCACTGCCCGGTGTGCTCGCCGGGGAAGTAGAAGGAGGTGATGAAGGTGAAGATCATGGCCGCGAAGCAGACGATCCCCAGCCCCGAGGTAAAGTACCACATCGTCTTCCGATGGGCGTAGAGCCGGGTGTGGAGATAGGTGCTGTAAATCGCCCACATCATGATCGAGGAGCAGATCTTGGGATCCCACCACCAGTTGGGGCCCCAGGCCTCCAGTGCCCAAGGGTAGCCCAGGAGCATCCCCAGGGTGAGCATAAAGTAGCCGAACTTGGCGTAGTCGTAGCCCAAGACCTCGACCTCCGGCCTGCCCCGTCCCGCCAGCATGAACAGCGAGGCCACGAAGGTCACGGTGATGGCGGCGTAGGACATGAAGAGCAGGGGCGGATGCAGCCACATATAGGGGGTATTGTAGTAGAAGAGCATCCGGGGATAGAGGCGCATGAACTGGCCCAGGCGCCCCAGGGGATCAAGCGTGCCCGAGAACCAGGGGCCGATTTCGTCAAAAAATTTGGGCAGGGGGCGGGAGAAGGGGTCGGTAAGCAGGAAGAGGATGGCGTTTTGCAGCGCCAGCAAGGCGACAAGCGCCCCGCGCAGACGGTGGCTCACCGGCCTGGAGATGGCGGGTAGGATCATCAGGGCGTAGGCCATGAACCAGAAGTAATACTTGCCGTTCTCAATCCACAGGGGGAGAATATAGCGGGGTGGCTGGGCGGGATCGATCAGGGGCAATCCGTAGCCCGTCCCCTCCCGGGCGTTCATGGCCGCCAGGCCCTGGTTGAGCCAGTACAGTAAATCGGCGGGCACCTTAAGGGGCAGCCGCTGGTAGATGCGCAGGTTCAGCCAGCCAATCAGCAAGAATCCCGCGACCAACAGCCCGGCGACCACCCAGGCCAAAACCCGCATGGCCGCCAGGGCGAAGGGCCGCCGTTGGCACAGGTTGACCAAGCCCAATCCGCCCGCCCCCGCCGACAGAGTCAGGATGATTCCTTTAAGCCCCAGGCCGAGCCGGGAGAAAATCAACAAGTCGGGTTCAATCGGCATCATGGCTTAAGATGGCAAATGCCAGCCACCCTCATTCCCGCATCTGCTGCACCTTGGCGCCCAGGGCCCGCAGCTTGCCGACCAGGTTGTCGTAGCCTCGCTCCAGATGGTAGATGCGGGAGATCTCGGTCAGCCCCTGAGCTGCGAGTCCGGCGATCACCAGGGAGGCGCTGGCCCGCAGATCGGTGGCCATCACCTTAGCCCCCACGAACCCGCCCGCCCCCTTGACAATGGCGCTACGGCCATCCACCCGGATGTCGGCCCCCAGGCGCCTAAGCTCCGCCACGTGCATGAAGCGGTTCTCGAAGATGGTCTCGTGGATCACCGACAACCCGCCGTCGGTCATGGCCATCAGGGCCATGATCTGCGCCTGTAGGTCGGTGGGAAAGCCGGGATAGGGCATGGTCTTGACATCGACGTTGCGCAAGGGCCCCCGGCGGGCGACCCGGATTGAGTCCTCGCCCTCCTCGATAACCAGCCCTACCTGGCGCAGCTTGTCGAGCACCGAGGGCAGGTGGCCGGGCCGGCAGTTGGTCAGCGTCACCTCGCCGCCCACGGCCCCGACCGCGATCAGGTAGGTGCCGGTTTCGATCCGGTCCGGGATCACGGCGCTGTCCGCCGCCTTGAGCCGGGACACCCCCCTGATGGTCAGCCGGTCGGTGTCCCGGCCCTCGATCTCGGCCCCCATCGCCTGAAGCATCTCGATTAGGTTCCCCACCTCCGGTTCGCGGGCGGCGTTTTTAAGCACCGTCACCCCCCTGGCCAAGGCGGCGGCCATCAGGATATTCTCGGTGCCGGTCACCGAGGGGATGTCGAAGCATACCTCCGCCCCCACCAGCGAGGCCTCGGCCTGGGCCTCGACGTAGCCCTCGCGCAGCACCAGCCGCGCCCCCATCTTCTCCAGGGCCTGGAGATGAAAATCGATTGGTCGGGCACCGATGGCGCAGCCGCCGGGCAGCGAGACCCGGGCCCGGCCAAATCTGGCCAGGAGCGGCCCCAACACCAGCACCGAGGCGCGCATGGTCTTGACCAGCTCGTAGGAGGCCTCCAGGTTGCTGATCTCATCCGAGTCCACGGTCAGGGTCCCGTCGGCGGCCAGCTCGGTCTTGGCCCCGAACGATTCGAGCAGCTTGAGGATGGTTCGGGTGTCCCGCAGGTTGGGGACGTTGCGGACGGTGTGCCGGCCAGGGGCGAGCAAGGTGGCGGCAATCAAGGGCAGGGCCGCGTTCTTGGCCCCGCTGATCTTGATGCTGCCCCGCAGGGGATGCCCGCCTTCGATTACTAGTTTGTCCATGTTGGGGATCGATCAAGACCTAAAAAGGGGTTGCAGGCAACTTCGCTGCCACCCCTTGATTTCATTGGTGCCCGGAACGAGAATCGAACTCGTACAGCCACAAGGGCCGAGAGATTTTAAGTCTCTTGCGTCTACCAGTTCCGCCATCCGGGCCCTGCCGTTCGGCCATCTATCCTTCCTGATGGCTTATGCAATTCTTGGTTGGCATCTTTATGCGGGTGGGTTATACCTTCTTTGTTTTGAAAATTCAATTTCCGAGTAAGATTTTATCCTAAATCTCCCTGACCGCAGCGAGGCCGGGCTCTCCCCTTCCATGACCGAACATAGCGACCATACCGATCAATCAGCCCCGGCCAAGCCCTGGGGCGGACGTTTTCAGGAACGCACCGCCCTCTCGGTTGAGGCCTTCACCGCCAGTATCCACTTCGACGCCCGGCTCTACCGCCACGACATAAGCGGCAGCCGGGCCCACGCCAAGATGCTCGCCCGCCAGGGCCTGATTAGCCACGAGGATGGCGAGTTGATCCGGCGGGGCTTAGACGAGATCGAATCCGAGATCGAGTCGGGCCGGTTTGTCTTCCGTCCGGAGTGGGAAGACATCCACATGAACATCGAAAAGGCCCTGGTGGAGAAAATCGGCGCGCCCGGCGAACGGCTGCACACCGCCAGGAGCCGCAACGACCAGATCGCCCTGGACATCCGCCTCTACCTGCGGGAGGAATCGGGGCGGCTGATCGAGCTTATCCTCTCCCTGCAACGGGCCTTTGTCCGGCTGGCAGAGCGGCATCAGGACGTCATCATGCCCGGCTACACCCACCTGCAAAGGGCCCAGCCGGTGCTGGCGGCCCATCACCTCCTAGCCTACGTCGAGCAGTTTAGCCGTGATAGGGAACGCCTGACCGACGGACTGAAACGAATCAACGTCATGCCCCTGGGCGCCGCCGCCCTGGCCGGCACCGGCCTGCCCATCGACCGGGAATTCGTGGCCCGGGAACTGGGCTTCCCGACGGTGACTAAAAACAGCATGGACACGGTGGCAGACCGCGATTTCGCCATCGAATTCCTGGCCGCCTGCACCCTGATTCAACTGCATTTAAGCCGCTTATCCGAGGAACTGGTGCTGTGGGCCAGCGAGGAGTTTTCCTTCGTGCGGCTGGCCGACAGCTTCTGCACCGGGTCGAGCATCATGCCCCAGAAGAAAAACCCGGACATCCCGGAGCTGATCCGGGGCAAGACCGGCCGGGTGGCTGGCAATCTGGTCAGCCTCATCACCCTGGTCAAGGGCCTGCCCATGACCTACAACCGCGACCTCCAGGAAGACAAGGAGCCCCTCTTCGACACCGTGGACACGGTGAGCGCCAGCCTCGCCATCATGGCCGAGCTGCTCGATCACCTGGAGTTCAACCAGGAACGGCTCAAACGCTGCACCCGGGGCGGTTACATGACCGCCACCGACCTAGCCGACTACCTGGTGAAACGGGGCCTGCCCTTCCGTCAGGCCCACGCCGTGGTGGGCCGCACCGTGGCCCACGGCCTCTCGGCGGGCAGGGAGCTTGAGGAGATGAGCCTTGAGGAGCTGCGCCAGTTCAGCCCCCTGATCGAGAACGACGTCTTCGAGGTGCTCTCGGCCAGGGGTTCGATAGACAGCCGAATCTCCACTGGCGGCACCGCCAGCCAAAACGTGGCCGCGGCTCTTAAGGCCGCCGCCGCCGAACTGGGGAGGTGAGCGTGGCAAGGATTAAAATGCCAGGCCTAGGTGTTTCAGCAGGCGATCCCAGGTGGAGACGCCCCCTGGCCCTGGCCTTGCTGCTCATCCTTCTCTACGGCTGCGGGCTCAAGACCCCACCCATACCGCCTCACGAGGCAGTGCCCAGGCCGATCCGCGATCTCAAGTTCTTCCAGGACGAAAACCAGGTGGTGCTTACCTGGACCTATCCCCAGCACACCACGGTGGGCACCGATCTGCCGGGCATCAAGTCCTTCCTGATCCTGCGCTCGGTGGTGCCGGAATCAGACTACTGCCCCGGCTGCCCGGTGGTCTTCAGCTCCACCGTCGAGGTGCCGGCGGAACAGGCCATCGTTGACGCCAAGAAACGTCAGGCCCGCTACACCGAGACCATCCTCCGGCCCGGCCACCGCTACCTCTACCAGGTGCGGACCAAGGCCGGCTGGCGGCTGGTCAGCGACGACTCGAACCTGGTCAGCTTCTTCTGGGACGCCCCGGCCCAGGCCCCGGAGGGACTTGCCGCCGTAGCGGGCGATAGCCGGATCAGCCTCTCCTGGCAACCGGTGGCCAAGCTGATCAACGGCGCCGACCTCGCCAACGCCGTGCGCTACCAGGTCTATCGCCGTCTCCCCGGCCAAGATGACTTCAAGCCCTTGGGCGAGACGCTCGCCGTCACCAGCTACACCGACGCCGGCCTGGTCAACGGCCAGACCTACCGCTACCAGGTGCGGGCGGTGCGGGAGGCAAACGCCACCCAGCTCATCGGTCTGGCGAGCCACCCGGTGAGCGCCTCCCCCAGGGATCTTACCCCACCGGCCCCGCCCAGGGGCTTAAGGGCGGTGCGGACGCCAGGCGGGGTAAGGCTCATGTGGGAGCCGAACCGGGAAGATGACCTGGCCGGCTACCGTATCTACCGGCGGCTGGCCGGAGAGAATAAAATGCAAAAAATCGGCGAGGTGAACAAGAACCAGTTGAGCTTCGTCGATCCCCTCCCGCACGCCCCGGACGGCTGCGACTGGCGGATTACCGCCTTCGACCAGGCACAGCCGGCCAACGAAAGCGAACCCTCCAAGGAGCTGCACCATGAACCATTTTGAGTACCGCGACCACGTCCTGCACTGCGAGGAGGTGCCGGTGCCGCTCATCGCCCAGGGCGTCGGCACCCCCTTCTACCTCTACAGCTCAGCCACCCTGACCCGGCATTTTCTGGCCATGGATCAGGCCTTCGCCGATTTGCCGCACCTAACCTGCTTCGCGGTCAAGTCCTGCTCTAACCTGGCGGTATTAAACCTCTTCGCCGGCTTGGGCGGCGGGGCGGACATCGTCTCCGGCGGCGAGCTGTTCCGGGCGCTTGCCGCCGGGGTCGAACCCAAAAAGATCGTCTATTCCGGGGTGGGCAAGACCCCGGAGGAAATGCGTTACGCCCTGCTTTCCGGGGTGCTGATGTTCAACGTCGAGTCTAGTCAGGAGCTTGACGCCCTCCAGACGGTGGCCGCCGGGCTGGGGATCAAGGCCCCGGTGGCCTTAAGGATCAACCCGGATGTCGATCCCCAGACCCACGCCTACATCTCCACCGGCCTGGCCAAGAACAAGTTCGGCCTGCCCATCGAGCAGGCGGCGGCGGTCTATGAGGAGGCCAAGGGGCTTAGTCATATCGAGGTGGTGGGGGTGAGCTGCCATATCGGCTCCCAGCTCACCTCGGTGGCGCCCTTTATCGAATCTATCCACAAGGTAATTGCCTTTATCAGGCGACTGGCCGGTCTGGGGATAACCGTCAAGTACCTGGACATGGGAGGTGGGCTCGGCATCCGCTACGACCAGGAGAACCCGCCCGAGCCGGCAGAATACGCCGCCGCCCTGAAACAGGCCCTGGTCGAGGCGCCGGGCTGCACCTTGATAATCGAACCGGGACGGGTTATAGTGGGCAACGCCGCCATCCTGGTGACCAAGGTGCTCTACACCAAGTCCGGCGCCAAACACTTCATCGTGGTGGACGCCGGGATGAACGACCTGGCCCGGCCCAGCCTGTACGGGGCGCATCACGCGGTGCTGCCGGTGATGGAACGAGGCCAGGGACAGATGACCGCCGACCTGGTGGGTCCGATCTGCGAGACCGGCGATTTCCTGGCCAAGGAGCGCCCCCTGCCGGAGAGCGAGAGCGGCGATCTACTGGCGGTGCTGAGCGCCGGGGCCTACGGTTTTTCCATGTCCTCCAACTATAACTCCCGGCCCCGGGTGGCGGAGGTTATGGTGCGGGGCGATAAGTTCCAAGTCATCCGCCAGCGGGAGACCCTAGCCTCCCTGATCCAGGGCGAAAGAATCCCGGATTGGGAGTGACCAAGAGATGAGCAATCGTTTCCCCCGTCTTGCCTTTCCCCTGCCCTTCACCAAGATGAGCGGCACGGGCAACGACTTTATCGTTATCGACCACCGTCGTCCTCGGTTAGCCGAGGACGAGATGCCGGACTTCGCCCGTCTGGTCTGCCGACACAAGCTGTCCGCCGGGGCGGACGGGCTGATCCTGATCGAAAACGACGAGGAGTGTGATTTTCGCTGGCGGTTTTTCAACGCCGACGGCAGCCAGGCCGAGATGTGCGGCAACGGTGCCCGTTGCGCGGCCCGTTTCGCCCACCGGGCCGGGATAG
>JAJXUT010000029.1 GCA_021782655.1 Deltaproteobacteria bacterium
CAAGTCACCCAGGCCGAAGCCCTTACCGGTGTCCTTGCGGTAGTAATAACTGGCCAGGGTAATCACCATCGACAGCTTGGACAGCTCCGAGGGCTGGAGCTTGATGAATCCCAGATTGATCCAGCGCTGAGCCCCGGAGGTGGTCCGGCCAAAGATGATGGCCACGATCAAGAGGACGATGATCGTGCCATAGATCGGATAGTTGACCCGCAACAAAAACCGGTAATCCACGCTGATCAGCCCCAACATCAAACAGAACCCGGCCAGGTAATAATAAATCTGCTTGATATAGGGCGCCATCCCCGGATAACCGATGTAAGAGGCGCTGTAGAGGTTCATCAGCGACATGCAGATCACCACCAGCAGGGTGACGAGCAACAGCCAGTCAAAGTGCAGCAATAACCGCCGGTCAAAGCGCTGCATTCTTATCGTCCTTCCTCGGGTTGACCAGGGTGAAATACTCCTCCAGCATCTTTTTCGCCACCGGCCCGGCCCCGGTGGCCCCATGCAGGCCATGCTCCACCAGGACGGTGATGGCGATCTCCGGCTTGTCCGCCGGCGCAAAACAGGTCAGCCAGGCGTGGTCGCGGTAGAGGTAGGGGATGTCCTTATCCTTTAGGTGCTTGTACTGGGCGATCTTGACCACCTGGGCGGTGCCGGTCTTGGCCCCGACCACGATCGACCCCATCTTGACCACCCCGGCGGTGCCGTGCGGGGTGTTCACCGCCGCCACCATTCCGGCCCGGATCAGGGCCAGGGACTTGGCCGTGCCCAGGGCCTGGCCAGCGACCACCGGCGTAAATGACTGCACCACCTTGCCGTCCTCGTCCATGACCGCCTCGACCACCTGGGGCTGATAGCGGGTGCCGCCGTTGGCGATGGTACTGGTCATGGCGCAGATCTGAAGCGGGGTGGCCAGGTCGTAGCCCTGGCCGATGGCCACCGAGAGGGTCTCGCCCTCGTGCCAGGGCTGGCCGTAACGCCGCCGCTTCCATTCGGTGCTGGGGATCACCCCCCCCTTCTCGTTTTCCAGGTTGATGCCGGTGGGCTCGCCCAGGCCCAGGCTCTTGGCGTACTGGGCGATCTTGTCCACCCCCAGCCTCATGCCGACATTGTAGAAGTAAACGTCGCACGACTCGGCTAAGGCCCGCTCCAGGCTGATGGCGCCGTGGCCGCCCTTCTTCCAGCAGTGGTAGTCGCGATCCTTGAACCGCAGCGCCCCGTTGCAGAAGAAGGTGGTATCGTTGGTGATCACCCCCTCGCTTAGGCCGGCCAAGGCCACCACCAGCTTGAAGGTGGAGCCGGGCGGATACTGACCCTGGATCGTCTTGTCGATCAAGGGCTTAAACTCATTGGTCTGCATGGCGTTCCAGTTCTTGCTCGAAATGCCGCCCACGAACTTCTCCAGTTCCAGGGGGGGCGAGCTGGCCAGGGCCAGGATCTTGCCGGTGTTGACATCCATGGCCACCGCCGCCCCGGCCTTGCCCTCCAGGGCGTCCTCCGCCGTGTCCTGGAGGTTGCGGTCAATGGTGAGCCGCAGGTCCGAGCCGGACAGGGGTTGGATGGTGGAAACCTCCCGCTGTTCGAAACCCTGGGCATCCACCTCGACGTAACGCCGACCCGGCTCGCCACGCAACTGCTTCTCGTAGAGCCGCTCCAGGCCCATCTTGCCCAACTGGTCGCTGGGCTGATAGGTGCCCGGCGGCATGGCGTTTAGCTCCTTCTCGTTGATCCGGCCCAGATAGCCGATCATATGGGAGGCCAGGTCCCCGTACAGGTATTCCCGCGAGGGCACCACCTCAATGTGGATGCCGGGCAGCTCGTAGAGGTGGTTCTCGATGGCCACCAGGGTCTTCCAGTCGATATCCTCCTTGAGCAGGATCGGCAGGTAGCGGGGATAATCCTCGCCCTCGCGGATCTTGTCCAGCAGCTCGTTGATGTCCACCCCCAGGAGATTGGCCAGACGGGTCAACAACTCCGAGGTGTTGGGCACATCCTCCCGGGCCAGGGTTACGTTGAAACAGGGCCGGTTGGCGACCAGGGGCCGCCCCAGACGGTCGGAGATCATCCCCCGGGGGGCGTTGAGCCAGTGCAGCCGCAGGCGGTTGTTGTCGGCGAGCTTGGCGTACTCGTCACCCTTCACCACCTGCAAGAACCACAGCCGGACCACGATGAGGGCAACAAAGCCGAGCATGATCCCGGAGGCGATGCGCAGGCGCTTCTTTAAAACCAGGAGTTCCGCCTCCTGGGCCTGATCGCTTCTGGAAATGACGTGACGCGAAAACCTCTGCCGCACCGCCCTCAAACCCTTGCCTTGTAGTAGTTGCCCCGCTTGCGACTAAACAGGGAGTAAGTCCGGTGCCGCCGGTCGCACCAGACCATCAGGGCTAAAAATAGTCGGGAAAACGGCACCACCAAGATAGTGAGAATCAACACCCGCTGCAAGATCGCCCCCCAGGCCCAGGGCACGGCGTTCTCGTCGGCCAGCATAAAACTGGCAAGGTAGATAAAGGCGTTGGCGAAGAGATAAGAGAGGACAACCAGGGGAGGCTGGTGGTTTAGGGCCGTGAGATCAAAATGCACCGCTAGACCCTTGACGATGAAGAAAACCAACAGATAGGCGACGGTGTAGAGGCCCAGAAAATAACCGGAAACCACCTCGCTGCCGATACCGAAGAGCACGACCAGCAGCACCCCCGGCCAGGCCTTTAAGTGAATGGCCAAGAAGACGATCAGCAAAAAAAGCAAGTCCGGCGCCCCCATCCAGGACGGCAGGGCCGGGAGCACCGTGGTTTGCAGGGCCAGAAACAAGACGCCCAGAAGCAGAAAGATAAAAAATCGCACGCCGCTACCCCATCATTCGGCCAAGGAGTTGGCCTTAAGAATGATGGTCACATACTCAAGTTCCCGGAAGTCCACCGCCGGTTGCACGGTGATGGTGTGGAACATCCCCCGCTTGTCCTTGCCGACCTCGGAGATCCGGCCAACCAAGAGCCCCTTGGGGAACACCCCCCCCATGCCGGAGGTGACCACCAGATCGTCCTTGGCCACCTCCTTCTCCCGCAAGACGTAGTCCATGCGGTAGCCCTGGCCGTTGCCCTTGATGATGCCCAGCGCCCGGCTGGTCTGGAGGATGGCGTCCACCGCCGAGTTGGGATCGGTGGCCAGGAGCACCTTAGCGAAACGCGGCGAGACGTTGATCACCTGACCGACCACCCCCTCCACGGTCACCACCGGCATCCCCTTCTCCACCCCGGCGCTTATCCCCTTGTCGATGGTGATGGTCTTGAACCACAGGGCCGGATCACGGCCAATGACGTGGGCGGTGAGAACAGGCTGCTCCAGGCTGTGGGCCAGGTCGAGAAGCTGATTCAGCCGGACGTTGGTCGCCACCGCCTCCCGGTATTCGGCGTTGATGGCGATGTAGCGCTTGATCTCCTGACGCAGCCGGTCGTTCTCCTCGCTGACCCCCACCAGATCGAGATAGTGCCGCCAAAGGCCCGTTACCGCCTCGGTGGCCCGGGCGAAGACCGACTGCGCCGGGCCCAAGGCCTCGAAGACCAGACGGTGGGAGAGGCCAAACTCCTTGCGACCCACGGTGGTGACGACGGCGGTCACCGCCAAGGCCGCCAAGGTGGCGACCAGAAAGAAGCGCTTTACTGGGTTGGACTTCTTTTTCCTGCGCTCATAGGCCATGGGACTTAGCCGATGACGACCTCGCGCAGGATGTTAAGGTTCTCCAGCGCCTTACCGGAGCCGAGCACCACCGAGGAGAGCGGGTCGTCGGCGATGATGATCGGCAGCCCGGTCTCCTTGTTTAACCGCTTGTCCAGATTGCGGAGCAGCGCCCCGCCGCCGGAGAGCACGATACCCTTGTCCACGATGTCGGCGGACAACTCGGGCGGGGTCAACTCAAGCGCCATCTTCACCGCCTCGACGATGGCGTCCACCTGTTCGGAGATGGCGGAGCGGATCTCGTCTGAGTCGATGGTCATGGTCTTCGGCACCCCGGACACCAGGTCGCGGCCCTTGATGTTCATGGTCTGATACGGCGGCTCGGGCATGATGTCGGCGATGGTGGTCTTGATCACCTCGGCGGTGTGCTCGCCGATGGCCAGGTTGTGGTGGCGCTTGATGTGATGGAGGATGGCCTCGTCCATCTTGTCGCCCGCCACCCGCACCGAGTTGGAATAGACCACCCCGGCCAGGGAGATCACCGCCACCTCGGTGGTGCCGCCGCCGATATCGACGATCATGTTGGCGCAGGGCTCGGTGATCGGCAGCCCGGCCCCGATGGCGGCGGCCATCGGCTCCTCGATCAGGTACACCTCCCGGGCCCCGGCGGACTCGGCGGACTCCTTCACCGCCCGCTTCTCCACCTGAGTGATGCCGGAGGGCACGCTGATGATAATCCGGGGATGGACAAAGGAACGCCGCTTGTGCACCTTGTTGATGAAATAACGCAACATGGCCTCGGTGACCTCGAAGTCGGCGATCACCCCATCCTTGATGGGCCGAATGGCCTTGATGTTGCCGGGGGTACGGCCCAGCATCATCTTGGCCTCCTTGCCCACCGCCAGCACCTTGCTGGTGCGGAGGTCCTGACGCACCGCCACCACCGACGGCTCGCGCAGCACGATCCCCTTGCCCTTGACAAACACCAAGGTGTTGGCCGTGCCCAGGTCAATGGCCAGGTCGTTGGACATCCAGCCAAACAACTTATCAAACGGAGAAAACATCGTAAAAGTCCCCCTTCTCCTTCTTATTGCCCAAAAAACGCCAAGGCATCCCTGCCATTGAAAAAACGCCGTCCCCGGGGCCCAACCCCGGCCTCCCGGCGACGCCATCAAGAAATGTAAGCGCAAACAATTACACCAAGCGGGGAAATAAATCAACTGAACAAAAATGCCGGCCAATAAGCCGCCTCCCACACCGTTAGGCGCGGAGACAGGGCCAAAAACCTCTTGACGAAGCGAAAGCGACTGTGGTAAAAGCACCAAAAATTTGTGGACACGGGGCTATAGCTCAGCTGGGAGAGCGCTTGAATGGCATTCAAGAGGTCAGCGGTTCGATCCCGCTTAGCTCCACCATTAAAGATTTAAACATTCCAGCAAGTTCCGCCATATTCCTGAAGAACCCCGAAGCTGAAAGGCTTACGGGGTTTTTCATTTACCTTGCGGGTCTTTTGCGCCCGGACGGTCAATCTCCACGGCAAACGCAACCATGCCCTCCCCCGCCTACGACATCATCGTCATCGGCGCCGGCCATGCCGGTTGCGAGGCGGCCCTGGCCGCGGCCCGAATGGGCTGCCGTACCTTGGTGGCCATCATCAACGCCGACGGCATCGGCGCCATGTCCTGCAACCCGGCCATCGGCGGTCTGGCCAAGGGGCACCTGGTAAAAGAGATCGACGCGCTGGGCGGCGAGATGGCTAGGAACATCGACGCCACCGCCATCCAATTCCGGCGCCTCAACACCAGCAAGGGCCCGGCGGTCTGGTCCTCCCGGGCCCAGGCCGACCGCCTGCTCTACCGGCTACGGATGAAGTCGGTGCTGGAGCGGCAGCGGGGACTCGACATCCGTCAAACCGTGGTCGATCGCCTGCTGGTGGCCGATGGCCGGGTGCAGGGGGTGGTCACCTCCCTGGACGAGGCGATCACCGCCTCCGCAGTGGTGATCGCCACCGGCACCTTCTTAAACGGCCTAATCCACATCGGACTGAAGAGCTTTCCCGCGGGCCGGATGGGGGATGTCCCCTCCCGGTCTCTACCCGCGCACCTGCGGAGCCTGGGCCTGGCCATGGGCCGGATGAAGACCGGCACCACCCCCCGGCTGGACGGCACCACCATCGACTACTCGGAGCTTAAGGCCCAACCCGGCGACGACCCGCCCCACCTATTCTCCTTCGCCAGTCAAGGGCCACCGCCGCTGCCCCAGTTGCCCTGCCACGTCACCTACACCAACCAGCGCACCCACGACATCATCCGTTCCGGCCTCGACCGCTCGCCCATGTTCACCGGGGTAATCAAAGGGGTGGGCGCCCGTTATTGCCCGTCGATCGAGGACAAGATCGCCCGTTTTCCAGACAAGGAACGGCACCAGATATTCCTGGAGCCGGAGGGTCTGGAGACGGTGGAGGTCTATCCCAACGGGGTGCCCACCAGCCTGCCCTTCGACGTGCAGGTGGCCATGATCCAGAGCATCCCCGGCCTGGAAAAGGCCCGGATCATCCGCCCCGGCTACGCCATAGAGTACGACTATGTCGATCCCCGGGAGCTCAAGCCCTCGCTGGAGGTAAAACGCCTGGCCGGACTATTCCTGGCCGGCCAGATCAACGGCACCTCGGGCTACGAGGAGGCGGCGGCCCAGGGCCTGATCGCCGGAATCAACGCCGGGCGCTCAGCGCACGGGGAGGAGCCCCTGATCCTCGACCGCTCCCAGGCCTACACCGGGGTGCTGATCGACGACCTGGTAACCCTGGGCACCAAGGAGCCTTACCGGCTGTTCACCTCCCGGGCCGAGTACCGGCTGCTGCTAAGGGAAGACAACGCCGACCTGCGGCTGACCGAGACCGGCCGCCGCCTGGGCCTGGTGAACGACGAGGCCTACGCCCGCATGACCCGCAAGCGGGAGGGCATCGGCCAGGCCCTCTCCTGGCTGGGCCGCGCCACCGTCAAGCCCGGCGAGACGCTAAACGACCGGCTGCGCGCCCTGGGCACCGCCCCCCTGCGCCAGCCGGCCACCCTGATCGAGCTGCTGCGGCGGCCCGAGCTGACCATGGGCGCCCTGCTCGACCTGCCGGGCCTGGAGGGGCCTCTCGCCATGTCCCCGGAGGTGGCGCGGGAAGTGGAGCTGGAGGTCAAGTACGAGGGCTACGTCAAACGACAGGAGGAGCAGGTGGCCCGCTTCCGCAAATTCGAGGGCGTCCTCCTGCCCGACGACCTCGATTACCAGGCCCTGGCCGGCCTGTCCCACGAAGTGGTGGAAAAGCTCAGCCGGGTGCGGCCCCGCTCCCTGGGCCAGGCCTCCCGGATCTCGGGGGTCACCCCGGCGGCGATCGGCGTCTTGCAGGTGCAGCTCAAGAAACGGGGGGCGCTCTAGGCCATGCCCTCGCCCTTCACCCTGATTAGACAGTCCAGCCAGTGCCCGGCCCGGCGCGGCCAGGTGGCGACCCGGCACGGTCTCTTCCAGACCCCGGTCTTCATGCCGGTGGGCACCCAGGCCACGGTCAAGGCAGTGACCCCCGCCGAACTAACCAAACTCGGGGCCGAGATCATCCTGGCCAATACCTACCATTTATTTTTGCGGCCTGGCCATCAACTGGTGCAAGAGCTGGGCGGACTGCACCGCTTCATGGGCTGGCCGGGGGCTATCCTCACCGACTCCGGCGGCTTTCAGATCTTTTCCCTCAAGGACCTGACCAGGATCAGCGAGGAGGGCGCCGCCTTCAAGTCGCATCTGGACGGGGCCAACCTCTTCCTGAGCCCGGAGGACGCGGTTAGGGTGCAGGAGGCCCTGGGCTCCGACATCATGATGAATCTTGACACCTGCATCCCCTATCCCGCCAGCCGGGAAGAGACGATCCAGGCCACCGCCCTGACCGGCCGCTGGGCCCGACGTTCGCGAGCGGCCCAGCGGCGGGAGGGCGGCCAGCTCCTGTTCGGCATCGTCCAGGGCGGTATGTACCCGGATCTGCGGGCCCAGGCGGTGGAGGAGCTTACGGAGATCGGCTTTGACGGCTACGCCCTGGGCGGCTTAAGCGTCGGCGAGCCCAAGGAGCTGATGCTCGACCTAACCGAGCACACCGCCCGCCTGATGCCCAAGGATCACCCTATCTACCTAATGGGGGTCGGCACCCCGGAAGACTTGGTGGAAGGCGTCTGGCGGGGCGTGGACATGTTCGACTGCGTCATGCCCACCCGCAACGCCAGGAACGGATTGCTCTTTACTTCCCAGGGCAAGGTTGCTATAAAGAACGCCCAGTACCAACGGGATAGTCGGCCCCTCGACGAGCACTGCGGCTGCTACGTCTGCCGCCACTTCTCGCGGGCCTACCTCAGGCACCTGTACCTGGCCCGCGAGATCCTGGCCTCCACCTTAAACAGCATCCACAACCTGCATTACTATGTCGGCCTGATGGCCGGCATCCGGCAGGCCCTGGAGGAGGATCGTTTCGCCGAGTTCCGCCGGGAGTTCTACCACCGACGGCAAGAGGGGCCGTAAGGCGATCGGCCAACAACCAACAGCGGAGGTTACACCATGTTCGGAGCAAGCATCGCGCAGGCGGCGGGCGCCGCCCCAGCCGCACCCGGCGGCCCTTTGGGCCAGTTGGGGCAATTTCTACCCCTGATCCTGATCTTCGTGGTCTTCTACTTTCTCCTGATCCGGCCCCAGCAGAAGAAGGCCCGCGAGCATCAGGACTTCCTGACCGGACTGAAGAAGGGCGACCTGGTGGTCTCGAGCGGCGGGCTGATCGGCACCGTCACCGGACTCACCGACACCGTGATCACCCTGGAGGTGGCGGACGGGGTGCGGGTCAAGGTCTCCCGGCCCTATATCCTGGGGACGGTAAACAATGCGGGCAAGCAACAGGACTCCTGCCCCACCAAGGCGGGGGGCTGAGCGCTTCCCAGGGTCTAAACCCTCATCGGGCATGAGGGCACAAGCACGAACGGCGCATTCCGCAAGGGGTGCGCCGTTCGTGCTTTAGGGCTGTGGGTTGGCCGGGCCTTCTAGCCCATGATGATGGCCTGGGCGAAGGAGACGATGGGCATGATGAGCCGGGGAAGGATGCCGGTGTAGAAGAGGATCAGCACGATGATGAAGCCGTAGGGCTCTAGCCTGGCGTAACTCCTGGCCATATGAGGCGGCAGGAGGGAGCCAAGCACCCTGCTGCCGTCCAGGGGCGGGATAGGCACCAGGTTGAAGACCGCGAGCATCAGGTTGATCCAGATGCTCGCCACCGTCATCAGCAAGAGAGGCTGCACTAGGAAGTCGAGGAAGGCGGGCAACCCGGCGCTGGCGAAGATGATGACCTTGGCAGACAGGGTGCTGGCCACCGCCAGGGCCAAGTTCATCCCCGGCCCGGCCAGGGCCACCAGCAGCATGTCCCGGCCCGGATTGCGGAAATAACGGGCATCGATGGGCACCGGCTTGGCCCAGCCGATCTTGGTCAGGAAGAAGGCCAGCACCCCCAGGGGATCGAGATGTTTCATGGGGTTTAAGCTCAGGCGGCCCAGGCGGGCGGCGGTGGGGTCGCCCAGTTTATAGGCCACGTAGCCGTGGGCGAACTCGTGCACGGTGAGCGCGAAGAGAAAGGGCGGGGCGGTGATGACCAGCTGCTGTAGCAGGTGATTGATATTCATGGGCGACAGCATAGAGCCAATCGCCGAAATGTCAAGCTGACTTTCGGGGTCAGGTCTTGCAAACAGGCAAGGCCTGAGGCCAGAATCAGGACGGCCCGCCGCCCGCTATCACGGCAAGGGGTAGTGTTGCCTCAAGAAGGCCGCCTCATCCTCGGCATTTTGCACCAGACCGTCGAGCTTGGCCTCCAGCAGATGATTCAAGATGGTGGCGTAGAGGGGGCCGGGCGGATAGCCCATCTGTTTCAGCTCGGCGCCCTGGATGTGGGTGGCCTGGCGGCTTAACTCCGTGACGTAGAGCGACACCGCCCGCTTGCCGGATTTCCGAACCAACAGCCCCATCAGGTGCAGCAGGCCCTCGGTGCTTAGGCCCTTGAGCAGCCAGTACACCTCGCTGGGCCTGAACGGCGGCCCCTCAATGCCTGCCGGCTGGGCGTGTCCCTGCGTCCCGCCGGCCTCACCGCCTTCGGCTTCCGGCGCCCTTTCGTCGGCCAGGGCCCGGTGGTGCATGACCTTCAGGATCTTGCCCACCGCCACCCTCTCCTTGAGCAGTTCCTCCCGGTCGCGTTCGATCAGCTCGAATTTATCGCAAAAATCAAGCAACTGACGCACCGAAAGCCTGGCAGTCAGGGCGAGCAGGAAGGTCTGCCACTGGCGGAAGGGTTCGTCGCGGTAAAGAAGTTTGTACCAGGCCACGCTGCGGTGGGTCTCGCGCAGGATGTTCTTCAGCCGCTGGTCGAGCTTCAAGGCCGGATGGAATAAGCTCAAAAGGTTGAAGCCGGCCATCCGGTAGATGGCGGGCTGGGGGTTCTCCTCGGCCAGGATGTACTTCAGTTCCTGGAAGAAACGCTTGCCGGAAAGGCGCCCGAACATCCCCTGCTTGATGGCACTGCGAATCAGCCGCTCGGTGAACTTGCCGATCTTGAAGCCCAAACGCTGTTCGAAGCGTATGGCCCGGAAGATGCGGGTGGGATCCTCCACAAAGCTTAAGTTGTGCAACACCCGGATCTGCTGGTCGCGGAGGTCGTTTTGGCAGTTGAAAAAATCCACCAGCAGCCCGAACTTCTCCGGGTTCAAGGCGATGGCCAGGGCGTTGATGGTGAAGTCGCGGCGGAAGAGATCGAGCTTGATCGAGCTCATCTCGATGGTCGGCAGGGCGGCTGGGTACTCGTAGTACTCAAGCCGGGCGGTGGCCACGTCGATCTTGAAGCCGTCCGGCAGCTTGACCACCGCGGTCTGGAACTTCTCGTGCGGACGAATGACCCCGCCCAGACGGCGGGCCAGCTCGGCGGCGAAGCGGATGCCGTCGCCCTCGATAACGATATCCAGATCCAGATTGCGGGTCTGGCGCAGCAGGTCGCGCACGAAGCCGCCCACCGCGTAGGCGGAGAATCCCATCTCCTTGGCCACCTCGCCGATGCTGCGCAGGAGGACGATCATCTCCTTGGACAGGCAGCTAACCATCACCTGGTTTAAGTTGCGGCGCCGGGTGCTGGACGGCTGCTCGTCCCGCTCCGGGTCGCCGGCGGCGCCGGCCCGTTCCTTGACCAGCAGGTTCAAGAGGTCGGTGCGGGTGATCACCCCCAGCACCCGCTCATCCTCCACCACCGGGATAAAACGCTGGCGGCGCTCGATGATCCGCTCCTGGATGTCGG
The DNA here is from genome assembly GCA_021782655.1 of Deltaproteobacteria bacterium. Lineage (GTDB taxonomy): Bacteria > Desulfobacterota > Desulfobulbia > Desulfobulbales > VMSU01 > VMSU01. The sequence goes on from JAJXUT010000029.1 coordinate 11,018, forward strand.
CCAGGGTGGCATCAGGCGGCAGGGTGGCGAAATCGGTGGTCATGTAGTCAGTGACCGGCAGCTCGCCCAGGCCGTGGAAGATGGCCTTCTCCGCCACCCGCCGGGAAATCAGGCCCAGGGGCCGGCGCTCGGCGTCCAACACCGGCAGCACGGTGACGCTGTAGCGGGTCAGGATGTTGTTAACCTTGGCAAGGCTGGTCTCGGGCGGCACCGAGATCACCGGCGCCGACATCAGCTCCCGGGCCAGCGAACGGGGCTGAACGTACCGATGCAGCAGCCAGACCAGCTTCTCCTCCGCCTCCACCAAGGAGAGGTCGCGGATGGTGGCCGAGGCCGCCGAGGCGTGGCCGCCTCCCCCGAACTCAAGGGCGATGGCCCCCACGTTCACCTCCGGCACCCGGCTGCGGGCGATGAGATAGAGCCTATCGCCCATCACCGCCAGGGCGAAGAGGGTGTTCAAGTTCTCGATGGCCATGAACTTGCGCACCAGGAGGGCGAACTCGTCGATGTAGTCGGGCAGGGCGATCCGGGCCACCACCACCGCCAGGCCCTGGATGTTATAGGTGGTGGCCGACTCGATCAGCCGGTTCAAGATGGCCAGCTCGGCGCTGGACAGCTCCTGGACGATGAAGGGCGAGACCACGTTTAAGTTGGCGCCCTGGGAGAGCAGCCAGGCCGCCGCCTCAAGGTCGCGGGCGGTGGTGGTATCGAACAGGAAGGAGCCGGTGTCCTCATGGAGGGCCATGGTCAGCAGGGTGGCCTCCTCGGGCGGCAGGGTCAGCCCCCGCTCCCGGAACAGCTCGACGAAGATGGTGGTGGTGGAGCCCACCGGCCGCACCTCCTCCAGTTCGCCGCGCAGGTCGTCGGGGGCGTCGGGGTGGTGGTCGTAGAGGTGCAGCGACAGGCCGGGGTTGGCCAGGCAGCCGGCCAGGGCCCCGATCCGGCTGGCCTGGCGGGTATCGACCACGATCAGCCGGGTCACCTGGGCCGGGTCGATATTCTTCAACCGCTGGAAGGTGTAAACCAGGGCCGACTGCCGAAGATAGTCGCGGACGTTGCGCTCCTGGGAGCCGGGAAAGACCAGCTCCGCCTGGGGATAGAGCCGCTTAGCCGCCACCATGGCCGCCAGGCTGTCGAAATCGGCATTGAGGTGGGAAGTGATGATCTCCATGCGGGGCGGCGGTATCCCTACGGGCAACGGGCTAAGGCGCGGGCAGGCTGCTTCTGCTTGACGATGCAGGCTGCTGCGGGCGAGACGCCCACGCCCCCAGTTAGGCGTCGGCGAAGTCGAGAGGGGGATTTTTCAGGTATTTAACAAACTTGCCCTTCTCGATGGCGTTGGTGTAGGCGTCCTCGGCGGAGATCCAGCCCTTCTCCAGAAAATCGAGGATGGAGTCGTCTAAGGTCTGCATTCCAAACTTCTTGCCGGTCTGCATCACCGAGGGAATCTGGAAGGTCTTGCCCTCGCGGATTAAGTTACGCACCGCCGGGGTGCAGATCAGGATCTCCAGGGCGGCACAGCGGCCCTTCTTGTCGATGCGCTTGAACAGGGTTTGGGAGACCACAGCCTTCAAGGCGTCGGCCAAGGTGGAACGCACCTGGGCCTGCTGGGTGGAGGGGAAGATCTCGATGATCCGGTCCACGGTCTTGGCGGCGTTTAAGGTATGGAGGGTGCCGAAGACCAGGTGCCCGGTCATCGCCGCCTCCATGGCCAGGGCGATGGTCTCCAGATCGCGCATCTCGCCCACCAGGATGATGTCCGGGTCCTCGCGCAGCGCCCCACGCAGGGCAGCGGCAAAGCTCTTGGTGTGGATGCCCACCTCCCGGTGGTTGACGATGCACTTCTGGCTCTTGTGGACGAACTCGATGGGGTCTTCGATGGTCAGGATATGGTCACGCCGGTTCTTGTTGGCCTCATCAACGATGGCGGCCAGGGTGGTGGACTTACCGCTGCCGGTGGGGCCAGTGACCAGCACCATGCCCTTAGGCAACGAGGACAGCCTCGAGACCACCCCCGGCAGACCAAGCTGCTCGCAGGTCAGAATGTCGCTCGGAATCTCGCGGAACACCGCCCCGACCCCGTATTTCTGCATGAACAGGTTGCCTCTGTAGCGGGCTAGCCCCGGGATCTCATAGCCGAAATCCACGTCCCCGGTCTCCTCGAAGGCCTTGACCTTGTCCTCGGTGACGATCTCGTAGAGCAGGGCGCGCAGGGCGTCGTTGTCCAGGATATTGTACTTGATCTTCTCCATCTCCCCCCGAATACGCAGGATGGGCTGCTGACCGGCGACCATGTGCAGGTCGGAGGCCCCCTGTTCGTGCATCAGGCGAAAAAAGGCGTCGATTTGGGCCATGAAACCCTCCCTATGTTGCTATTACCTTGCCAGCGGCCAGGCCCCGGAGGCCCAAGCCATTCCTTGTCTTTTCGGGGGGGCGACGTTATAGTGGCTCACCGTCGCCTCCGGCCCCCATGCGACTCATGGTGGCCATTGTAGCAAATTCGCCCGCCGGGTTGACAGTTTTTTTATCTCCTGCACCTCGCCAGCTCAGGGAAAAGCCATGCCCTTGCTCGATCTCCACCTCCACTCCACCATGTCGGACGGCACCATGACCCCCAGGGAGATCATGGCCCTGGCCCGGCAGCGGGGCGTCGCCACCCTGTCGATCACCGACCACGACACCGTGGCCGCCTACCCCGAGGCCCTGGACCTGGGCCGGCAGGCAGGAATTACGGTGATCAACGGCCTGGAGGTCACCGCCCACCACCAGGGCCTGTCCCTGCATCTTTTGGGCTTCGGCCTCGACCACCAATCCCCGTCCCTGGCCGCCGGCCTGCGCGACATCCAAGAGGCCCGCCGGGCGCGAAATCTGGCCATCATCGCCCGCCTGAACGGATTAAACATCCCCCTCACCCTGGACGAGCTGCCCAACCACCGGGGCCAGACCGGCCGGCCCCACATCGCCCGGGCCCTGCAAGTAAGGGGGGTGGTGCGCAGCGAGCAGGAGGCCTTCGCCCGCTTCCTGCGCAAGGACGGGGCGGCCTACGTGCAACGCCAGCTCCTGCCCGTCTCCCAGGCCATCAATATGATCGTCGAGGCCGGCGGACTCCCGGTGCTCGCCCATCCGGGGGCCCTCAAACTTGGCGAGCCGGGGCTGCGGCAACTGGTGCGGGAACTAATCGACCAGGGTCTGGCCGGCCTGGAGGTCTATCACCCGATGAATTCCGCGCCCCTCACCCGCTGTCTGGCCCTCCTCTGCCAGACCCTGGGCCTGGTGGCCACCGGCGGCAGCGACTTCCACGGCCGGGAGGGCGACAAGGCCCCCCTGGGCGAGGCGGGCGGCAAACTCCCGGTGCCCACTGACCTGCTCGCCCCCCTCCTGGCCCGGCTCAACCTGAACCCGCCTCCCGTCTCCCGCCCGGAGGCGGACAAGGAGCAACGCCATGCACACCATCCTGATCGTTGACGACGAGCCTAACTACCAGATTATTCTGAGTGAATTCCTGCGCGACGAGGGCTTCGACACCCTGACCGCCGACAACGGCACGCAGGCCTTGGGCCTGGTCAAGGCCGATGGCGACCTCGATCTGATCATCACCGACATGCAGATGCCGGGCATGGACGGCTTCGCCCTGTTGGCGGCAGTCAAGGAGCACGATCCGGCCCTGCCGGTGATCATGATCACCGCCTACGGCGAGGTGGAGAAGGCGGTGCGGGCCATGCAGCTCGGGGCCTTCAACTACCTGACCAAACCCTTCAACAACGACGAGCTGCTCGCCTGCGTCCACAAGGCCATCGAACACTACAGCCTGGCTCGGGACAACCGGCGCCTACGCCAGGAGGTCAGCCAGCGCTACCGCTTCGACCAACTGGTAGGCAAAAACAAGGCGATGCAGCAACTGTACGGCCTGATCGAACGGGTGGCACCCTCATCATCCAACGTGCTGATCACCGGCGAGTCCGGCACCGGCAAAGAGCTGGTGGCCCGGGCCATCCACTACAACAGCCCCCGCCTGGAGGCGCCCTTCGTGGCGATTAACTGCGCGGCCCTGCCCGAGGCCCTGCTGGAGAGCGAGTTCTTCGGACATGAGCGCGGCGCCTTCACCGGGGCGGTGGCCACCCGCAAGGGCAAATTCGAGCTGGCCGACACCGGCACCATCTTTTTAGACGAAATCGGCGACATGCCCCAACTGTTGCAGGCCAAGCTGCTGCGGGTCATCCAGGAGCGGAGCTTCGAGCGGGTGGGCGGCAGCCGGGCCATCCAGGTCGATGTGCGGATCGTGGCCGCCACCAACAAGGATCTAAAGGACGAGGTGGCCCAGGGCGCCTTCCGGGAAGACCTCTACTACCGTTTAAACGTCATCCACCTGCCCCTGCCGCCGCTTCGGGAACGGGCCGACGATATCCCGCTCCTGGCCGAGCACTTCGTCCGCAAGTACGCGGAACTAAGCGGCAAGGAGGGGCTCTCCATCGCCCCGGAGACCCTGCGGGTGCTCGCCTCCCTGCCCTGGGACGGCAACGTCCGGGAGCTGGAGAACACCATCGAGCGGGCCACGGTACTCTGCCAGGGCCCGGTGATCGAGCCCGAGGACGTGCAGCCGATGTCGGGCATCCTGGCCAGCGCCGACGCCCCGCCGGTCAACCTGAACCTCGATCAGCTCCCCCCCGAGGCCAAGCTGAACGACGTGCTCAACGACATCGAGGAGAAGATGCTGAGAAAGGCCCTGGAGGAGACCGGCTTCGTCCAGACCCAGGCCGCCAAACGGCTGGGCATCACCAAGAGTCTACTGCAATACAAGATTAAAAAATTCCAGATTAAACGGGGGATGGAGGAGTGAATCCCACTAGACGGCGGCCGGCCCCTTGGCCGCCAGGCTGCCCCAGCCCAGCTTGTTGCGCAGGATCTCGAAATAGCCCTTGCGCGGCGAGCCGATCAGGCTCAAGGCCCGCTCGGAGGCCATGACCTCCACCGCCTGGTCGCCCTGCATCCCCCAGACGATCCGGCCATCGACGATCACCTTGACATCGGTGTGGCGCTGGGCGATCAGGCGGGAGGTCAGCCGGGTCTCCGGGGAGAGCAGCACCGGGCGGCTGTCAAGCATGAAGGGGCAGATGGGGGTCAGAAGGATGGAGTCGAGGGCCGGATGGACGATGGGGCCGCCCGCCGACAGGTTGTAGGCCGTGGCCCCGGTGGGGGTGGAAAAGATCAGGCCGTCGGCCCGGTAGTTGGTGATGAACTCATGGTCGGCCCAGGTCGGCAGTTGCAGCAGCCGGTCCAGGTTGCCCTTGCTGATCACCACGTCGTTTAGGGCGTACTGCCAGTCGCTCGGCCCCTGCTCGCTGACCAGCCTGGCCTTGAGCATCATCCGCCGCTCGACGACGAAGTCACCCGCCAGGATGGCGGCCAGGGCCGGGTAGCGTTCGTCCCGGCCCACCTCGGTCAGGAATCCCAGATCCCCCAAATTGATGCCCACCACCGGGATCTCTTGCCGGCTGGCCTGATCGGCCACGTGCAACAGGGTGCCATCGCCGCCCAGGATGATCAGAAGGTCGAGATCGGGCCGCACCTCGTCAATCACCGTCTGAACGCCCTGACCAGCCAGCCAGGCGACAAGTTCCTCGGCCATGACCCTAGGCCCGTCCGAGCCCAGCCGCCGGATGATGCCGACCTTGCTGATCGTCATGGCCGGCAACTTGGCATGAAGCTGATGGCGTCGTCCACGAGGCCGGCCTTACTTGCCGCCGCCCAGTTCCTGGGAACGCCGGGTAGCCGCCTCCACCGCATCCATGACCACGCCGCCGAACCCAGCCCGGGCCAGGACGTGCAGCCCGGCGATGGTGGTGCCGCCCGGCGAGGTGACCATCGCCTTCAGCTCGGCGGGACCGAGCCCGGTCGAAAAGGCGAGTCTGACCGAGCCGAGCACGGTCTGGAGGGTAAGGAGCTGGGCGTCGGCCCGGCTCAAGCCCACCTTGACCCCGGCGTCGATCATGGCCTCGATGAAGGCAAAGACATAGGCCGGCCCGGAGCCGGAAAGCCCGGTCACCGCGTCCAGATAGGACTCGGGCAGGACCACCGTCCGGCCCACGGCGTCAAAGAGGCGGCGGGCCGTGGCCAGGTCCTGGTCGGTGGCCAGCCGGCCGGCGCTCAAGGCCGAGGCCGCCTCCTGCACCAAGGCCGGGGTGTTGGGCATCACCCGTACCAGCCGGCAATCACAGCCGGCCAGGTTAGTCTCCAAAAAGGAAAGCGGGATGCCGGCGGCGATGGAGATCACCAGGTGGCGGGCGGAGAGCAGCCCCTGCAAGCCCTTCAGCACCGGCCCCATCACCTGGGGTTTGACCGCCAGGATAACGATTGCGCAATCGGCCACGAAGTCGGCGGCTTGAGCGTACACCCGGATGCCGTAATCCGAGGCCAGCGCCTCCCGGCGTCCAGGATCAGGATCGACCGCCGCCAGCCCATCCGCCCCCCGCAATCCCGCCTTGAGGATCCCGCAAATCAAGGCCTCAGCCATCTTGCCCCCGCCGATAAAACCAATCGTCTCGCCCATCTCCCTTCCCCCGTGGCTTTGCAAAAATCCGCCCGCGGCCGCTATCGGCCCTGGCGGCATCAACACCCCGCCACCATAACGAATCAGCGGCCAAATTTCAAAACAATAAAATCTCCCCCAGCCGGCCCGGACGGCAATCTGCATCCCCCCGCCATTACCCTATTGATTTTGGCCCCGGCGGCGACTATGATTTTATCGTACCAGTTGAATGATGGCGTCGCAAAGTTCGATCTCCTGCCTCCCCGGCCAACATCAGCGGGGATTGAACAAAATTGCGCGGCGGTTTGGCTCGTTCGGCATCCCGGATGGGTGGCCGACCAAAAAACAAAAAAAACGAATAGGGTCTATGGTGATCCCCTCCGTTGCCTGGATGCGGGTGTTCCATTCTTGGCGACTAACTGGTCAAACGCACCCCGCGCCTGGCGTCTCGGCCCTTTTGCTTAACCATCGGCTACCTTTTGGCAACGCCATCAACCATGAAGTACCGGCGGGCATCACCGTCCGGCACACGAATGCCAGCCTCCCGGACCGAGATGCGGACCCCGATCCCTCTCCAATCATCGCGGCTTAAGGCCGCTCTGGCCGCGCTCTCCCTCCTCTGCCTGCTCCTGACCGGCTCCTGCCGCCAAGACGCCGGGAACGCGCCCCTCTTAAGCCCCAAGGAACGCCAGTGGCTTACGGATCATGGCCGGGAGCTGGTCATCGTCCCCCATCCCGGCTACGCCCCCATCGAGTATTTTGATGCCCAGGGCCGGTTCATGGGGCTTACCGCCGACTACCTGCACCTGCTGGAACGGCGGCTCAACTGCAAATTCACCGTCCTCAAGCTCAGCAACTGGCAAGACGGTCTGACCAAGGCCAGAGCCGGGCAGGTGGCCATCGTGTCCGCCGCCACCCCCTCGCCAGACAAGCTGCAATACCTGCTGTTCACCCGCCCCTACCTGGAATTGACCGCCGCCTTGGTGGTGCATAGCGATTCCCTCGAGCACCTGACCCTGGACAACCTGCGCGACCGGCCCATCGCCGCCGTGGAGGGCGACTTCACCTACGACTACCTCAAACAGGCCTACCCCGAACTGCGACTGGTGCCGGTCAGTGACGCCGCCGCCGGCCTGCGGGCGGTGGCCTTCAAGAACGTGGAGGCCCTGCTGCTCGACACCGCCTCGGCCAACGTCTTGGCCGAACGGGAGGGGCTAAGCAGTCTCAGGGTGGAGCATAACACCGACCTGACCTACGGCTTGGCCTTTGCCTCCCTCAAGGACTGGCCCATCTTGCATCACATCCTGGACGTCGGCCTGGCCAGCATCACCCCCGAGGAACGCCGGGAGATCCACGACCGCTGGCTACCCAGCGAGACCGGCTGGCGGCTTCCCCACCATAGGTTCCTGTGGATCGCCGGGCTCCTCGCCGTCCTCTTGCTTCTTGGGCTGGTGGGGACGCTCCTGTGGCGCCGCTGCCTGACCAGGATGGTGGGCAGCCGCACCCAGGAGCTTACAGAACAAAACTCCCTCTTGCAGAGCATCCTCACCTCGGCCCCCAACGGCATCGGCCTAACGGTCGGCTCCCGCCTGGTGTGGTTCAACCAACAGTTCGCCGAGCTGACCGGCTACCCGCCCGAGGAGCTAAACGGCCTGACCCTGGGGCGCCTCTATCCCGACGAGTCAACCTTCCAGCAGTGGCGGATGGCCCAGACGGCGCAACTAAAGCGCGACCAGCGCAGCGTCATGGAGACCAGGTGGCTCAGAAAAGACGGCTCCAGTCTCGATATCCTCCTCTGCACCGCCTGGCGCGACCCGGCCCACGAGGAGGCGGGGGTGACCATCGCCGTCCAGGACATCGGGGCCCGCAAACTGGCCGAGAGGGAGCTGGAAAAGGCCCTGGCCCAAACCGAGACGGAGAAGGAAAAGAACAAGGCCATCCTGGCGGCCCTGGGCGACGGGGTCAGCATCCAGGGCCGCGACTTCCGGGTGCTCTACCAAAACGACACCCACAAGGACTTCATCGGCGACCGGGCCGGCGAGTTCTGCTACCGGGCCTATGGCCAACAGGATAGTCCCTGCCCCGGCTGTCCGGTGGCCAAGAGCTTCGAAGACGGCGGCATCCACGGCGCCGAACGGACGGGCCGCCGCCCCGATGGCGGCACCCGGCACGTCGAAATCACCGCCTCGCCCCTGCGCGACAAAAACGGCGAGATCGTCGCCGGCATCGAGCTGGTTCGGGACGTCACCGCCCGCAAGCTGGCGGAAAAGGCCCTGGCCGAGGAGACGGAGAAGCTGACCGTAACCTTGCGGAGCATCGGCGACGGGGTGATCACCACCGACACCGAGGGCCGGGTGGCGCTATTAAACGCGGCGGCGGAGGAGATAACCGGCTTCAGTCAGGAGGAGGCGGCGGGCCGGCCGCTCTTACAGGTCTTCAAGGTAGTGGACGGTCAGACCCGCGAGACGATAGCCAACCCGGTGGAGCGGGTGATGCAGACCGGCAAGACCACCGGCCTGGCCAACCAGGCAGTCTTAATACGCCGGGACGGCCTGGAACGGAGCATCGCCGACAGCGCGGCCCCCATTCGCGACAACTCCGGGGAGATCATCGGGGTGGCGCTGGTGTTCCGCGACACCTCCAGTCAGACCCGGCTGGAACAGGAGTTTCTCAAACTCAAGAAACTGGAGTCAGTGGGCATCCTGGCCGGGGGCATCGCCCACGACTTCAACAACCTGCTCACCGCCATCATCGGCAACCTTAACCTGGCCAGCGAAATCCTGCCCGCCAACGGCAAGCCTCAGGCCCTGATCTCCGAGGCGGAGAAGGCCGCCCTGCGGGCCAAGGACCTGACCCGCCACCTCCTGACCTTCTCCAAGGGCGGCGAACCGGTGCGGCGGCCAACCGCCATCGCCGACCTGATCCGGGAGACCACGGGCTTCATCCTCAGGGAGGCCGCGGTGCGCTGCGCCTACGACTTCCCGCCCGGCCTGTGGCTGGCCGAAATCGACAAGGGCCAGATCAGCCAGGTGTTCCAGAACCTGATCATCAACGCCTGCCAGGCGATGACCGAGGGCGGCTCGATTACCGTGCGGGGCCGCAACCTCAAGGCCGGAACCCCGCTGCCGCCCACCCTGACGCCTGACCGCGACTACCTGGAGATCACGGTTTGCGACTCAGGGCCGGGTATCCCGCCCGAGATCATCAACAACATCTTCGACCCCTACTTCACCACCAAGGCCCAGGGCAGCGGCCTGGGGCTGGCCATCTGCCACGGAATCATCAGCAAGCACGACGGGACGATCAGCGTCCAGTCCACGCCCGGCGAGGGCACCACCTTCACCATCTACCTGCCCGCCCTCAGGGACTCCCAGGCCGAAGAACGGCTGGCCGCGACCACGCCGCTGCCCAAGGGCCAGGGCCGGCAAATAATGGTTATGGATGACGATTTGATGGTGCAGACCGTGGCCCAGGCCATGCTTTCCCACCTGGGCTATCAGGTGCTGCTGGCCAAGGACGGGGCGGAGGCGATTGATCTCTACCGGGAGGCAATGGCGGGGCCGCAGCCGGTGGAGATGATCTTCATGGACTTGAGCGTGCCCAACGGCATGGGCGGCAGGGAGGCGACGGAAGAGATATTGAAACTCGACCCCCAGGCCCGGATCATCGCCTCCAGCGGCTACTCGGAGGATCGAATCATGTCCCACTGCCGCGATTACGGCTTCAAGGCCGCCATCGCCAAACCCTACCAGCTCTCCGACCTAGCGGAAGTCATCCGGCAGGTGCAGGGCGAGGCCCCGGAGTTGCGGGCCGGCTAATTTTTTCCTCGTCTCCCTCCTTTTGAGTTCACTCTTCCTTTAATCAGGTGCTACAATTAAAATCATTCACCAAGTAGCCTTCCCCCTGCCTCTTCTGGACGGGGAGAAGGCCGCCGCCGCTGGCCGACGGGAAGCTTGTCTTCAGGAGCACGACGCATGAAAAAAGAAAATTCGCCCACCGAATCCTTTGCCGACTCCATGCTCTGGATCGGCATCGGCATGGCCATCTTCTTCTGGCTCTTCCAGGCGTTGATCCAGATGTTTTCCACCGGGGAATTCAGCATCTCCGGGCTATTGTTTGGCCGGGACATCTACGACTTCTACAACCGGGGGGCAGTGCTGGTGCTGTTCATCTTCTTTGGCTCCCACGCCCAGTACAACATCAAGCAGCGCCGCAAGGCGGAGATGGCCCTGCGCGGCAGCGAGGATCGCTACCGCTCCATCCTGGAAAGCATCGAGGAGGGCTATTACGAGATCGACCTAGAGCACCGGCTAACCTTCTACAACGACGCAGCGGTGAGCATCTTCGGCCTCTCCCGCCGCGACCTGCCAAGGCTTGACCTGCGGCAGACCATGACCCAGGAGGGCGCCGTTCGCTTCGAGGATAGCCTGCGGCAGACCCTGGCCACCGGCTATCCGGCCAAGCATGTGGAGTGTGATCTGAACTCCCGGAGCGGATTCAAAAGGATCGTCGAATTTTCTGCCTCCATCTCCACCAACGCCATGCAGAAGCCCACCGGCTTCCGGGGTATCGTCCGGGACGTGACCGAGCAGCGCCTGCTCGAACGGCAGGTGATCGAGAGCCTAAAAAACGTCAAGGAGGCCCGCACCGGTGCCATCCTGGGCCTGGCCAAGCTGGCCGAATACCGGGACAACGACACCGGACGCCATCTGGAAAGAATCCGGGAATACACCAAGGTTCTGGCAGAAGAGCTAGCCAAAAGAAAAGAATATCAAGATTATATCACCAGCGACTACATCGAGGATCTGTATCACTCCTCGATCCTGCACGACATCGGCAAGGTCGGCATCCCGGACTCAATCCTACTCAAGCCGGGCCGCCTGACGCCCGAGGAGTTCGAGGTGATGCAGACCCACGTCATCCTGGGGGGCAACGCCCTCTCGGCGGTGGACTCCCAGATGCGGGGCCAGTCATTTCTGTCCATCGGCAAGGAGATCGCCTACTACCATCATGAAAAGTGGAACGGAGACGGCTACCCCAACGGTTTAAAGGCCCTGGAGATCCCCCTCTCCGCCCGGCTGGTGTCCCTGGCCGACGTCTATGACGCCATCACCTCCAAACGCTGCTACAAGGAGCCCTTCTCCCACGAGACGGCGCTTGAGATCATCACCAACGAAAAGGGCACCTCCTTCGACCCCGAGCTGGTCGAGGCCTTCCTGGCCAACGAGGGTGAGTTCAAGCGCATCCACGCCGAACTGCACAACGATTAAGGGCCGACCGCAAGAGGACATTTGGCTCCCGGCCGCAACTTGGCCTTGACAAAACCGCGACGATCATTTAAAGAAGGCCCTTTAGCGCGCTATACGGCCCCTTCGTCTAGCGGCCTAGGACGCTGGCCTCTCACGCCGGTAACACGGGTTCGAACCCCGTAGGGGTCACCAAACAAAATCAAGCGGTTAGCTCTCGGGGCTAGCCGCTTTTTTTGTTGTGGGTGGCGGTAAAAGATCCTCTTGGAAAAGAGTGTCAATAATGATACCATACACAAATGGATAAAATACAGGAGATCATCCTGGCCGCCAAAACTAACCCGGCGGACGTAATGTTCGCCGATATTTGCCGGGTTTGCGATCACTTCTTCGGCGAGCCGCGACAACAGGGAACAAGCCACCGGGTTTATAAGCTGCCTTGGCAGGGCGATCCTAGAGTGAACATCCAAAGGCAAGGTAATAAGGCGAAGGCATATCAGGTTCGGCAAGTCCTAAAGGCCATTGATAGACTGGAGGAAAACCGTGGCAAATAAAGATCACTACACATACCGAGTCACCTGGTCAGGGGAAGACCAGGAATATATCGGCTTGTGCGCCGAGTTCCCTTCCCTGAGCTGGCTGGACGAATCCCCGCAAACGGCATTGGCGGGAATCATGCAAGTTGTGGCCGAGGTAGTGGACGACATGGAAAAAAACGGGGAAAAGGCCCCTGATCCTTTTGCCGAAAGAACATTCAGCGGGAGATTTATGGTCAGGGTGCCACCGGACACCCACCGATCCCTCGCAATTAAGGCAGCCGAGGCGGGAACCAGTCTTAACCGAATCATAAGCGAAAAACTCGCAAGATAAGATGGCCCGGCCGGTGGCTTTGGGGCCGGAAACAACGGTTCAGACCTCGTAGGGTTCTCCACACCGAATCAAGCGGTTAGCTCTCCTCGGGCTAGCCGCTTTTCTGCTTCTGGCAGTTACTGTGGTGGTTTTTACCAGCGTTGTCCGGTTAGGAAATTGCATCTTCCGCCCTAACATTAAAAATCCCCCCTGGCCACCCTTTCCCAAGGGGGGGGCGCTAACCAGAGACTGCCTCCCCCTTTGGAAAAGGGGGATTGAGAGGGATTCCCTAAACGACAGCGCCACAAATTGCGTGATGCAATTCCTTAACCGGACAAAGCTGAGTTTTCACAACAAAGGCAGTGCCGGAGATACCGGACGGACTCAAGACTGGTCTTAACGCAATGGCAACACAGACGACATACCGGCCTCACGCGCGGGTTGCGGACACCAAGGCCCACGCCGGGTCGTTTAAGGTGCTGGGGGCGATCAGCTTCTCCCACTTCCTAAATGACACCATCCAGTCACTGATCTTCTCCATCTACCCCCTGCTCAAGGAAAACTTCTCCTTAAACTTCGTGCAGTTGGGGGTAATCTCCCTAGTCTATCAGCTCACCGCCTCCCTGCTCCAGCCGGTGGTTGGGCTCTACACCGACCAGCGGCCCCAGCCTTACTCCCTGGCCTTCGGCATGGGCTGCACCTTAGGCGGGCTGCTGCTCCTGGCCCTGGCCCCGGACTACGGCACCCTGCTCGCCGCTGCGGCCCTGGTGGGCATGGGCTCGTCGATCTTCCACCCCGAATCCTCACGGGTGGCGAGGATGGCCTCCGGGGGCCGGTTCGGGCTCGCGCAATCGGTGTTTCAGGTGGGCGGCAACGCCGGCACCGCCATGGGGCCGCTGCTGGCGGCCTGGTTCATCATCCCCGGCGGCCAGCGCCGCCTCCTGTGGTTTTCGCTGCTAGCCCTGCTGGCGATCATAATCCTGCTCAAGGTGGGTGGCTGGTACCAGCGCCGCCAGCCCCGCAAATCAGGCCCAGGCGGAGGCGCGGGCGAGCCTGGGCCGGCCCTGCCCCGGCGCACCGTTGGTCTGTCGCTGCTAATCCTGCTGGTGCTGGTCTTTTCTAAATATTTCTATATGGCCAGCATCAGCAATTACTTCATCTTCTACCTGATGCACCGCTTCCAGTTACCCATCCAGACGGCCCAATACCACCTCTTCGCCTTCCTGTTCGCAGTGGCCCTGGGCACGGTGATCGGGGGGCCGATCGGCGACCGGATCGGCAGAAAGCGGGTAATCTGGTTCTCCATCCTGGGGGCCGCGCCCTTCACCCTCGCCCTGCCCTACGCCAATCTGGCCTGGACCGGGGTCTTCTCCTTCGCTAGCGGCTTTATCCTGGCCTCCGCCTTCTCCGCCATCCTGGTCTTTGCCCAGGAGCTGATCCCCGGCCGGGTGGGAGCCATCTCCGGGCTGTTCTTCGGCCTGGCCTTCGGGATGGGGGGGATCGGGGCGGCGGTGCTAGGAAGGCTCGCCGATCTACGCGGCATCGGCTTCGTCTATCACCTCTGCTCGTATCTGCCGCTTTTGGGGATGCTGACGGTGCTGTTACCGGATGTCAGGGGACAGGAATCAGGGCTCAGGAGACAGGAATAACAGGCCAGGCGTCTGGGCGCGGAGGTTTTGTTCAGGGAGAGGGGAGGCGGCCTAGCTGTTGCAGTGCCTCTCCCAGTTTGCCCACCCCGAGGACGGTCAGGCCGGGGATGGCGGCGCGGGGGGCGTTGGCCTCAGGGACGATGGCCCTGGTGAAGCCGTGCTTGGCCGCCTCCCGCAGCCGCTCCTGGCCGTTGGGCACCGGGCGGATCTCACCCGCCAGGCCGAGCTCGCCGAAGACCACCAGGTCGCGGGGCAGGGGCCGGTCGTTCAGGCTGGAGATGACGGCCAGGGTCAGGGCCAGGTCGGCGCCGGTCTCCTCCACCTTGACCCCGCCCACCACGTTGACGAAGACGTCCTTGTCAAAGGTCGAAAGGCCGCCGTGCCGGTGCAGCACCGCCAGGAGCATGGCCAGCCGGTTGGGATCAAGCCCGACGCTCAGCCGCCGGGGATGCTCGGAATAACAGGTATCGACCAGGGCCTGAATCTCGACCAGCAGCGGCCGGCTGCCCTCCCAGACCACCATCACCGCGCTGCCGGACATCGGTTCCCGGCCCCGGGAGAGGAAGATGGCCGAGGGATTCTTCACCTCCTTCAACCCGGTCTCGGTCATGGCGAAGACCCCCAGCTCGTTCACCGCCCCGAAGCGGTTCTTGATCGCCCGCATCATCCGGTAGCGGGAGTCACCCGCCCCCTCGAAGTAACAGACCACGTCGATGATGTGCTCCAGCACCCGGGGCCCGGCCAGGCCCCCGGACTTGGTGACGTGGCCCACCAGCACGATCGCCACCCCGCTCTGCTTGGCGAACCGGGTGAGATAGGCCGCCGACTCGCGCACCTGGCTCACCCCGCCGGGGGCGGCGTCAATCCCCGCCACCTGCATGGTCTGAATGGAGTCGATGACCATCACCGCCGGGCGTTCCGCCTCCGCCACCTGACAAACCGCCTCCACCTGGGTCTCAGCCAGGAGCAGCAGCTCATGGTTGGTCAGGCCGAGCCGGCGGGCCCGCATGGCGATCTGGGG
>JAJXUT010000112.1 GCA_021782655.1 Deltaproteobacteria bacterium
CCTTGACAATACCATCTTTTACACATTTTTCGCAGCCGCATTTAGGGCAGATAGCCATGGCAATTCCTCCTGTATTGGCAACAACGCCATAGGGAGACTACCATATCTATACCAATTTAACAATACCCGTTTCGCCCTGGAGGAACGGCCCGACCTCATCCTCTTAGACATCACCATGCCTGCGGGCGATGGCCGTAACATCTGCCAACAACTAAAGTCGTCGCCGGAGACGGCGGGGATCAAGATCATCATGCTCACCGCCCGCGAATCCCAGCACGACCGCACCCTGGGCCTGGAGCTTGGCGCCGACGACTACATCACCAAGCCCTGCTCCATCCTCTACCTCGACCGGGCGATCACCAAGCTGCTGCGCAAGGAGTAAGCCGCCCTCAAACCAGCCCCGCGGCCATGAGCATGGCCCAGCCCGCCTCGTCTCCGCCGCCGTCGTAGCCGGGTTGGGCGCGGTGTTGCGCAAGATGGCTGAGCAGCCGGGTGGCCAGCACCTTGCCCAGTTGTACCCCCTCCTGATCAAACGAGTTGATATTCCAAATAAATCCCTGCAAGGCGATCTTGGCCTCGTAGATGGCGAGCAGCGCCCCCATGGCCAGGGGGGTGAGCCGTTCGCCGATGAGCACACAGTTGGGCCGGTTGCCGGGGAAGCGGCGGTTGGGATTTGGGTGCTCCTGACCGGTGGCCAGGGCCAGGGACTGGGCCAGGAGGTTGGCTAAGAGCTTGTCCTGGGAGCTGGTGCCCTGCACCTCCAGGTCCTTCCCGAACTGGCTCTCCTGAAAGCCGATGAACTCTACCGGCACCACGGTGGTGCCCTGATGGATGAGCTGGTAGAAGGCGTGCTGGCCGTTTGTGCCCGGCTCGCCCCAGACGATGGGCCCGCTCTTTTCGGAGAGCGTTTGGCCTTGGCGGTCGATGCCCTTGCCGTTGCTCTCCATGTCGCACTGCTGAAGGTGGGCGGTGAAGCGGATCAGGGCCTGGCTGTAGGGCAGGATGGCCAGGGTCTCGCAGCCTAAGGCGTTGTGGTTCCAGATCCCCAAGAGCGCCAAGAGCAGGGGGATATTGCCGCGGATGTCCGGCTCCTCCGCCGCCTGGTCCACGCCGTTGGCGCCCCTAAGCAGCTCGATCACCGCCTCCTGGCCCAGGGCGAAGCCCAGGATCACCGCCCCCACCATCGAGGTGACGCTGTAGCGGCCCCCGATATAGTCGAACATGTAGAACGAGGCCAGGTAGCGCGCCGGGTTGTCCATCGGCCCGCCCTTGCCGGTCACCGCCAGGAAGTGGCGGCCCGGGTCGAGTCCGGCCCGGACGAAGGCGGCCCGGGCCAGCTCCTCGTTGGTCAGGGTCTCCAGGGTTGAGCCGCTCTTGGAGACCACGTTGACCAGGGTGCGGCTTAGATCGAGGCCTCCGAGCACCTGGGCCGCGTCGTCGGGATCGACGTTGGCGATGAAGTGCACCCGCCGCTCCGGCAGGCTGAAGCGCTGCAAGGCCAGGTACAGGGCCCGGGGGCCCAGGTCGGAGCCGCCGATGCCGATCAACACCATATCGGTGAACGTCTGGCCCCGGTGGTTGACGAGCTGACCGCTCGCCACCCCGTCTAGGAAGCGGGCGAGCTTGTCCAGCTCCGCCTGGGCCTGGGCGGTGGCCTGGGGATGGCAGGGGTCGGGGCGGAAGAGGTCGCGCACCGCGGTGTGCAGCACCATGCGGTTTTCGCTCTCGTAGCCCTCGATGCGGTTAATCACCGCCCCCCGCTTCATGGCCAGAAAACGCTCGACCGCGCCGCTCTCGTCCGCCAGGCGTTGCAGGGCGGCGAGCACCGGCCCGTCCACCCGCTCGGTGCCGTAGAGGAGACTGAACCCCGCCATCTCGGCCCGCAGGGCCAGCAACCGCTCCCGGCTTAGTGCCCCGGGCCGGCTCAGGTCAAAGGGCGCCTTGGCTAGCCGCCGCAACTCCTCCCAGGCCGGACTCCCGGCCAGACCTCGATATTCCGCCATCGCTCTTCTCCCTTTGGCCGCACGGCCCTGGTCATGTAACTTCCCGCCCCGGATAGATTTATCTTGCCGGGCGGCATGCTCAATGTATCAAATTGAATTTATTGCAGAAGATCAAAAACAAGCGGCGCTGGCCGTATCTTTGGCGGTCAAGAATGAAAATTTTATTTGAAATTGACACCTTATCGAATAGATTAGGGAAGAATGCCTGGCCTTGGCCGCCGCCGGGTTTCATGGACAAGTATATAGGGCGACGGTTTGGCTTGGCAATTGATTTCGCGATTAAGACGTGGCCAGTTGGGATAATCAGCCTGGTCGCAAGAGACAAAATTGATGGCGTCGCAAAAAGGTCGATCTGCCGCGTTGTGTGGCGGTTTGGCCCGTTAGGCATACCACATGTGTGGTCTTGCTCGCCAATCGCACCCCGCGCCTTGGATGTCGGCCCTTTTGCTTAGCCATCGGCTACCTTTTGGCAAGATTATCAAAATTCACGGAGGAAGGCATGGAGGCGTTGATCGCGGAGCACGAGCTGATTGATTCCTGCCGCGTCTTGTTCGGCGCCGATTTGCAGATAAGCAGGGGTTTTCTGGAGTACCTGCAGCACGCGGGGATCAAGAGCGCCTACCGCAAAAAGGCCCTGGAGACCCACCCCGACATGCTGGCCGACCGGGGTGAAGAGGCCAAGCGGAAAAGCGCCGACCTCTTCCGCCTGGTGCACCAGGCCTACGCCAACCTGACCACCTACCTGCACGCCCGGGAAAACGGCTTCCGCTTTCCAGAAGCAGCCCCGCGCCCCTGGCCACGAACCGTTAACGTCCGCCCGGCCGCGCCCCAGTCGCGCCCGGCGGCTTCGGCCTCCGGGCGTAAGTCGGCCTCCGCCGCCCGGGCTAAGCCGCCGCCCGCCGCCGAGACCAACTCCCGCCGGGCCCGGGCCGCTTCTGCCTGGCAGGGGCCGCAGACCCCGGCCTCGGCCAAGATCCCGGCCCGGAGACTGCTCTTCGGCCACTACCTGTACTACTCGGGCCTCGCCACCTGGCAGACCATCGTCAAGGCCCTGGTCTGGCAGCGCACCGGCCGGCCCCGGCTGGGCGAGATTGGCCGTCGTTTCGGCTGGCTGAATGAGGAGGACATCCTCTTCATCCTGAAACGGCGCAGCCTGGCCAAGCCCTTCGGCAGCGCGGCGGTGGAGCTGGGCCTGTTGACCGAAGGGCAGGTGCGGCTGATGCTCTTTCAGCAGGGCCGGCTGCAGAGGAAATTCGGGCAGTACTTCGTTGTCCACCACCTCCTCACCCCGGCCCAGTTAACCGTCATCACCAGCCAGTTTTTCCGCCACAACGCCGCCTTTGCCGGCCAGGAATTCTCCTCTCGGGCCAGGTGTAGCAGCCGGTGATCTACAGTAATCTCATCTACTTTTTGGTGGTCATCCTCATCTTGTCCACCAACACCGCCGCCGATCATCCCCAGTTTCCGGCCCTGGTTGACCTGGGATTGTTCGCCGTCAAGGGCTTGATCTACCTGGGGTTTTTACGGCGCATCTTCCGCCGGGAGGCGGTCGGCAAGGCCACTGCCTACACCGCCGCCGAACGGCAGGGTTCTATCCTGGCCATCGTCTGTTTCAGCCTCGATGTCTATCTCCTCGACTGCCAGTACTACGTCAACCTCCTGCCCGGCGCCAAGACCCTGCCGGCCCTGGGCGACCTGGTTTGCCTGGCGCTCTTTGCCGTCTATCTGCTGGCCATGTGGCGCCAAGCCGGGGAACGCTACCGGGAGATCTTCGCCTCCCGGCAGGGGGCCAACGCCTTTGCCTGGGGCAACCTGAAGACCAACCTGCCCATTGTCCTGCCCTGGCTCTGCCTGTCGCTGTTCGCCGATCTCCTGCAACGCTCGCATCTGCCCCTGGTCAAGAGGCTGATGAATTCGGCCTGGGGCGAGCAGGCGGTGTTCATCGCCTTTTTCCTGTGCCTGGCGGTGCTCTTCCCGGCCCTGGTCACCCGGATGTGGGGCTGCACCCCCCTTGCGCCCGGCCCGGCCCGCCGCCGGATCGAGGAGTTCTGCCGTCGCCACCGGGTGGGCTACGCCCAGATCATGCTCTGGCCCCTGCACGAGGGCCAGGCCCTGACCGCCGGGGTGATGGGGATCATCTCGCGTTTCCGTTATCTCCTGGTCACCCCGGCCCTGCTGGAGACCATGAGCCCGGAGGAGGTGGAGGCGGTGATGGCCCACGAGTTGGGGCATGTCAAACGCCACCATCTCCAGATCTTCCTGGTGATGTTTTTGGGCTTTGGCCTCTTGGCCCAGCTCTCTTCCTACCCCATCCTCTACCTGCTGACCAGCTCCGACCTGTTCTACAAGATGATCCACCTGGCCAACCGCGGCCCCAACAACGCCCTGGCCTTGGCCACCACCGTCCCCCTCTTTGTGCTGATGATCGTCTATTTCCGCTATGTTATGGGTTTTTTCATGCGCAATTTTGAGCGCCAGGCCGACCTCTTCGCCCTGGAGGCCATGGGCGAGAGCGGGCCGCTGATTAGGGTGTTCGAGAAGATCGCCTGGCTCTCCGGCGACATCCGCGACCTGCCGAGCTGGCACCACTTCGGGCTCGGCCAGCGCATCGACTGCTTGAAGCGCTGCGCTAACGACCCGAAGATGATCGCCAGCCAAGACCGCAAGATCCGGGGATCGCTGGTGCTGTACGGGGTGGTGCTGGCGATAACCGCCCTTACCCTATGGCGGATGCCGGAAGATCTGCGGGAGGGGCCGGCGCGGGAGAAGTACGCCGAGGCGGTGATCAGGCAGAAGATCGGAGAGGCGCCTGGCAATTACCTATGGCGGCAGCTCCTGGGGGATTTGGAGTACAGCCGTCGCCATTACCGGGAGGCGGCGGCGGCCTACCGGCAGGCGCTTGAGTTGTCGTCCGAGCAGCCGGAGATCTTGAACAACCTGGCCTGGCTCTTGTTGACCGTGGACGACCCGGCCCTGTCCAACCCCGCCGCCGCCCTGACCCTGGCCCAGAAGGCGGTGGCCATCGAGCCGAGCGGCCACATCCTCGATACCCTGGGTCTGGCCTACTGGGAAAACGGCTCCCGCGAGCAGGCGGTGCTGGCCGAGCAACGTGCCGCCCACCAGGACCCCGCTAACCAGCATTACTACCAGATGCAGATGCAAAAATTCCTCACCAGCCCACCCGGATATCAACCCCCGCCGCCCTGAAGCCGCCCGCAGGCCCCCTTATTTTTGGGGTCAGGTCTTGTAATAGTATATTTTTCAACAGTTGTATGATTACAAGACCTGACCCCAAAGGGCAAAGAGGCCACTTGTCGGGGTTGATCAGCCGGCATAGACGCCGACATGGCGACTGGCCCGTACCCAGTTCCGCCGACGTTCTTCCGTGCCCCGGCGGCAGGGGTGGTGGGCGTTTCGCCGCTCCTCGCCGCCGGCCGCGAAGTAGTCCAGCGAGTAGAGCCGCCGTCGGTCGTTGTCGCCCCGCCGCCGGTCGTAGCCGCATCGTGGCCATATCTGCGCTATCATCCTCACC
>JAJXUT010000113.1 GCA_021782655.1 Deltaproteobacteria bacterium
CTGGGAGTGGATCGTGGCCCGGGACGGCAGTCCCTACCTCTTGGAGGTCAACACCCGCATCCAGGTGGAAAACGACGTCTCGGCCCGGATCAGCTACCTACACGGCAAGCAGCCCAGCCTGCTCCGCGAGCAGATCCGTCTGGCCTTAGGCGACACCATGGGCTACGACCAGAAGACCGTCGAGTTCAAGGGCGCCAGTATCGAGCTTAGGCTGGTGGCCGAGGACACCGGCCGGGGTTTTGCCCCCTGGATCGGGGAGATCGACAGGTTTTCCTTTCCCAGCCAGGCCTGGGCTGCGGTCTATACCCACGTCCCCTTCGACCGGCCCTATACCATCCCCAGCGAGTACGACCCCAACCTGGCCCTGGTCCTGGTCTGGGGCGACGACATGGCCACGGCCAAGGAACGGGCCCGCCAGTTCCTGGACGACACGCTCATCGAGGGCCAAAACGCCCACCAAGAGCCGATCATGACCAACATCCCTTATCTGCGGGCCAATCTGGACCGGCTCCTGACCTTCTGAACACGGAAGACGGCTAAGCTCCCGTCTGCTAGGCAGCCCGCCAGGATTCTAAATCCCGCCCATACAACAAACACACTATATGGAACATATCCGCAAGCGACTGGCCAAATGCGAGGAGGGAATCCGTTACCTCTGCCAGATCAAGGAGGGCTGCGAATGGGGCAACCTCTCGGGTCTCTTGGCCAAGCTGGACGAGCTTAAGGCCTCCTTCTACGACTACTCGGAGGATGGCTTCAGCGACGAGGTGAGCCAGATCGAGGAGGCGGTGGCCTTTCTGGCCGAGCGCTGCCAGGAGGAGATCAGCTCCATGGATCGGGTGCGCATCGTCCGCAGCCCGTTGCGTTTCTCGCTCAAGGATATTCTAGAAAACGTCTACGAGGACTACACCGAACTGGGCGGCGAGGGCGAGGCCAACATCGACCCGGCGATGGTGGTGGCCAAGGCCAACATCCTGCGCCGGGTCAAAAACCGGGTCTTCACCCAGCAGGTGATGGTCATCGGCCACGAGAAGGGTCACGGCGAGGAGTTCCGGAACGGCGGCTCCACCAAGCCCTGGGGCAACGAGAAGGCCTTGCGCTTTATGCAGGTGGCCGAGACCGAGGGTATCCCCATTCACAGCTATATCTTCACCCCCGGCGCCTACCCGGTGGAGGAATACCCCGGCGCCGCCCAGCAGATTGCCAGGAACCTCTACGCCATGGCCAAGCTCAGGGTGCCCATTGTCTCCATCATCTCCGAGGGCGGCTCGGGCGGGGCCGAGGCCATCGGGCTTGCCGACTTCCGGCTGATGTTCTCCCACGGCTACTACTCGGTCATCTCGCCCGAGGGGGCGGCGGCCATCGAGGGCCGGGTGGGCGAGGGCCAGAAGGCCCCCAAAGAGCTGGTTGAGCAGTGCGCCGAGTACCTCAAGATCACCGCCCAGGACAACCTGGAGCTGGGCACCATCGACCGCATCGTCGAGGAGCCGCCGCTGGGGGCCAAGCACGACGACTTCGCCTTCTTCAAACGGCTGCGTTTCGAGATGATGCGGGCCACCGACGAGGTGGTGCTCAAGACCAAGAGCCTGCGCGCCTTCCGGGCCTACGAGCTGAAGCTTAAGAAGGCGGGCGACGACGACGTCCTTGTCAACCCGGACCAGGATACCAACCTCCACATCGACATCTCCTGGGAGCTGAACAACGACGAGCAGAAGCGGCTGCTGGCCCTGCGGGCCAAAAAATACCGGGCCATGGCCGCCAAGGCTTACCTAAACGACACTACCCGTTTCGGCGAGTTCTGCAAAAAGACCTCCACCCGGGCTGCCAAGGTTTATTACACGGTGGTGTACGACATCTTGAAACGCCAGCAAAAGCAGGTGGAAAAGGTCATCAAGGAGGTCTCTGGCGAGGGGTCGAGCTTTGTCAAGCGGTTAAGCTCGCCCTTTACCGCCGCCTACGACTTCATCGCCCACAAACCAGCGGGACGGGCAGGGAAGGCCCCGTCCGCCGCCGGCCGTCAGGAGGCCCTGGCGCTGGAATTCGGGGACACCTATACCAGCCCCCTGGCCAACGAGGACCGCACCGTCACCTGTCCCAACGCCGCCAGCCGCGGCTGCAAGGACCTCTGGGTGCCGGATCTCTACGGCGAATTCTGCGGGGTGTGCGAGAACTGCGGCCACCACTTCCCCCTGGAGTACCAGTGGTACTTAAACAACCTCTTCGACCGGGACTCCATCCGGGAGTTTAACGCCAAGATCGGCGCCTCTAACCCCCTTAACCACCCGGTGTTGCGCCAAAAGTTGCAAAACGTCAAGAACGAGACCAAGCGCCACAGCGCCATCATCACCTTCCAAGCCCGGCTCCTGGAGGTGGAACTGGTGGTGGCCATGCTTTACTCCGACTTCCGCAACGGCACGGTGGGGGCGGCGGAGGGCGAGAAATTCGTCCAGGCCTGTGAGTTGGCCAAGCTCCAGCGCAAGCCGCTTCTGGCCTACGTGCACACCACCGGCGGCATCCGCATCCAGGAGGGCACCATGGGGGTGATCCAGATGCCGAAATGCACCTTGGCGGTGCGTGACTATGTCGATGCCGGCGGCCTGTACATCGTGGTCTACGACAACAACTCCTACGCCGGGCCGGTGGCCAGTTTCCTGGGCTGCTCCCATTATCAGTTCGCCATCCGTTCGAGCCGGATCGGTTTCGCCGGCTACCGGGTGATTCGCGACACCACCGGCCAGGACATCCCGCCCGATTACCACAGCGCCCGCAACGCCTTGAAGCGCGGCCACATCCACGGCATCTGGGATCGGCGCGAGTTTAGGCGCAACCTGCATCAGGCCCTGATGACCATGGGCGGCCGCAACCTATATTACCGTTAGACGTAAGAGGCGAACATACCGCCCGTCCCGACCAACAACGCCATGCACGACGAGATAGATTTCGACCAGATCCTAAGCCAGTACCGGGCCGACCCTTACGAATACATCGAGGTCACCACCCCCCACGCCGGGCGACTGGTGTTTAAGACCAGCGAGGAGAAGCCGGTCTCCGGGCCGAGCGGTGAGTGGCAGCACCTCCCCGGCACCCTGCTCTACGAGCTGGAACGGGAACGCAACGTCAAGCCGGTGCGTTCGGTGGTTAACGGGGTGGTGGCCAACCTGGAACGGGCCTTGGACGGCCAATTCGTGGAGGCGGGCGAGAAGGTGATGATCATCCGCCACCCCTTGAAGAAGCGGGAGATCATTGACCGCATCCTGCGCAACGTGCTCAGCATGTTCCTGGCCCCGGAGCGGGCCAAGTACTTCTTCGCGCTCGACATCCAGTCCCGGATCGACAAGCACGGCCAGCGTTCCATCTCCATCAAGCCCGGCGATGAGGTGCTCACCATGTCGCTGATGAAACGCGACACCCCGGTGCTCTACCAGGGCGAACCCGGCATCATCCACTCCGTCTATTTTACCCCCGGGGCCACGGTGGATCAGGATCAACCCCTGATCGGCATCTGTCCGGAAGACAAGCTGCCCCTGATCCAGAAGATCATCGCCCGCGTTAAGTCGGAGTGGGAATAATCGAGGCTTACCGCCGGGCGGTAAGCGAGGAGCCCGGTCTGCGGCCCGGCCTGCCCCGGGAGACGGCAGAGGAAATCCTGCGCTACGGGGCGGTGGTGGGGGCTGGGATCGAGCATCTGTCCAAGGCGGCCCGCTGCATGGATCTGGCCCGGGAACGGATTAGCCAGGCCGAGGCGGCGGGCCGTTCCTTTGTCTCGGGCCCGGTGATCGTGGCCGACGAGCTGACCGGCGGCAAGGGTCGTTTTTCCAGACAGTGGTACGCCCCGCCTGGCGGGCTGTGGCTGGTGCTGACCCTGGTCAACATCCTGCTCCCCGAGCACGCCGCCCTCTACCCTCTGGCCGCCGGGGTGGCCTGCGGCGAGGCCATCCGCCACCACGGACTGCCAGCCACCCTCAAGTGGGTGAATGACGTGATGTTGGGGGGCAAGAAGCTGGCCGGCATCCTGACCGAAACCATGATCGGCCCGGTGAGTGGCGAGGAGTATGTGCTGATCGGCATCGGGATCAACGTCAATAACACCTCCTTTGCCCCCGAACTGCGCCACAGCGCCGGGGCCATGGCCCAATTCGGGGGCCGGGACTTCGACCTGGCCGAGGTGGGAGGACGACTGCTAGCTAAACTTGCCTGGAACATCGGGCTGTTGCACTGGGCCGAGGCCAAGGCCCTGGCCGGTGACCGGGGCCTTGAGGAGGAAATGCCCCACCCGATGATTCGGGCCTGGCTAGGGCTTTCCGATACCGTGGGCCGGAAGGTGCGCTTTGGCTTCAACGTCGCGGAGAGGCCCCATTACTGCGCCAAGGTGGTGGCTATTGACAACCTAGGGCAACTGGTGCTGCGGTTGGCCGACGGCCAGGAGACGCGGGAGAGCGGCGGCGAGATCGTCTATCTCTGACGGCGTCAGGCCGTTGCCATGAGGCTGATGGTTTAGTTTCGCCCCATGTCGCCTGCCCACTTTTTTTATTTGCCATAAGATAGTTGCACCGGGTATAAAACGCGCTCGGCAAGGTCGCTGGCCTGGCAACGGGAACTTTTATCCACCACAACCAATGAGGACAAGGCATGAGGATTATTAAAGAGGCAACGATTTTGGCGATGGTTCTAATGGCGGGCACGGCGTTCGCCGCCGACAAGACAGAACTGAAAACAGACAAGGATAAGGCAAGTTACGCCATCGGCATGGACATGGGCACCAGCCTCAAGAAAAACGACATCGATGTCGATGCCGAGGTCTTGAGCCAGGCGATCAAGGATGTGATGGGCGGCAAGAAGACCCTGATGACCGTCGATGAGGAGCACGCCACCCTCTCCACCCTGCAAAAGGGATTGCAGGATAAGATGCAGACCAAGATGAAGGCCTTGGGCGAGAAAAACAAGAAGGATGGCGAGGCCTTCCTGGCCGCCAACAAGAAGAAGCCGGGGATCAAAACCTTGCCTAGCGGCCTGCAATACCAGGTGATCACCGAGGGCAACGGCAAATCGCCCAAGGCCACCGACACCGTGACCGTCCAGTACAAGGGGACGCTTCTGGACGGCACCGAGTTCGACAGTTCTTACAAGCACGGCCAGGCGGTCACCTTCCCGGTGAACGGGGTGATCAAGGGTTGGACCGAGGCCTTGCAACTGATGAAGGAAGGCGCCAAGTGGAAACTCTTCATCCCCTCCGAACTGGCCTATGGCGAAACCGGCACCCCCGGCGGCCCCATCGGCCCCAACGCCACCCTGATCTTCGAGGTGGAGTTGTCCAAGGTGAACAGCAAGAAATAAAGGCCGTAACCGCACGGGAAACAGGCTGGACGGTGGTTGCCGCCGCTGTCCAGCCTGTTTCCCGGCTCCTGCCTCCTTAGCATTCCGTCACCCCCCATGCGCCGGATCGCCAGCA
>JAJXUT010000030.1 GCA_021782655.1 Deltaproteobacteria bacterium
TGGTGTCGAACCCCGAGTTCCTGCGGGAGGGGGCGGCGATCAACGACTTCATGCGGCCCGACCGGGTGGTGCTTGGCGCCGAGTCGGAGCGGGCCATCGCGGTGATGAAGGAACTCTACGACCCCCTTTACCTCCTCTCCACCCCCTTTGTGACCACCAACTTGGAGACCGCCGAGCTGATCAAGTACGCAGCCAACGCCTTCCTGGCGGTAAAAATCAGCTTTATCAACGAGATGGCCACTATCTGCGAGGCGGTGGGCGCCGATGTCAAGGACCTGGCCAAGGCGGTGGGCTTAGATGGCCGGATTGGTCGCAAGTTCCTGCATCCCGGCCCTGGCTACGGCGGCTCCTGCTTCCCCAAGGATACCCTGGCCCTGTTAAGGGTAGCCCAGGAGCACGGGGTGGCGGCGCGCATCGTCGAGGCGGGGGTGGAGGTGAACGCCGCCCAGAAGGCGCGGATGGTCAAGAAGATTAGGGACGCCCTGGGCGGCTCGGAGGCGGGTAAGACCATCGCTGCGCTAGGCCTCACCTTTAAGCCGGAAACCGACGACCTGCGCGACTCTCCGGCCCTGAGCATTCTGCCGCCCCTTTTCGAGAAGGGGGCGCGGATCCAGATCCACGACCCCCAGGCCATGCCTCAGGCGGCCCAGATGTTTCCGCAGTTTTTTTACGTCGCTTCGCCCTACGAGGCCTGCCAGGGCGCGGACGTGGTGGTGCTGCTGACGGAATGGAATCAGTACCGGGCCTTGGACCTGGCGAAAATTAAGGCGGTCATGAAGGCGCCGCTATTCATCGATTTGCGCAATGTTTACGAGCCGGCCAAGATGCGCGAGGCCGGCTTCACTTACGTTTGCGTGGGCCGGAACTGAGAGGGATTCCTGGAAGGCCACCTGCGGATGGATAAGAAACCGGAAAATACGCCCTTGAACGCCTCGACGGCGGAGGTCACCCGGCTGGTGAAAAACTGGCGGGCCTTGCTCGATCTGATGCCGCAGATGGTGCTGTTGATCCGCGCCGATGGGGTGATCGAGTACCTCAACCGTTCCGCCAATAAGGCCTTTGGCGATCTCAAGGGTCGGCAATGTCGGGAGTCGTTGTGCGGCGAGGATGGTTGCCAGTCCTTTTGCCCGGTGCGGTGCGGGGCGGAGTTGCCGTCGGCGCGGCATGGGGCGGTGGTTCATACCCGGGTTGGGGACATGGAGGTGGAGTTCTCCTCGGTGCCCTTCCACGGTTACTCCGGTGACACCCTGGTGATGGTGCTGTTGCGCGACGTGACCACCTTGAAGCGCCAGGAGATGGAGCTTAAGGCCTTTAATAACGATGTCGAGGGCATCCTGCGGCTTAAGATAAACGAGCTAAAGGAGAGCGAGGCGATCCGCCGCCGGCTGACCCAGGAGATCAACGTCTTGCAGCGCAAGATGAAGGAGTGCGGCGCCAGCGACGGCATGATCGGCAGCAGTCGCGCCATGCAAGCGGTGCGCGACATGATCCACCAGGTAGCGAATTCCGACACCAACTTGCTCATCGTGGGCGAGAGCGGCACCGGCAAGGAACTGGTCGCCGACTTGCTGCGGGTGCACAGCTCCCGGTTCGACAAGCCGTTTCTCAAGGTCAACTGCAACGCCATCCACGAGAATCTGCTGGAGAGCGATCTCTTCGGTTACGAGAAGGGGGCCTTCACCGGGGCGATGGCCCGCCAGAAGGGCAAGTTCGAGATCGTCGATCACGGCACCTTGTTTCTGGACGAAATTGGCGACATCTCGCCCCGGATGCAGGCCTCCTTGCTGCGGGTATTACAGAACGGCGAGCTGATCCGGGTGGGCGGCAACTCCCCGGTCAAGGTGAACGTCCGGGTGATCGCCGCTACCAACGTCGATCTGGCCCGGGCGGTGCAGGAGGGTAGGTTCCGGCTCGACTTGTACTACCGGTTGAACATCATCCAGATCGCCATCCCGCCCCTTAGGGAGCGCAAGGAGGACATCGTCGAGCTGGCCTCTCATTTCGTCCGCCACTACAGCAAGGCCTTCAAGAAGTCGATCAATTTTCTCCCCAGCAGTATCATCGAGCGACTGCTGACCCACGATTGGCCGGGCAACGTTCGCGAACTGGAGAATATGATCCAGCGGGCGGTGTTGATGGCCAAGGGCCGGGTGATAACCGAGGAGGAGTTGGTCTTCAACGACTCGGCCGGCGAGGGTGAACAGAGGTCTTATCTTTCCGAAATAGTCAAGGATATTCCCGGCGCCCCGCTGCGGGAACTGGTGGCCAGGGTGGAAACCGATCTGATTTCCTACGCCTTAAAGAATAGCGACGGCAGCGTGTCGCAGGCGGCCCGGATCCTTGATATCGGCAAGACGGCCCTTTACGAGAAGATGCGCCGTTACGGCATTGTGGCCAAGGAATTGAAGAAGGGGCCGGGCCGTGAGTCGAGAAGGGCCACCTAAAGAGCCTCAGGCTTGACAGCGCCTTTTGGGCGGTGCCAGGGTCGTATTCCCCCCCCTGTTCGTTCCCATATTTTCAGCAAGATTTAACGCGTTAACTTGATTTGCCCTCCCCGGCGGGCCCGGTGCGGGCTATTTTTTTCTTCCGCATTGGGTTCGACCCCTCTATAATGAGGTTGCGTAGTAATTTTTTTTAGTTTGGCGCAAATAAATTGTGCATGTTGAGCGGCGCCGATGGTTTTGAGGGCGGGGCGGCTAGGGGCTGCAAGCCAAGCGGGCCGGGAAGACAGATGGAAATCAGGCGTGGTTGGCACTGGGATTGCTTAACAGCGGGAGCGGCGGCCTAAGATGCCGCAACTGCTTAAAAGTGCGAAATTGTCAAGATGCAGGCCGGGTGCGAATGAACTTCATCCGGCTCTGCCTTCCCTGAGGGAATCACGGCTACGAGGTGCGGGTTATGAAGAGGATGACGATATTTTTCGCTTGGCTGCTGACGGTTTGTCTGTCGTCGGCGCTTGCCGCAGCCGATGTCACGGCGCCGATCCATGTGGAGTGGAGCTATTCCGGCTCGGCGGTGGCCTATAACCTCTATCAGGACGGGGCCAAGGTCTGCACCAGCAGCGTGCCGAGCGCCATCAGCATGGATTGCACCGTGACTATCGGCACCAACCCGGTAACCTTCACCTTGACTGCGGTGGACGCCAGCGGGGTGGAGAGCCCCCAGTCCGCCCCTTACCTGCTTACTCCCCCGCCCATTGATGCCGCTACCGGCACCTTCCTGCCTCAGGCCAGTTTCACTGCCTCGGTCACCTCCGGGGGGGCGCCCCTGCCGGTGAGTTTCGACGCCAGCGCCTCCTCGGCGTTGGGGGGGACGATCGTCTCCTACAACTGGGATTTCGGCGACGGTCAGACCGGGAGCGGCAAGCTGATCGATCACACCTTCGCCGGCGCCGGCACCTATGCGGTAACCCTGTCTGTGGTTGACGACGCGAATGTCAGCGCCAAAACCTCGACCACGATTACGGTCTCCGCCCCGGCTCCGAGCCCCAATGCCCCGCCGGTGGCGGTCATTACCGCTACCCAGACTCAGACCGTTGGCGCTCAGGTAGCCTTTGACGCCTCGAAATCCACCGACGCTAGCGGCACCATCACCAGCTACGCCTGGGACTTCGGCGACGGCGTCACCGCCACCGGGGTCTCGGTTACGCACGACTTCGCGGCGGCGGGCGATTATACGGTGGTGCTCACCGTCACTGACGACAAGGGCGCCACGGCTCAAGACAAACTGTTGGTGACCGTCGTCGATCCCCCAAAGCCTGCCAACGTGCCGCCAGTGGCCGAGATTTCGGCCAGCACCGCCAAGCGCACCTTGCACTTCGCCTGGGATTATACTGGTAACGATCCGGGGCTGGCTGGCTTCAAGCTGTACCAGAACGGACGCCTGGCCTGCACGGTGAACGATCAGACGTTGCGTCAGTACGACTGTCAGACCTACGTGGACGACGCCAAGGTGCAACTGTGGGTGACCTCCTTTGATCAGACCGGCCAGGAGAGCGCGCACTCGAACCCCACCAGCTACGACAACACCGGGTTGTTCCCGCCAGCGGCAGGGGAGGCGCCGCTGTCGGTGCACTTCACCCCCGGGGCCTCGAACGACCCCGACGGCACCCTCGCCGCCTACGCCTGGGACTTTGGCGACGGCGCGGCGGCCAGCGGCCCGGAGGTGGATCATGTCTTCGCCCTGCCGGGTAGCTACACCGTCACCCTGACTGTGACCGACAACGCCGGGGCCAAGACTCAGGCCACCACGGTTATCAAGGTGAGCGACCACCCGCCGGTCGCCTCCGGGGTCTCGTTCACCACCCTGCAGGATCAGTCGTTGACCGCCACCTTGAGCGCCAGTTCCGCCACCTCCAGCCCGCTGACCTTCCAGGTCGTCAAGAACGGCACCCTGGGCACCGCGACCATAACCGACGCGGCCAGGGGGTTGATGACCTACGTGCCCAACCCTGGGGCCTATGGCAGCGACACCTTCACCTTTAAGGTTAACGATGGCACCTTGGACTCGAACGAGGCTACGGTCTCGGTAACGGTGCAGAAGAAGAACACCCCGCCGGTGGCCGCCGGTCAGTTGGTGTCAGGCAAGGCGAACACCGCGATCACCGGCACCTTAAAGGCCACGGATGCCGACAATGACCACCTGACCTATATCCTGGTCACCCGGCCGGCGCATGGAGGCGTGGTGTTGGGCGGCGCCAGCCCGGCGGCCTTCATCTATACCCCGACCGCCAACTACAGCGGCGCCGACAGCTTTATCTTCAAGGCCAATGACGGCAAGGCCGATTCCAGCCCGGCCACGGTGGCCGTCACGGTGGCCGTCCCGGCCTTGCTGCAGGCCCAGGGCAGCAGCCTGTCCCTCAACCAGGGCACGGTGGCCGCCGGCAAGCTGGCCGTTTCTGGTGCCTCGGGTGTTTTGAGATATTCGATCGTCATCAACGGCACCAAGGGCCGGGCGATCATCACCAACGCCGCCACCGGGGCTTTTGTCTATCGTCCGGCGTTATACAAGACCGGTACAGATAGCTTCGTTTATCAGGTTAGCGACGGCAAGAGCACGGCCAAGGCCACGGTGGCGGTCACCATCGTGGCGGTGAATCATCCGCCCCGGGCGGCCAACCGCAGCTTGTCCACACGCGTCAACACCAAGTTGTCAGGCAAACTTTACGGGTACGATCTGGATGGCGACGCCCTGACCTTCTCCACCGTGACCACCGGCACGCTGGGGAGTGTGGTCATCACCAACCCGGCCACTGGGGATTTTACCTACACTCCGCTGCCCAACAAGACCGGCATTGATCGCTTCATCTATCAGGTGAGCGACGGCAAGCTGACGGCCAAGGCCACGGTCACCATCGTCATCCGTTGATGTTGGGGATTGACCTCGAGCTTCTTCCATGGTAACGGATGGGGGCAACTGCCCGCGGCTTGCTTGAGATGGTGCTCAAGCAAGCCTGCCTTGTTCTTGAGCTGATTGGAGAGAGACGTGTCGATCAATAAATGGCTACTCTTGTTGCTGGCGATGGCCCTGTCAACCGCCGCCCCACCCGCCCGGGCGGCGGTTGACGCCACCCCGTTGCTATCCATCGTTTCTCACGGTATCCCGCTTGAAACCGCAGCCACGGCGGATGGCAAGTGGTTGTTCATCCTCACCGACCAGCGTCAGGTCGAGGTGCACGAGGTGGAAAACGGGGAGTTGAAGGGCATCATTCGGCTTGCGGCCCCTGCCGACTCCCTCGCGGTCTCGCCCGACGGAGAGCGGATATTCGTAACCAACCGCAAGGATAAGCGCACCACCATGATGGAGGTCAACTTCGTTGAGGCTATCGATACCAGCGGCTCGCCCTTTAAGGGCCCGGAGCAGGCCCCGGTGGCGGTGGTGGTCTTCAGCGATTTTCAGTGTCCGTACTGTGCCAAGGTGCAGCCGCTGTTGGATCAGATACTGAAGGCCTATCCCAAAGAGGTGAAGGTGGTTTACAAGAATTTCCCCCTGCAGATGCACCCCTTCTCCATGTCGGCGTCCCTGGCAGCCATGGCCGCTAACCGGCAGGGAAAGTTTTGGCCGATGCACGATAAGATTTTCGAGAGCTATCAGAGTCTAAACGAGGCCAAGCTTTCCGGGTTTGCCAAGGAAATCGGTCTGGATATGGCGAAGTTCGATAAGGATATCGCGGACCCTAAGCTTAAGGAACAGGTGGTGCGCGACCAGCAGGAGGGAATCGCGGCGGGAGTGCGGGGGACTCCCACCCTGTTTGTCAATGGCCGGCAGGTAAGAGACCGTAGCCTTGAGGGCTTAAAGGCCTTGGTGGGTGGGGAGTTGCAACATCTGAAGGCCCGGGCTAAGCCGTAAGTGGAGCGGTAAGAGTCGCGGGTGTGTTTGGCGATGGGCTGTATGGGCAGGCCAAACGAGCCAAACTGCCCCGCAACGCAGTAGATCGGTTTTTTTCGACGCCTAAATAGGCCGGGCAGTGGTCTGGTTCCATTGCCGGGGCCGGCGGTCTTGGGCCTTGGATTTGGGTTTGACATATTTGGATTGGCGCGGCTCCCAGGGCCTGCCGGTCGGTCTGCCTCCGGCCGGGGCAGGATCCACATGCACCGAGATCATCTTGCCGTTTACCGGGCGCAGGGTGAGGGCCTGAATGATGGTCTCAGTGTGATGGCTCTCGGCCTCGATGATGGTGGAACTGCGCAAGATATCGATGTTGCCGAGTTTGATGGGGGCGGAATTAAGCGCCGCATTTAACTCGGCCAGCAGGCGTTTGGTGGTCAGGCCGTCCCGTTTGCCGATATTTAGGTGCAGGCGGGTCATCCGGCCCGGCCCCAGCTCCCTTCCTGTCTTGCCGCCCCTGGCTTCCTTAAGGTGGTTTTTCCCTTCCGTCTCCCGTAGATTTAGGTCTATGGCCCCTCGGTAGTAATCCAGCAATCGGTTGAATTCCACGGACAACAGCCTGGCGATCAGATCCTCGCGGCTCATCTCGGCCAAGGCCTCGCCGATGCGGGGCAGAAATTTCTCCCGCAGCTCCGGGTTGATCTCAACCTGTTTCATGGCTGCGACCCGGTGCAGCAACTGCCTTTCGCATACCTCCATACCGGACGGCACTCGTTCACATTTAAATTTTCTTTTGATCCGTCGCTCCAGCTCCTGAATCCGGTGACGTTCGTAGCCGGAGACCAGGGATACAGAGATTCCGGCCCGTCCAGCCCGGCCCGTCCGTCCGCTGCGGTGGGTGTAGTTGGCCGCCTCGTCGGGCAGGTTGTAGTTGATGACGTGGGTCAGCTCTTTTACGTCTAGCCCCCGGGCCGCCACGTCAGTGGCCACCAGCAGGCGCAGGTTCATGGCCCGAAAACGTTCCATCACCTGATCGCGCTGGGCCTGGGATAGTTCGCCGTGCAGGGCCTCGGCGTTGTAGCCGTCGGCGATCAGTCGTTCGGAGATCTCCCTCGTTTCCTGCCTGGTGCGGCAGAAAATGATGGCGTACATATCCGGGTTTAAGTCGGCGAT
Source organism: Deltaproteobacteria bacterium (assembly GCA_021782655.1). GTDB lineage: Bacteria > Desulfobacterota > Desulfobulbia > Desulfobulbales > VMSU01 > VMSU01. Next base: position 7,501 of record JAJXUT010000030.1, read on the forward strand.
GCGTTTCATGGCCAGATAGCGGTTCCGGGGGGCGACTAGGTAGTAGAGGTGCTCGACGTTTTCGGCGCCGGTGTTGCGGTCTCCCACCGTGATTTCCAGGGGGGAGCGCATGTAATTTTGGGCTATGCTTGCCACCTCATGGGACATGGTGGCGGAAAACAGGGCGGTGCGTTTATTCTCCGGGGTTTCGGCCAGGATGGCGTTGAGGTCGTCCTGAAAGCCCATTTGCAGCATCTCGTCAGCTTCATCTAAGACTAGTGCCCGGATGGCGCTAATGTCGATCTCACGGCGGCGGATCAGATCCAGGAGCCGGCCAGGGGTGGCGACCACGATATTGGCGCCACGCTTGACCTCCTTGATCTGGAGGAGGATGTTGGCCCCGCCGTAAACGGCCACCGGCTTGATCCCCGGGGTGCAGCGGGCCAGGGCTACGATGTCCTTGCTTACCTGTAGGCACAGCTCCCTGGTGGGGCAGAGGATGAGCCCCTGGGGGGTGCGCGCTTGGGGATTAATCGTCTGGATTAGGGGCAGGCCAAAGGCGGCGGTCTTGCCGGTACCGGTCTGGGCCAGGGCGATCAGGTCGCGCTCGTCGCCGGACAGCCAGGCTTCAATAACTTGCCGCTGTACGGGGGTCGGCTCTGAGAAGCCCAGTTGGTCGAGGGCCTGGATTAGTTCGGCGTTTAGGCCTAGGGTGCTGAAGGTGTTCATGGGGTGTGGTTGGCTGAATTCGCTGGGGCGGGAAAAAAAATGCCCCGCACGAGGCGGGGCATTTTGCAAGCAGGTTGCCGGGGGTTGCCGGCAACAGGCGCGATAATTTTTACTTGACTAGCACAACGTTGTCGGCGGCAGGTCCCTTGTTGCCCTCGACCACGTCGAACTGAACCCGGACGCCTTCTTCCAGAGTCCGGTATCCGTCCGCCTTGATGGCGGAGTAATGGACGAATACGTCCGTTCCGTCGTCCTTTTCAATGAACCCAAATCCCTTTGACGCGTTAAACCATTTGACTTTGCCTTCTGACATCTCTAACAGCTCCTTAGTGCTCGGCCCGGATGGGCCTCTTAGTAAAATTGCCGAATCAACTTCGGCGGCAGCTCTGCTTGGCGTCCTAACAAAAAAACCGCAACTCCAATTCCCCGGATGTGCGGTTTAGACTTATTCTGTAAGAATCGACAAACAAGGCTGCACAAACTATTGTAACTTAATAATAGCACAGCCTAGAAAAAAAACAAAGGTTTTTTTTGCCCTCGATTTTGAATGGGTGGAGGTGAAAACAGGGCGTTGGGGTGCCCCTGGTTTCGAGGTCGGTTGCAACTAGTGGACACCAGCCCATTTTTTCAATCTGCCTCACTCCGCTGCCCGCCTTGACTTTTATCCTTGGCTAAGCTAATTATTATTGTTTTTCTAAGGCGGGGAAATTTTGGTTACGGATGGGAGACTGAAGAACTTGCATATTACAGCCATTAAGGGATTTAAGGATATCCTGCCCGACGAGGCCGCCGTCTGGCGGCGGGTGGAGACCGTGGCCCGGGAGGTCGTTGGCCGGTTTGGCTTCCAGGAGATCAGGGTGCCGATTCTCGAGAAAACGGTGCTGTTTGCCCGTTCCATAGGCGAGACGACCGACATCGTTGAGAAGGAGATGTACACCTTCGTCGACCGCAATGGCGAGTCGCTCACCCTGCGTCCCGAGGGCACCGCCTCGGTGCTCAGGGCCTTTGTCGAACATGCCTTGCACAGCCAGCAGCCGGTCTGCAAGCTTTTTACCCTCGGCCCCATGTTTCGGCACGAGCGGCCTCAGAAGGGCAGGCTAAGGCAGTTTCATCAGTTGAGCGTCGAGGTGCTGGGTGCTGATCAGCCGGAGCTGGACGCCGAATTGATGGCGATGGCGGCCATGGTTTTGGGTGAGCTTGGGTTGCGGGCTAGCCTGGAGATCAACTCCCTGGGCTGCCCCCACTGTCGGCCTGCCTTTAATCGGGCGCTATTGGCCTTCCTGGAGGGCACGCGGGAGGTCTTATGCGATGATTGTCAGCGTCGGCGCTTGAAGAATCCCCTGCGGGTGCTGGACTGCAAGGTCAGCGCCTGTCAGGCCCATTACCGGCAGGCCCCTTCCATCCTGGATCATCTGTGTCCGGATTGCGATCGGCATTTCGAGCGGGTGAGGGATTGCCTTGCCGCCATGGCCATTCCCTTTAAGGTCAACCATTTTATGGTGCGCGGGCTTGATTATTATACCCGCACCACCTTTGAGTTGTTGACCGACGCCTTGGGCGCCCAGGGGGCGGTGGGGGCGGGTGGGCGTTACGATGGCTTAATCAAGCAGTTGGGCGGCCCGGAGTTACCGGGGATCGGTTTTGCCCTGGGCCTGGAACGGCTGGTGCTGATGCTCGGAGAACGGGAGGCGGAACCGGCCCTGCCGCTTTCCGGGCTGTTTGTCGCCGCCCTGGGCGAACGGGCCAGGGCGGTGGGGATCGGTTTGGCTCACCGACTGCGGGGCCAGGGGGTTAAGGTGACGACGGACTACGCCGGCGCCAGCCTGAAGAGTCAGATGAAGCAGGCGGGTCGTCAGGGTTGCCGCTACGTCTTGATCCTGGGCGACGAGGAGTTGGCCAAGGGGGCAGGGGTGTTGCGGGACATGGCCAGCCGCGAGCAGGAGTCTTTCCCCCTGTCGGCGGAGCTCGCGGTGCTGGCTCGCCGGGTGCGGACGGCAGGGGAGTGAGCCGCTGGCGGTTGGTGGCAATTAAATCAAATTGACAAGGAGTGCTTAGATGGAATCCATGGGGGGGTTGAAACGCACGCATCACTGTAACGCCTTGGAGGCCAGTCATGCCGGGCAGGAGGTGACGCTCATGGGCTGGGTGCTGCGCCGCCGGGATCACGGCGGGGTGATCTTCATCGATTTGCGCGACCGCTGGGGGATAACCCAGGTGGTTTTCAACCCCGAGCGTAATCCGATCTCCCACGCCAAGGCCCACGACCTGCGGAGCGAATGGGTGCTGGCGGTGCAGGGCACGGTGTCACTTCGGCCAGCGGGCATGGCCAACGACAACCTGCGCACCGGCGCCATCGAGGTGATGGTAAGCGATCTGCGTATCCTAAACACCTCGCCCACCCCGCCCTTTCCCCTGGACGAGGAGTCCGAGGTCTCGGAGAACCTGCGGCTCAAATATCGCTACCTCGACCTGCGTCGGCCCTCGATTAGCCGCAACTTGGTCATGCGGCATCAGGCCAGCCAGGCGGTGCGCTCGTATTTGAACGAGCATGATTTCTTGGAGATCGAGACCCCGATCCTGACCAAGTCCACCCCGGAGGGCGCCCGCGACTACCTGGTGCCCAGCCGGGTGAATGCCGGCAAATTCTATGCCTTGCCCCAGTCGCCGCAGATATTCAAGCAACTTTTGATGGTGGCGGGCATGGATCGTTATTACCAGATCGTCAAGTGCTTCCGGGACGAAGACCTGCGGGCCGACCGCCAGCCGGAGTTCACCCAGATCGACTTGGAGCTGTCCTTCGTGGATGAGGAGGATATCTATCGGCTGGGCGAGGGTCTTATCAGCCGGTTGTTTCAAGAGACACTGGGGGTTGCGGTGCCGACCCCCTTGGCGCGGATGACCTACGCTGAGGCCATGTCGCGTTTTGGCAACGACAAGCCCGACACCCGTTTCGGCCTGGAGCTGGTTGACCTGACCGAGATTGTTCGGGGCTGCGGGTTCACGGTTTTCGCCTCGGTGGTCAAGGGGGGAGGACTGGTGAAGGCCATCAATGCCCAAGGCTGCTCGGAGTTGTCCCGCAAGAATATCGACGACCTGACGGAATACGTGGCCCAGTTCGGGGCCAAGGGCCTGGCCTGGGTCAAGGTCAAGGCCGAGGGCGAGTGGCAGTCGCCGATTGCCAAGTTCTTCACCGAGGAGGAGCGCGCGGGGATGGCCCGGGCACTGGAGGCCAGACCCGGCGATCTCCTCTTCTTTGTGGCCGACACCCCGATGGTGGTGCATCAGGCGCTTTCCGAGCTGCGGCTGCAACTGGGGCGGATGCTGAAGCTGATCGATCCCGCGGCCTTCAATTTCCTTTGGATCACGGATTTTCCGCTCTTGGAGTATACTGTCGACGAGCGGCGTTATACCGCCGTCCATCACCCGTTTACCGCCCCCAACGAGGACGACTTGGACAAGCTGGAGTCGGCGCCTGGCGAGGTGCGCAGCCGGGCCTACGACCTGGTGCTGAATGGCACCGAGATCGGCGGCGGCAGCCTGCGGATCCACCAGCAGCCGGTGCAGGCCAGGGTGTTCGCCACCTTGGGGATCGGCGCGGAGGAGGCGAACGACAAGTTCGGCTTCCTGCTCCAGGCCCTGGAGATGGGCGCCCCGCCGCACGGCGGCATGGCCTTTGGTCTGGATCGATTGATGATGATTTTGACCGGCAGCGAGTCGATCCGCGATGTCATCGCCTTTCCCAAGACCCAGAAGGCCACCTGCCCCTTGACCGACGCCCCCTCGGCGGTGGGCCGCAAACAGCTAACCGAACTGCATCTCAGGCCCGACTGGAAGGAGTAATCGCTGCGCTGTCGTCCCGCATTCTTGGGCAGCTTACGGGAAGGCGTCTAGCCACTTGCGGTTCCTAAGGGAGCGTGCCATGCACCGCGTCTTGGAGTTTGTCTGGGCCAGTCTGGGGGCTAGCTGGGATTTATTCCTGGAGTCGGCGCCTTACGTCGTTTTTGGCCTGGCCCTGTCCGGGCTGCTCAAGGTTTTCTTGTCGGCTGATTATGTCGCCCGCCACCTTGGCCGGGGCCGCTTCTCGTCGGTGCTGAAGGCGGCTCTCCTTGGTATCCCCCTGCCGCTCTGCTCCTGCGGGGTGTTGCCCGCCGCCGCTGCCCTCAAGCGGCAGGGGGCGAACAACGGGGCCACCATCGCCTTCCTGATCGCCACCCCCGAGTCCGGGGTGGATTCCATCGCCATCTCCTACGCCCTGCTCGATCCTATCTTGACGGTGGCCCGGCCGCTGGCCGCCTTGCTCGGCGCCTTGGTGGCCGGGGGGCTGGAGAACCTCCTGAACCCGCCCCGGCCCCAGCTCTCCATGTTCTCCGCCATCTCCTGCCCGGTGGACAACTGTTGCGATGGCTTAAACTGTCACCCAGACGTCCACCGCCGACATCACACCCTGGCGGAGCGGGTCGTGGCCGGATTGTGTTACGCGGCCTTCGACATTTGGGGCGATCTGGCGGCTTGGTTTATCTTGGGCACCTTGCTCGCCGGTCTGATCGGCGTCTTGGTGCCGGCCCCGGTTATGGCCTCCTTGCTAGGGGGCGGGCTGGCCGCCATGTTGCTCATGCTCCTGGTCAGCATCCCGCTCTACATCTGCGCCTCGTCCTCCACCCCGGTCGCCGCCGCCCTGATACTGAAAGGGGCGAGCCCCGGGGTGGCCCTGGTTTTTCTGTTGGCCGGGCCGGCCACCAACCTGGCCTCGCTGACCGTGTTGCATAGCCTGCTCGGCAAGCGGGTCACGGCCCTGTATCTGGCCGCCATCTTCGGAGTCAGCATCCTCTGTGGCTGGGGGGTGGATTGGCTCTATCGCGCCCTGGGGATCGAGGCGCGAGCCGTGATGGGGCAGGCGGCGGAGTTGGCCCCGTTCTGGCTGCAATGGCTCTCCGCCGGTCTGTTGTTAGCGTTGGCGGCAATGAATTTTCGCAAGTCAAGACAGGGCATTGCCGGGTGATGGCGAAGTGTTGCAACCTCACCCCCCCCCTGCCTCCCGGCCCACGTTCACCAGCCCCGGCGGAAGGTGATGACGCGCTCCGGCCCTTCCCCGCGGCGGCAGCCTGGCCGCCGGAAGTCCCGGTGATGCTCGTGGTGGAATTCATGCTCGTCATCGTCGTCTGAAAAGACCACCGTCCGGGAGATGATCGGCGGTGCCATGGGCCTGACCGCCCCGACCGCGACCCATTGGCCGTCCTGCCAGCAGGCGGTGCCCAAGACCCTTTCCGGACGCCCGTCAACGTAGGCCAGCATCTCCATCTGCCGGCAGTTGCCCTGACTCTCCGGCCTGACCATTACCACCTGGGTCGGCTGGTAAACCGGCGTTTGATAGACCACCCGGGGCGGGTAGCCGCCGTAGTAGGCCTTGTCCATCTCGTTGCCCAGGGCATAGCCCAGCATCGCCCCCACCGCCGTGCCGATCACGGTGCCCCTGGTGTTGCGGCCAATGGCCTGTCCGGCCAGGGCACCGCCGCCCGCGCCCAGAAACATCCCGGTCATCCCGTTGTCCGCCGCCCGGCTTGGGCCGTTCAGGCAAATGCTCAAGGGTAGCGCTAGGATAACAAGCAGCCTTTTCATCGTCTTAAACCTCCTGCTGTTAAAGTGGAATGCGCCTTCCCCCCGCCGACTTGGGGGCGAGGAGTAGCGGCTTTTTGACTGGCTGCTCACGGCGCCAGTCTTGTTGATCCGGGTGATTTCAAGAACCGGGCCAGAGGGCTGATTGGGCGTCGGCAGGGCCGTCCGCCGTGGCGTTGATGCCGTTGGCCGAAGCCGGGTTGCCGGCGGCTGGCCAGGCCTGTCGTCAAATCCAGACATCCGGGCCGCCACCGCGAGGGCAGGTGGTAAATTTTGTTGGCTAACAGACGGTAATAATTGTAAAATAATTATTTGCTCGTCCCTGTCGTTGGAGCCCGACAACGCTCAGGGATGGTCGGTCGTCCGGCACAAAGGGGATGTATAATCGCCGGGATTCGGTTATCTTTCCACCCATGTCACAGACCCAGATCCGCATCCGGGGCGCCCGGATGCACAACCTGAAAAATATCGATCTCGACCTGCCCCGGGAGCGGTTTATCGTCTTTACCGGCTTGAGCGGCTCGGGCAAGTCCACCCTGGCCTTCGATACCCTGTACGCCGAGGGCCAGCGCCGTTACGTGGAGTCGTTATCCACCTACGCCCGTCAATTCCTGGGCCAGATGGACAAGCCGGAGGTGGACAGCCTGGAGGGTCTGTCGCCCGCCGTTTCCATCGAGCAGCGGACCACCAACCGCAACCCGCGCTCCACGGTGGGCACCATCACCGAGATCTACGATTACCTGCGCCTGCTCTACGCCCGGCTGGGCAAGACCTTCTGCATCCGGTGCGGCAAGGCCATCGCGGCCCAGAGCCTGGAGAACATGGCAGCCACCCTCCTGGCCCGGCCCGCCGGTAGCAAGGTCATCCTCCTCGCCCCCCTGGTGGAGGGCAAGAAGGGCGGCCAGGGCGTCTTGCTGTCTAGGTTGCGCAAGGAGGGCTTTGTGCGGCTGCGGCTGAATGGCGAGTTCGTCGGGCTGGAGGAGGAGATCAGCCTGGATAAGAACCGGCGTCACACCCTCCAGGTGGTGGTGGACCGGCTGGTGATGAAAGAGGGCGTCGCCCGGCGGCTGGCCGAGTCGATAGCCACCGCGACCCGGCTCTCGGAGGGTCTGCTGCTGGCGGTCTTCCCGGAGACCGGCGAGGAGATGCTGCTCTCCGAGCGGGCCGCCTGCGTCACCTGTGGGGTCAGCCTGCCCGACCTCTCGCCCCAGCTTTTTTCCTTCAATAACCCCAAGGGGGCCTGTCCGGAGTGCGGGGGGCTGGGGGTTAAGCAGTTTTTTGATCCCAATCTGATCGTCCCTGATTCCGGTCTGAGCATCAGCCAGGGCGCCATCGCCCCCTGGCGGGGCGGTTCGCCCAGATCGTACAGCCATCAGCTCCTGGCCTCGCTGGCCCGGCATTACGGCTTTGAGCTGAGCGCGCCCTTCAAGTCCCTGCCCGAGACGGCGCGATCCGCCATCCTCTACGGCACCGGCGGCCAGGAGATCGTCTTCAACTACGAGCGCCGGGAGCGGCTGGTGCATTTCGCTAGGCCCTACGAGGGCATCATCCCCAATCTCGCCCGGCGCTACCAGGAGACTAGCTCCGGCCTGTTGCGCGAGGAGCTGGAGGAGTTCATCAATGTCCAGCCCTGCCCGGCCTGCCACGGCGCCCGCCTGGGCCCCGCCTCCCTGGCGGTGCGCTTCGGGCCTTGGAATATCTTTGAGCTTTGCAGCTTGAGCATCGACCGTCTGCTCGTCGAACTGCCGGAGGTGCCGGTCTCCGGGCAGGAATCGGCCGTCGCCGGCCCCATCCTGAAGGAGATTAAGGAACGGCTTAATTTTCTTAAAGGGGTGGGGCTGGGCTATCTCTCCCTGGGTCGCACCGCCTCCACCCTGTCCGGCGGCGAGTCGCAGCGCATCCGGCTGGCCTCCCAGATCGGCACCTCCCTGACCGGGGTGCTCTACATCCTGGACGAGCCGAGCATCGGCCTGCACCAGCGGGACAACGAGCGCCTGATCGCCACCCTGCTTAGGCTCCGCGACTTGGGCAACACCGTGATCGTGGTCGAGCACGACGCCGACACCATCCTGGCCGCCGATCATGTCCTGGACATGGGGCCCGGGGCTGGGGTTCACGGGGGGCAGGTGGTCTATAACGGCCCGGTGGCCGGGCTGCTTGCGGCGCCGGGCTCGCTTACCGGCGCCTACCTCTCCGGACGGCTGGCCATCGAGCGGCCCGCCGTCCGGCGGTCGCCCCAGCCGGGTCGGGTGCTCACCGTGGTCGGGGCCCGGGCCAACAACTTGAGGGGGTTGCGGGTCGATTTCCCGTTGGGGCTCTTTACCTGCGTCACCGGGGTCTCGGGCTCGGGCAAGAGCTCCCTGGTCATGGAGACCCTGCTCAAGGGGGTACTGGCCGCGCTGCCGGGCGGGCATGGCCAGGGCGGGGACTGCGAGGGTCTTCTGGGCCTGGAGCTGCTCGACAAGGTGATCGACATCGACCAGAGCCCGATTGGCCGCACCCCGCGCTCCAACCCCGCCACCTACACCGGGTTGCTGACCCCCATCCGCGAGCTGTTCTCCCGCCTGCCCGAGGCCCGGGCCCGGGGCTATCAGCCGGGCCGTTTCAGCTTCAATCTGAAGGGCGGCCGTTGCGAGGCCTGTGAGGGCGACGGGTTGCTCAAGATCGCCATGCACTTTTTGCCCGATGTCTATGTCACCTGCGAGACCTGCCGGGGCCGGCGCTACAACCAGGACACCCTGGAGATCCTCTACCGCGGCAAGTCCATCGCCGAGGTGCTGGCCATGAACGTCGAGGAGGCCTTGGGTTTTTTCTCCGCCATCCCCGCCATTCGCGGCCGGTTGCAGACCCTGTTCGAGGTGGGGCTCTCCTACCTGTCGCTGGGCCAGTCCTCAGTCACCCTGTCCGGGGGCGAGGCCCAGCGGATCAAGCTGGCCCGGGAGCTGGGCCGGCGGGGCACCGGACGCACACTGTACATCCTGGACGAGCCGACCACCGGCCTGCATCCCGCCGACATCCAGCACCTGCTGGCGGTGCTGCGCCGCCTGGTGGAGGCGGGCAACACGGTGGTGGTCATCGAGCACAACCTGGACGTGATCAAGACCGCCGACCACGTCATCGACCTGGGGCCGGAGGGCGGGGAGGGCGGTGGGATGCTGGTCGCCGCCGGCACGCCGGAGGCGGTGGCGGCCTGCCCGGACTCCGCCACCGGTCGTTTCCTCCTCCCAGTGCTTGGCCTTTAGGCAGGGGGCTTTATGTTCCGTCTTCGGCCCCGGTCGTTTTTCACCCTGGTGTTCCTGGCCATGGGGGTGGTGTCTTTGCCGCTCTTGGGGGTGCTCACCCTGTCCGACCTGATGTTGAGCCGGCTCTTTGCCGACAGCGCCGGCTCGGTGTATCGCTCGGTGGAGCAGAGTCAGTTGAGTCAGGGGCTGCAAGTCCAGCTCGTCAACCAGGAGCGCCGGTTTAAGCAGTACCAGGTGTTGGGAGACCCGGCCCTGGCCATCCTCGGCAGCCTGCGCACCCTGCCGCAGACCGGCGAGGCAATGGCGGCCCTGGTCGCGATGGAGGGGCTGGAGCGCCGGATTGGGGCGGCGGTGGCCGTGGCTGTCCCGCCCAAGCCGGCGGCGGTGGCCGATGCCGATTGGAGCCGGCTCCACGGCTTGGACGACCGGCTCTACGCCCTAAGCCTGGTCGGGGTCTCTCACGAGGTCGAGGGCCTGCGGCATGAGGAGCGCCGGGCCGAGGTCACCTTGCGGGTCTTGGCCAGTACCAGTGTGCCTCTGACCATCCTCCTGGCCGTTCTCCTGACCCGGATGATCGCTAGGCCGGTGAGGCAGATCGACCGGGGCATCCGGCTGTTGGGCAAGGGGGATTTCACCTCCAAGATCGAGGTCGGCGGCCCGGAAGACCTGGTGGCCTTGGGCGAGCGCCTGAACTGGCTTGGCCGGCAACTGGCGGGCTACGACCAGGAGAAGAACAAGTTCGCGGCCCAGGTCTCCCATGAGTTGAAGACCCCCTTGGCCTCCATCCACGAGGCCGCCGAGCTTTTGGGCGACGAGGTGGCCGGGCCGCTCTCTCCGACCCAGCGCGAGGTGATCGACATCCTGCGCAAGAACTGCCATCAACTCGAGGCCTTAATCCGCAACCTGGTGGGGATCACCATGGCCCAGGCCGGCAAGGATCGGCTGACCTTAAGCGATGTTCGCCTCGATGAGCTGATTGCCGAGGCGGTCATCGTCCACCGGCCGGCCTTGTTCAACAACCGGATCGAGCTGCGCACCGACTTGGCCTCGCTTGGCGTCCGCGCCGACCGGGGACGGCTGCTCACCGTCCTTGACAACCTGCTGTCGAATGCGGTCAAGTTCACCCCCGAGGGGGGCTGGATCGCCGTTAGCGTCAAGGCCCTGGGGGATCGGGCAGAGGTAGTGGTTAAGGACAGCGGCCCCGGCGTGGCGGAGATGGAGCGGGAGCGGATCTTCTCCCCGTTTTTTCAGGGAAGCGCACCCTGCCGGAGTCCGGTCTCGGGCACCGGCCTGGGCCTGGCCATCGCCCGGGAGTACGTCGAGGCCCATCGCGGGGCCTTGGAGATGGTTTCAGAGGCGGGGGCGGGGGCCTGCTTCCGGCTCGTCATCCCCCTCAATCTGGAGGATAAGCATGTATCGTAAATTGATTTTTTTAGGGTTGTGTCTCGCTGTTTTAGTCTCTGGTTGCCTGCCGGAAAGGGCCAAGTCCCTGGCCCCGGTTTTGAGGAGCGAGGGGGTCTTGCCCTCCTCCGGGCCTTACTGGCAGGGGGAGGGCGATGTGGTCACCTTTCAGGACCTCATGGCCTATTACAGTTCCCTGGCCAGTCTTTCGGGCGACGAACTAGAGGCTGAGCATCAGCGACTTGGCCGGGCGCGGGAGGTGGGGGGCGGGGACCGGATCAACCGCCTGCAGCGTCTGATGATGGCCCTGCTGCCCGACAAGTCGGTGGTGCCCTTGGATGAAGGGTTGACGCTGGTGGCGGAGATGCAGGGCCAGGACCAGGCCTATGGGTATCTGGGGGACTTTCTGGAGTTGGCCGAGGACCAACTTGCCGCTCGTCAGGCCCATCTGGCCTCCGAAGGTGACTGTCAGCGGGAGCTGACCGTAAACCGTAAGCGAGCGGGTGTCGCCGCCGCGGAGCTGCGTTCCTGCCGCCGTGAGCGGGAGTCCTTGGCCAAGAAGCTGCAAAAGCTACGGGAGATCGAACAGGGCAGCATGGCGCGGGAGGGGAAATAAGTCGCATGGCCGCCCATACCGTACTCCTGGTTGACGATGACGCCGACCTGCTCAAGCTCCTGGCCATGCGGCTAGGCGGGGCGGGCTACGATGTCCGTCAGGCCAGAAGCGGCGAGGAGGCCCTGGCCCTCCTGCCCCTGGCCAGCCCGGGCCTGGTGATTACCGATCTGCGGATGGAGGGTATGGACGGTATGCGGCTGTTTGCCGCCCTTCGCGAGCAGCAGCCCTTTTTGCCGGTGATTATCATGACCGCCCATGGCTCGATCCCGGAGGCGGTGGAGGCCACCCGTCAGGGGGCCTTTTCCTTCCTGGCCAAGCCCTTGGACGGCAAGGTGCTGCTGCGGGAGGTCGAGCGGGCCTTGGGCTTGAGCGGCGCCTCTAGGCCGGGGGAGCCGGGTGATGGAGATTGGCGGCGAGAGATCATCAGCCAGAGCCGGGTCATGGAGGAGTTGCTGGCCCAGGCCAGGCTGGTGGCTGAGGGCAAGGCCAACATCCTGATCACCGGCGACAGCGGCACCGGCAAGGAGCTGTTGGCCCGCGCCATCCACCGGGCCAGCCCCCGTCGCGGACGACCATTTGTGCCGGTTAACTGCGGGGCCATCCCGGAGAGTCTCGTGGAGTCCGAGCTGTTCGGCCATGTCAAGGGCTCTTTCACCGGGGCGGTGCGCGACCATCAGGGTCTGATCCGGACGGCTAATACCGGCACCCTGTTCCTGGACGAGATTGGCGATATGCCGCTTGCCTTTCAGGTGAAGCTGCTGCGGTTGATCCAGGAGCGCACCTTGCGGCCGGTGGGCGGCGGGGCCGATATCGGAGTCGATGTGCGGATCGTCTCCGCCACCCACCGGCCCCTGGCGGAGATGGTCGCCAGGGCTGAGTTTAGGGAGGACCTGTTCTACCGTCTGGACGTGGCCTCCCTGCATCTGCCCGCCCTGGCCCAACGGCGGGAGGATATCCCCCTCTTGGCCATGCATTTTCTAAGGGAGAGCGCCGTCCAGGCCGAGAAGACCATCCGCGGCTTCGCGCCTGAGGCCCTGGAGATGCTGATCGGCGAGCCCTGGCCGGGGAATATCCGCCAGCTTTACAACGTGGTCGAGCATTCGGTGGCCCTGGCCACCACCCCCATTATTCCCGCCTCATTGGTGGCGATCACCATTAGACGGCCTTTCACCCCCTATGCCACCTTCGCCGAGGCCAGGCAGCGGTTCGAGCAGGACTATCTGGTCGCACTTCTTAAGATGACCGAGGGCAATGTCGCCCAGGCGGCCCGGATCGCCGATCGTAACCGCACCGACTTCTACGCCCTCTTGCAAAGGAACCATATCGTGCCTGCCCTGTTCAAAAAAGGGTAGGGCAGAGGGCGGGGCAAAAAAGACTTTCAACTTGCCTTGCTTTCCGCTATAACTTCTCCACCGTCACGGGGCGGGCGCGCTTTTTTGCCGCCGGGCCTTCTGATGACGGAGGCCTTATAGTTTTAAACCTTTAACTGCCAGGATAATGCCATGACCGATTCCAAACCCGAGCAGCCTAACGCCGAGGCGCCCATCTTCCGGCTTCAGAAGATGTACGTCAAGGACCTGTCCTTTGAGAATCCCAACGCCCCCAAGGTGTTCACCGTCAAGCAGAGCGAGCCCAAGGTGGAGGTGAATTTAGGCCTGAAGAGCGCGCCCATCGAGGGCGATGGGGTTTATGAAGTAACCATCTCGATCACCGCCAAGGTGACCCAGGGCGAGGAGGCGAACACCCTGTTCTTGATCGAGATTGAGCACTGTGCGGTGTTCACCATCAAGAATATCCCCGAGCAGCACATCCCGGTGGTGCTGGCCGTGGACTGCCCGACCATGATGTTCCCCTATACCCGGCAGATCATCAGCCAGCTCACCGTGGACGGCGGCTTCGTGCCCTTCCTGATGGAGCCGGTGAACTTCCTGGCCCTGTATCAGAGCCAGCAGCGTCAGGCCGGCCAGGGGCAGCAGCAGTAATTGGCGGGGCTTGCCTATTCGTCCCGCTGGACGTATAGTGTGGCCAGGAGGAAACGACCATGAATATTAACGCGTCCCAGAATCCCGCCCTTCTGTCCGGCAGTCAGCAATCTTCTTCCCAGACCGCGAGCGTTTCTCCGGCCAAGCCAGCGCGAGATGCCGCCCCGGCGGCCAGCGCCGGGGCAACGGTGTCTATCTCGCCCGAGGCCCAGGCCATGCAGCAGCAGGCAGACGCCAGGCGGCAGGCCGCAGACGCCCGCGCCGCGCAACAGCAGCAGAATCAGCAACTCCAGGCCCAGCAGCAGGCACCGGGGGCCGGCAAGGCCTCGGGCCGGCAGATAGATTTGCTCGCCTAAGCCCTGGCCGTTTAAGGTAGGCCGAAGGCTAGGGCGTCCGGTATCCGGAGCGGCGGATGGAGATTGTCGAGGCCCTGGGCCGGGTGCCGCTATTTGCTGGCTTGGAGCCGGGGCAGTTGCAGGCCTTGGCGCGGATTGTCGGGGATAGGGTCTATGGCCGGGGCGAGACCATCTTCTCGGAGGGTGACGAGGGGGTGGGATTTTTCGTGGTCATCAGCGGCCGGGTAAAGATCTACAAGCTTTCCGCCGAGGGCAAGGAGCAGATTCTGCACCTCTTTGGTCCCGGCGAACCCTTCGCCGAGGCGGCAGTGTTCGCGGGTGCTAGGTTTCCAGCCCACGCCCTGGCCCTGACAGCCAGTCGGATTTTTTATTTCCCCAGGGCCGCCTTCCTGGGATTGATCCAGCAAAACCCCGCCCTGGCCATGAACATGCTGGCCGCCCTGTCGTTGCGCTTGAAGGCCTTCGCCAGGCTCATCGAATCCCTCTCGCTTAAGGAAGTCCCTGGCCGTCTGGCCGTGCATCTGCTGCTCTTGGCCGAGGAGCAGGGTGAAGAAGAGGTGCGTCTTGATCTCACCAAGACCCACTTGGCCAGTCTGCTCGGCACCATCCCCGAGACCCTCTCCCGCATCTTGGCCCGGATGAGCAAGGCGGGGCTTATTGCATGCCGTGGGTCGAACGTCACCATCCTGGATCGTGACGCCCTGGAGTTATTGGCTTCGGGTGAGGAGCGGCTATAGCCGGTTTCAGGCGGCGTGGGTTTGAATCGTCTTGAGCAGATAGTCGGGTAGGATCTTGTAGGCCTCTAGAGGCGAGATCGCGGGCTTGCGGCGGTCCACCTTGAGGCCGTCGGAGGTTTCCCCCTTATCCAGGACCAGCATGTCGGGTTTGGCGGCCAGGGTGGCGCCCTGGCTGTCGGTCACCGGCAGCAGGATGGGGCCTTGGCTGTCCAAGACGTAGGCGAGCTGGCCGTTGGTCAAGGCGACAATGCTGCCGGGCGGGTAGATGCCGACCGATTTTACGAAGGAGTGCAGGATGTATTGCAGCAGCGGGTCCTTCTCCGCGTACTTGTGGAAGATTTCGGTCACCACCGCCACCGGGTTCAAGGCCTCCTTGTAGCAGCGCTTGGAGGTCATGGCGTCGTAAATGTCGGCCAACTTGCAGACCTTGACGTAGGGTTGGATCTCGTTTTGACTCTTGGTGAGGGGGTAGCAGTTGGGCTCGTCGCGATAAAGACGGGAATGATGATAGAGACTGATATTGGCAAGATAAGGATTGATGAGATTGTTAGTTTCCAGAAGCTGCAGGCCTTTTTCGGTGCTGTGTGACTTGACCACCTCGAATTCTTCCGTGGTTAATTTTCCTGGTTTGTTCATTATCTCCTTAGCAACAAGAATCTTCCCCATGTCGTGCATGAAGAACCCGATAGAAATGTCAATCATTTCATCAGGTTGAAAATATGAAAATGAGTTCTCGTCCATTTTCGCATCATTGATATTGCTGCTTATGCCGCTGTTTAGAAATGAATTCACCGCTGCGTTGAAGTTGTCATTGAACTTCCGCATAATCACGGTGCCGATGGTGCATACATTTATCGAATGGTTATATAGATAATTGTCGTAGGAGAATATCTCACGGGTCAGGTATGAGAAGGCATTTTCGTGTTTGGAGACGAACTCGAAAAGTCCGGTCACGGTATCGGAGATCATCTCGAAATCGAATTTGCCGCCGTTTTGCTGGATCGAACTGAGCACTTCCTTTATGCATTGTTTGGCGTGTTCGTATTTCTGACAGGCGATTTCCTTTAACTCGCAGATTTCCTCAATCCGGCGATCGACCTCGGAGGTGATGGCGGTCGTGGGACGCTTGGCCGGGGAGGGGATGGATTCCGGGGCCGGGAGGCGGATCTGCTTGCCGTCCTTGTCCCATAGCCCGCCGGCGTTGCTGGCTACGATGGGCAGGTCGACGACCCCCAGTCGTTTGATCTTCTCTAGGGTCTTGGCCTCGGAGACCAGGACGTCCTTCTCTAACAACAAGGTGCCTTGGCGGTTGAAGATGTCGATGCCGGTGCGGATTCGTCCTCCGGCGACGACGATTTCGATGAGTTGGTCAATGGAGATCTTGGGAACCGAGGGGGGCATGGATGAGTTATTGTTGAGAGATTGCTGGGGTTAATGGGGTTGCTGTCCTTTAGCCGCCTGTTGGGATAAGGAGGATAGCTCCACCGTCTCAGGCCCTTGGCCGCCCGGCCGGCAACTGCAAGTTGGCAGGCAGCTTACTGTGACAAAATGTTATAGGTGCTACCCCTTAGTTGTCAATTGATAATTATTTTTAGGCGTTGTTTCTTTGTGCCCGCCACGTGGTGGCGAGGCCGGAAAAAATGGTTGACGGGCGTTTGTCGATAATGCTAAGTAATACCGGCAGATAAATGGTGTCGGGGCGTAGCGCAGCCTGGTTAGCGCGCCTGCCTTGGGAGCAGGAGGTCGGAGGTTCGAATCCTCTCGCCCCGACCAGTAGTTAAAGATGGGGAACCTAGTTTCTCATGCCAGTGACGGATGCCAGCCCGCCGGATAGGCCGGGCGATAGCGATACGACGCCGTCCTCTGCCGGACGCCCATGGTCGCCTGGACGGCGGGCTTGGTGGCGGGCTGGAGTGGCTGGGCTATTTTTGGCTGCTGTCCTCTTTGTTGGGCTGTGGTGCTATCCCGATCAGTCTGGGCCGGCGCGGACCCAGGTGGCGACGGTGGATATCCCGCCCGGAGCCGGACTGCTGGGCATCAGGAAAATTTTGGTGCGGGCCAGGATTGTCTCCCCCGACCCGCGCTTTATCCTGTTTGCCAAGCTCATGGGAACGGCCAAGCGGCTTAAGGCCGGGGAGTACGCCTTTGCCCCAGGCATGAGTCCCCGGGCGGTGCTCATGCAGCTCGCCGCCGGCAGGACGGTACGGCACGCTATAACCATCCCCGAGGGCAGCAACCTCTATCAGGTGGCGGACATCCTTCAGGCCGGAGCCTGGGGCGGGCGGGAGGATGTCTTAAGGCTGGCTACCGATCCCGGGTTCATTCGTGGTCTGGGTCTTTCGGCAGCCAGTTTGGAGGGCTATCTTTTCCCGGACACCTATTTTTTCGAAAAGGGAGCCGGGCTTAAGGCTATCATCGCGAGCATGGTTCGGCACATGCGACAGGTGCTGGCGGCGGAGAAGACGGCGGCGAGGGGGCAGCCGTCCCTTGGTTCTGGTCCGACTGCCGTCGTGGACGGGATGCCGGCCTTGACCGACTATCAGCTGCTGACCCTGGCTTCGATCGTGGAGAAGGAGACCGCCCTGGCCAGCGAGCGGCCCCTGGTGGCCAAGGTGTTTTTAAATCGGTTGCGGTCGGGGATGAAGTTGCAGGCCGACCCCACGGTCATCTATGGGGCCTTGAAGTTCGGGACGCCGCTCACCAAGGTGGATCTCGAGACCCCGACCCCCTACAATACCTACACCAACCTTGGTTTGCCCGTAGGCCCGATATGCAGTCCGGGGCGGGCCTCAATCGAGGCGGTGCTGCGGCCCTCTTCCGAGGATTTTTACTATTTCGTTTCCCAAAACGACGGCACTCATTACTTCTCCAGGAACTTAAGCGAGCATAACCGGGCGGTGTCCCGTTACCGGGAAAGGGTGGGGGGGCACGGGGCTGGGGCCAGCAGATGAGAGTTGTTACGAGAGGCGGCAAAAATCCTCTTGACAGGGATTAGGAGCTGAGGTAAATAGACGGGATGCCCGGGCGAAAGAGCCAGGGCAAGCAGTAAGGGGAGTCGATCTTTGACAACTGAATAGCAAGACAACGGGCCAACGAAGTAAGCAGTAAAGAAGTAATACAGCGAGCCGAGGAACCTTGAATGAGGTGAATTGGTAGAGAAGGAATTCAAACTGGAGAGTTTGATCCTGGCTCAGAACGAACGCTGGCGGCGTGCTTAACACATGCAAGTCGAACGCGAAAGGGGGTTTCGGCCCCCCGGT
>JAJXUT010000114.1 GCA_021782655.1 Deltaproteobacteria bacterium
CGAGGCGCGGGAGCTGACCGAGCTGCGTCTGGCTCAGGAACGGGAGCGGGAGGAGGTGGCGCGGCTGGTGGCCGAGTCCGGGCAGTGGCGGGCGGAGGCGGAGCGGCGGGCCGAGGAGCTGCGGGCGACGCGGCAGGAGCTGGCCGAGTTGGTGCTCGCCCGGCAGGTGGAGGTGGCCGATCTGCGCCACGCCGTGCGGCAGGCCAGGGAGGACAAGGCCACCAGCCAGGAGACCATCGCCCGGTTGCAACGGGAGATGGAAGCGCTAAGCAGCACCCTTGAGCAGACGCGGGAGCAGGAGGACTCGGAGACGCGCCGTCGTCTGGATCAGGAGGAGACCCTGGCCGGCCTGCGGCGTGAGAACGTACAGTTGCAGGCCAAGGCCGCCGAGCTTAAACGCTCGAACCTCGATCAGGGAGTGATGCTGATCAAGGGCGCCCATGCCCTGCCGGGCGAGGTGTTGCGCAAGTGGATCGGCAAGGGCTGACCGTGGGCGCGAAACGGCTGATTGTAGTTGCGATAGGCGACATCTGTTGTAATATCGGGTTGGTTTGGCTTATGCTCCGGGGCCGAGATTGGCGGCAGGCCAGGAGGCGGGCCGAGCTCTGCCGCCAGGCGGCGGGGATGCGCCGGGAGGCCAGCCGGTTGAGGGAAGAGTTGACAGCTAGGAAACGGGAGGCGTCGTGAGGCAAAAGGTATCGGTTTTTCTAGGGGTGCTGTTGCTGGTCATGTTTTCGTTTAGGCCGGCCTGGGCTGGGGATGAAGCCTTGCAGCGCCGGGCCCAGGCCGGGGACCCCAAGGCGCAGGTGGCCTTGGGCGAGGCCTATGAGCGTGGCGCCGGGGTCGGCAAGGACCTGGCCCAGGCGGTGTACTGGTATCAGAAGGCCGCCGAGCAGGGTTACGCCGAGGGCCAGCGGCCTTTGGGGGTGATGTACGAGCTGGGCCTGGGGGTGGCCAAAGACCCTGGCAAGGCGGCGAATTGGTACCGGAAGGCGGCGGATCAAGGCTTGCCCAGGGCCGAGGTTAATCTGGGCATCCTCTACGAGACCGGGGTGGGGGTACCTAAGGATTTGGCCCAGGCGACGGAATGGTATCAGAGGTCGGTGGCCAAGGGTTATCCCCGGGGGATGTACCGATTGGCCCTGCTCTGCGAGTCCGGGGCCGCGCCCGGTGGCCGGGAGCAGGCCTTGGCCCTCTACCGGCAGGCGGCGGCCAAAAATTACGCCCCGGCCAAGAAACGGCTGACGGAGCTGCGCGAGCCGACGACGACAATCCCCGCGCCTGCCGAAGCCGGCCCGGGGCCTGCCCAGCCCGCGCCCGTGGCAACTCCGACCGCCAAGGCCACGAGCAAGCCCGCCAAGGAGCCGGTTGCCAAGACACCGTCCGCGCCCCCGGCCAGCAAGACCGAGGGCCAGTCCGCGTCTGGCCAAGGCCAGGGTGAGCCTGAAGGCCGACGGCCCGCTCCCGCAAGTCCTGCCCCAGACGCCGCGGCGATCCGGAAGGAGAATCCCGCCCCGCCGCCCGAGGCCGTCCCGTCACCGCCCCAGGCCCCGGCGGCCAAGCCCAGCGGGCGGTTGGCCGAGCTGATCCAGGCAGCGGAGCACGGGGACATCGAGGCCGCCAACCATCTCGGCAAGCTCTACAGCGAGGGAGGAGAGGGGACGGCCAAGGATCTGGGCCGGGGGGCGTACTGGTACAAGCTGGCGGCGGCGGAACAGGGCAGCCAGGAGGCGGAAAACGACCTGGGGATCATGTATCTCCAGGGTGACGGGGTGCCCAAGGACCAGACCAAGGCGCTCTCCTGGATTTCCAAGGCAGCGGAGGCCGGCAATCCGGTGGCCCAGAACAACATGGGTCTGATCTACGCCAAGGGCGAGGGGGTGAACAAGGACTTAAAGCAGGCCTTGAACTGGTACACCAAGGCGGCGGAGGCCGGCAACGCCAACGCCCAGAACAACCTGGCCATCATGTACACCAAGGGCGAGGCAACGTCGGTGGATTACGACCAGGCGATCAAGTGGTTCACCAAGGCGGCGGAACAGGATCACCCCGACGCCCTGAATAACCTAGGGCTTATCTATGGCGACCACAACCTCGGCCGGCATGACGCAGCCAAATCCGCCTACTGGTACCAGCGGGCGGCGGCGGTCAAGGGCGATGCCCAGGCCGAGAACGAACTGGGGGTGATGTACGTCGAGGGCCGGGGGGTGGCCCGGGACGTGCCCCAGGCGGCGGCCTGGTTCCAGAAGGCGGCGGTGCAGGGCAATGCCAACGCCCAGAACAACCTGTCCATTGTTTACACCAAGGGCGACGGGGTGGAGCAGGACTTCCAGAAGGCGGCCTTCTGGTGCCGGAAGGCGGCGGAGTCGGGCAACGCCATTGCCCAGAACAACCTGGCCATCATGCTCAGCAACGGCCAGGGGGTAGAGAAGGACAGCGGTAAGGCGGTGTACTGGTTCCGCAAGGCGGCGGAGCAGGGCAACAGCAACGCCCAGAAGAACCTGGCGGTGCTGTACGTCGAGGGCCGGGGGGTGGAGAAGGACCTGCAAAAGGCCATCGATTGGTTCACCAAGGCGGCGGAGGCCGGCAACCTGACGGCCCAGAACAACCTGGGGGTGCTGTACAGCAACGGCCAAGGCATCCCCCAGGACTTCGACAAGGCGGAGTACTGGCTGAAGAAGGCGGCCGCCCAGGGCGATGAGTCGGCCAAGAAAAACCTGGATAAGATCCACGCCCTGCGCGACAAAAAGGCCGGGACCGAGGCCGTCCCCAGCAAGGCCGATTAGGGCGGGAAGGGAGGGGCAACATGCAGGAGATCGTCCTTGACCAGGCCAAGCTGGCCGCGCTGCTGACCACGGCCCGGCGGATCGCGGTGGTGGGCCTGTCGCCCAAGCCGGGCCGGCCCAGCCATCAGGTGGCGGCCTACCTTTTGGCCGCCGGCTACGAGGTCATACCCGTCAACCCCGGCCACGACCGGCTTTTAGGACTGACCGCCTATCCCGACCTGCGCTTAGTCTCCGGACGGGTAGATATCGTCGATATCTTCCGCCGGGCGGAGGAGGTGCCGGCCATCGTGGAGGAGGCGATTGCCATCGGGGCGGGGGCGGTGTGGATGCAGCTCGGTATCGTGCATGAGCAGGCGGCGGCCAGGGCCAGGGCCGCCGGGCTGACGGTGGTCATGGATCGCTGCCTCATGGTCGATCATCAAAATTTCTGCCGGGGGGGCTGAGGGAAAGACATGGTGGCCACGGTCGGCATTTCCACGGCCCTGGTGGGGCTGGGGGCCTGTTTCCTGCTGGCCGCCATGCGGACCAGCGCCCTGGTGTATCGCGGGGTACCCCCGGCGCTTCGGGGCCGCTGGCTTACCCTGACCGGGCTGATCTGCTTCTTCGTGGCCGGCTATCTGGCCTTCATCTTCTTGCAGCTCACCGAGTTCCGTTTTCCGGTGGAACTCTTGGTGGGCGCGGTCTTTATGGGCGGCGCCTTTTTCGTCTTCCTGGTGATCAACCTGGCCCGCTACACCATCGGCAGCCTGCGGGAGATGAACGACAACCTGGAGCAGATCGTCGGTCGCCGCACCGCCGCTCTGACCCACGCCAACCGGGAACTGCACGCCGAAATCATCGAACGCGAGCAGGTCGAGGCCAGCCTTCAGGCCGCCAAGGAGCAAGCCGAGGCCGCCAACCGGGCCAAGAGTGAGTTTCTGGCCAACATGAGCCACGAGATCCGCACCCCGATGAACGCCATCATCGGCTTCACCGATATCCTCCTGCGGCACGACGGGCATGACCAGCGTCAGGAGTACCTGCGGCTGGTACGGGACTCGGCGGACCGGCTGCTCGACCTCATCAACGACATCCTCGATTTTTCCAAAATCGAATCCAACCGCATCGACCTGCAAGAGATCCCCTTCGACCTCGAGACCCTGATCCAGAGCACCATGAAGATGCTGGCGGTCAAGGCCCACGAGCGGGGCCTGGAGCTGGTGGTGGAGATCGACCCCCATCTCCCCCGCCAGGTGGGCGGCGATCCGGGCCGTTTTCAGCAGATACTGATCAATCTGGTCGGTAACGCCATCAAGTTCACCGAGCGGGGCGAGGTCATGGTGCGGGTCGAGCTGCTGTCGGCTTTAGAGGCGGGTCGGGGCGCACCGTCCGGGCCGATTCCGGTCCACGTCCTGGTGCGGGACACCGGCATCGGCATCGAGCCGGCCAAGCAGGAGGCGATCTTCGACATGTTCACCCAGGCGGATGGTTCCGCCACCCGCAAATACGGGGGCACCGGCCTGGGGCTGACCATCTCCCGGCGGCTGGCCCGGCTGATGGGTGGCGACATCCTGGTGGAGAGCGAGTTGGGGAAGGGGGCCGCCTTCCATCTCTACTTGGGTTTTGGGCCCGCCCCCGCTGCGCCGGAGACGGGGCGCGATCTGGCGGCCAGGGCCGAGTTGGGGCGGCTTAGGGTCTTGATCGTCGATGACAACGACTCCAACCGCCAGGTGCTCGAAAGGCAGGTGGCCCCTTTCGTGGCCCAGGTGGAGCTGGCGGCGGGCGGACAGGCGGCCCTGGCGCGGCTGGAGGCGTCGCCCTTTGACCTTGTCCTGCTTGACTCGCAGATGCCGGGGATGGATGGCCAGGCCCTGGCCGAGCGGCTGCGCGGCACCCCTGAATTTGCACAGATTCCCATCCTGCTTCTGACCTCTTCCGGTCAGAGCGAGGAGTTGCGGCGGCTTAAGGAACTGGGGGTGGATGGCTACCTGATGAAGCCGGTGGGCGGCGGCGAACTGATCGACGCCATCCGGATGGTGCTGGGCGGGCCGCATCCGGCACTCGCCCAGCCGGGCCGGAACATGGTCACCCGGGAGCTGATCTTGGAACGCAACCGGCATCTCAAGATCCTGCTGGTCGAGGACGAGCCGATCAACCAGACCTTGGCCCGAGTCATTCTGGAGGGCCGGGGATTCCAGGTGATCCTGGCCGAAAGCGGCGAGCTGGCGGTGGCGGAGGCCAGCCGGACGGACTTCGACGCCATCCTCATGGACGTGCAGATGCCGGGAATGGATGGTCTGGATGCCACCCGGCGCATCCGCGAGCTGGAGGCCCAGCGGGCTGGGGGCAGGCATGTGCCGATCATCGCCATGACCGCCCACGCCATGCACGGCGACCGGGAGCGGTGCCTGGCGGCCGGCATGGATGGCTACGTGGCCAAGCCCATCGACTTGGGGTTATTGTTCGAGGAACTGGAAAAACTCATCTA